>CALJIC010000228.1 GCA_937974195.1 uncultured Roseiflexaceae bacterium | reverse complement strand
AGGAGGGCGGGCGGCACGGCCGCGCGCGACGTGCTGGTGAGTGTAAAAGTGGCCGCCAGCGCTCGGCCTTGCCGTCAGCACTGGCGGCCACGCCCCGCAGGGCATTGTACACCGCCGGGCGGCCGCCGTCGCAGAGTCCGGCGGCCCGCGCTCGCAGAGGAGGCGGCTCAGCGCGCCTGCCGCTTCTCCAGGTACTCGTCGTAGCCGCCGGCGAACCCGGTGACGCGCCCGTCGCGCACCTCCAGCACCCGCTCGCCGAAGCTGCGCAGGAACGCCCGGTCGTGCGAGACGGCGATCACAGTGCCCTCGAACGAGTCGAGCGCCTCCTCGAAGTGCTCGCGGCCGTCGATGTCCAGGTGGTTGAGCGGCTCGTCGAGCAGCAGCAGGTTGCAGCCGCGCAGCACCAGCAGCGCCAGCTGCAGCCGGCTGCGCTCCCCGAGCGAGCAGACCCCGACCGTGCGGAACACGGAGTCGCCGCCGAACAGGAAGAAGTGCAGGAAGTTGCGCGCCTCGGTCTCGGTCATCGGCCGCTCGCGCAGCACCGTCTCCAGCACCGTCCGCCGCGGGTCGAGCGTCTCGTGCTCCTGCGCGAGCACCCCCAGCCGCACGTTCGTCCCGACCCTGACCGTCCCGGCCTGCGGCTCGAGCGCGCCCGCGATCAGCCGCAGCAGCGTGGTCTTGCCGGCGCCGTTCGGCCCGACGATGGCGATCCGCTCGCCGTACTGCACCTCGAAGGAGACGTCCTCGAGCAGCAGGTCGGACGCACCGTTGGCCGCCGGGTACGCGAAGCTCACGCCATCCACCCTGAGCACGGCGCGGCCGCCGGGCGGGGGCGGCCCGAAGTCCAGCTTCAGGCCCCAGCGCTGGCGCGGCTTCTCCACCCGCTCCTCGGACTCGAGGTAGCGCTCCAGCTTGCGCTCGCGCGCCTTGGCCTTCTTCGCCACCTTCTTCGCGAGGCGCCGGACGTGCGGCTGCGAGGGCGTGGTCGTGAGCTCGACGCTCAGCGCCTGCCCCTTGAGCCGCGCGATGTCGGACTCGACCTTCTCGATGTACTCCTGCTGCTTCTTGTACGCCTCGATGTGCAGCTCGCGCTCCTGCTCCCGCGCCGCCGCGAAATCGCTGTAGTTGCCGGGGTAGCTCTTCACCGTGCGCTTCTCGGGGTCCAGGTACAGGATGCGCGTCGCCGTCTGGTCGAGGAACTCGCGGTCGTGCGAGACGATCAGCACCGCGCCGGGGTACTCGCGCACGAACCCCTCGAGCCAGGTGAGCGCCTCGACGTCCAGGTGGTTGGTCGGCTCGTCGAGCAGCAGCAGGTCGGGCTCGCCGAGCAGCAGCGTCGCCAGCCCCAGGCGGGTCTTCTGGCCGCCGCTGAGCGTCGCCAGCCGCGTCTCCAGCGGCACCTCGCCCAGCCCGAGGCCCTCCAGCACTAGCTCCGCCCGCCGCTCGCGCTCGTAGCCGCCCATGGCCTCGAAGCGCGCCAGCGCCGCGTCGTAGCGCGCCAGCGCCGCGTCCATGTCGTCCTGCGCGGCGGCCAGCCCCTCGGCGGCCTGCTGCAGCGCGCGCTCGGCGGCGAGGTACTCGGCCTGCGCGGCCGCCAGCACCTCGCCGACCGTGCTCGCCAGCGCGGCCTCGAAGGACTGCGGCAGGTAGCCGATCGTCAGGTCGGGCGGGGTGCGCACCACCGCGCCGGCGTCGGGCTGCTCCTGCCCGACGATGATGCGCAGCAGCGTGGACTTCCCGGTGCCGTTCGGGCCGATCAGCCCGACCCGCTCGCCGCGGTTGATCACAAAGGAGATATCGTTGAGGATGGTGGCCGCGCCGTAGCTCTTGCGCAGGCCCTGAACCTGTAGCATGCTCGCCTCTCTACACTCTACAGCCACAGCTGTGATCCAGCGCAGCCATCGGAGCAGCCGCTCCGCATGGCCGCTGCAACAGACGCTCGGTGGCGGCTGTCGCGCCGTGTTCTAGAGAGAGAGGCCCAACATGCAACACTCCTGGCTCGAAGGACGCCTGCCAGCCGCGGCCGTGGCCGGTGCGTGGCAGGCACTATTATACCGCAGTGCGGCGAGTTTGCGTCGGACGAAGGTCGGAGACGGCTCCTCCCGCGGCCCCATCGCCCCCGCCGCGGCCGCTCACCCGCACACCGTCCGGAAGTAGTGCCGGAAGAAGCCGGGGGCGTCCACCTCCAGCGCCACCTCGTGCGGCGAGCCGGGCCCGCCCGGCTGCCAGCGCGTCACCGCCTCCGAGCCCTCGTCGAGCGACACCGTGACCGCGCCGGGCGCGAAGCGGCACAGCGTGTCGTCGAAGATCGTCGCCGCCGCCAGCGGGTCGTGGAAGGTGATCTCCGGGCGGGACTGGAACCAGATCTGGGCGAAGTCCAGCACCGGCTGCAGCACCGGCGCGGTGAAGCGCTCCCGGACCTCGGTGGCCGTCATCTGCACCCTGCGCGTCACGTCCAGCCCGATCGAGCGGTGGACCGGCGCGCCCGCCCGGTAGACCACGTCGGCCGCGTGCGGGTCGCAGTAGATGTTCCACTCCGGGCGCTCCGGGCCGTCCACGAAGACC
This sequence comes from uncultured Roseiflexaceae bacterium, assembly GCA_937974195.1. GTDB lineage: Bacteria > Chloroflexota > Chloroflexia > Chloroflexales > Roseiflexaceae > CALJIC01. The sequence continues at coordinate 100,673 of CALJIC010000228.1, read as the reverse complement.
CCGCCCATCAGCACCAGCGCCCGCAGCAGCCCCGGCACCTCGGGGTCGGCCTGGAACAGCTGCGCCACGTTCGTCAGCGGGCCGATCGCCAGCAGCACCACCTCGCCGGGGTTGGCGCGGATCGTCTCGCGCAGGAACTCGACCGCCGCGCCCGCCGGGAAGCTCGTCTCGTGCGGCCAGCGGTCCAGCGCGGCGGCCTGCGGCGAGCGCGGCTGGCGCTGCCCGACCCTCAGCGGCGCGGCGGCGCCGGGGTAGATCGGCACGCTGCGCCCGGCCGCCCTGCAGATCGCGCTCGCCAGGCGCGCGCGTACCTCCGGCTCGCCGCTCACCGTCGTCACGCCCAGCAGCTCGCACTCCGGCTGGGCCAGCAGGTACGCCAGACAGACCGCGTCGTCGATGTCCGAGCCGATATCGGTGTCCAGGAGAACCTTCGTCGCCATCACACAACTCCTCACGGCTGCTCCAGCGCAGCGCTTACCTGCGGAAAACAGCGCCGGCGGCGGCCCGGGCGCCTTCCCGCCAGGTCCGCTGCCGTGCCGGCCGGCGCCCCGCCCGCGACTCCAACCTGCTGCCGCCCCCTCCGGGCCCCTGGCCCCCGCGGCTCTGGCGGCTGTGCCGCCAGAGCCACCAGAGACGGAACAATGCCGTATAATGCCGCCCTATGGCACTGCACTTCACCATCGAGGCGCGCGACCCGCACAGCCGGGCGCGCACCGGCAAGCTTACCACACCCCACGGCGTCGTCGAGACGCCGGTGTTCATGCCGGTCGGCACCCGCGGCACGGTCAAGTCGCTCACGCCCGAGGAGCTCGAGCAGCACGGCGCGCAGATCGTGCTCGGCAACACCTACCACCTGTACCTCCAGCCCGGCCACGAGCTGATCGCCCGGCAGGGCGGGCTGCACCGCTTCATGGGCTGGAGCGGCCCGATCCTGACCGACTCGGGCGGGTTCCAGGTGTTCAGCCTGGTGTACGGCGGCATCGCCGACGAGATCAAGGGCCGCCGGCCGGCCCACCCGCAGACCCAGCCCGGCATGGTCAAGGTGACCGACGAGGCGGTGGTGTTCAAGTCCTACATCGACGGCTCGCAGCACGTCTTCACCCCCGAGCGCAGCATCGAGGTGCAGAAGGGCATCGGCGCCGACATCATCCTCTGCTTCGACGAGCTGCCGCCGTTCCACGCCGGCTACGAGTACACCGCCCGCTCGCTGGAGCGCACCCACGCCTGGGAGGAGCGCTGCCTGGCGTTCCACCGCCGGACGCTGGGCGGCGAGGGGCTGCCCTTCGCGGCGCCCAACCCCGATCAGGCGCTGTTCGGCATCGTCCACGGCGGCGTGTGGCCCGATCTGCGGCAGCGGAGCGCCGAGTTCATCGGCAGCCTGGGGTTCGACGGCCTGTGCATCGGCGGGTCGCTCGGCGGCGACAAGCAGCAGATGCGCGAGGTGGTGGACATGACCGTGCCGCACATGCCGGACGCGCTGCCGCGCCACCTGCTCGGCATCGGCGACGTGGACGACCTGATCGAGGGCGTGGCGCGCGGCATCGATATGTTCGACTGCGTCAGCCCGACGCGCCTAGGCCGCCACGGCACCGCGCTGGTGCGCGACCATGCGCGGCGCTTCAAGCTCAACGTCGCCAACGCGGCGCTGCGCGAGGACGACGCGCCGCTCGACGAGTGGTGCGGCTGCTACACCTGCCGCCGCTACTCGCGCGCCTACATCCACCACCTGTTCCGCGCCCAGGAGCTGCTGGGGATCCGGCTCCTCAGCCTGCACAACGTGGCCTTTCTGCTCAAGCTCATGCGCGAGATCCGCGAGAGCATTGCGGCCGGCACGTTCGCCGAGCTGCGCCGCGCGTGGCTCGCGGGCGGCGGCTAGCGTTCGCGCCAGCGTGCGGCGGCGGAGCAGGGGAGCGCAGCCTCCCCTGAATCGCTTCGCACCAGCCTCATCCCGCCCGCCGCTCCTCGTATTGCGCGCCAAGCGATTGTGTTATAATTGAATCTAACCAATTAGTGTCAAAAGTACACAGTCTCAACAAAGCCGCACATGACGCCGGGAGTGGCCCGGCGACGGCCCGGAGCGTGTAAGGAGGCCAGGATGAGCTCCTCTGGACGGGGCGGTCTGAACAGCACCGCCCTCGCGCTGATCCCGTTGGCGATCGCGATCAACATTGTTGTCGGCCAGCTGGTGATCACCTCGCGCGTGCTGCCGGTCTACCTGGACAGTATCGGCACGGTGCTGGTGGGTGCGCTGCTCGGCCCGTGGATCGGGCTCTTGACGGGCCTGCTCTCGAACGTGATCTGGACGCTCACCGGCTTGCCGAACAGCGGCCCGGCGATCTGGTTCTCCTACGTGGCGGCGGTGATCGGCCTGATCGCCGGGTTCGCCGGGCGCGCCGGCCTGTTCACCCGCCAGTCGCCGCGCTGGCTCTCGGCGATCATCGGCGCGATCTTCTTCTTCGCGCTGGCGGTGTTCGTGCTCTCGATCATCGGCGCGCAGGAGCACCCGGACGGCTACATCGTCTTCCCGAACATGGCCGACCTGGTCGTCCAGCAGCCGCTGATCTTCATCGTCGCCCTGGTCGCCGGCGCGGTGATCGGCTACTACGTGCTGCAGCGCGCCGGGTACGCCGGGCTCGTCGGCCTGTTCACCGGCGTCGTGGCGGCCATCATCTCGGCGCCGATGGCGGCCTACGTGTTCCAGGGCATCACCGGCTCGGGCACCGACCTGCTGGTGGCCGCCTTCCGCGCCAGCGGCGCGACCATCCTGCAATCGGCCTTCGCGCAGGGCGTGGTGTCGGACCCGTTCGACAAGATGACCTCGTTCCTGCTGGTGTGGCTGATCATCCAGGCGCTGCCGCGCCGCCTGCTGATGCGCTTCCCGACGATGCAGCGCGCCGGGGCGGACGACCAGGATGTGTTCGGCGAGCCGGCTGCGGAGCGCTGACCGATAGGATGCACGCGGTGGTAGGTGCGGGGAGGCGCCGCCTCCCCCATCCCCTTCCCCGCCGCACTGCGGCAGCGAAGGGGACCCCGGGGCGCCCGCGGGCCCTCCGGACCTCCCCGCGAGAGGTGCCAGCGATGCTCTCGATCTACTCCCAAGGCACAAGCGCGATCCACCGCCTCCACCCGCTCACCAAGCTCACCGCCGCGCTGCTGCTGATCATGATGGCCTACCTGCTGCCGGGGCTGCTCACGCCGCTGGCGATCTTCGGCGTGCTGGTGGCCCTGGCGTACGCCGCGGGGGTGGGCGGGCCGTTCCTGTGGACTTCGCTCAAGGCGCTGCTGCCGTTCACGGTCTCGCTATTCCTGATCCAGGGCATCCTGTTCCCGCCGCCGGACGCCACGCCGTTCCAGATCGGGCCGCTGACGCTGACCTACGAGGGGCTGGCGCTGGCGTTCCTCACCGCCACCCGGCTGCTCGCGCTCTCGGCGACGATGCTGCTGCTGCTGCGCACCACGCCCCCCGGCGATCTGGTGCAGGCGCTGGTGGAGCGCGGGCTGCCGCGCAGCATCGGCTACGTGCTGCTGGCGGCGCTGCAGATCGCGCCCGACATGTCCGCCCGCGCCACGGCCATCCTCGAGGCGCAGCGCTCGCGCGGCCTCGAGACCGAGGGGACGGTGCGGCGCCTGCGCGCGCTGCCGGCGCTGGTCGGCCCGCTGGTCATCGGGGCGCTGGTGGACACCGAGGAGCGCGCGATGGCGCTCGAGTCGCGCGCCTTCATGGCCCGCGGCCCGAAGACGACGCTGCGCGACATCCCGGACTCACCCGCCGACCACGTGGCGCGCACGCTGATGCTGCTTGCGCTCGTCGCGCTGATCGGCTGGCGCATCTTCACGGCCCTGCGGCCGTAAGCGACAGGGCTTGCGCGGTGGCTCCGCACCACCCGAAGGGATCTGGGGAGACGCCGCCTCCCCTGTGTCTCCCTCTCGCCGCAGCGCAGCGGCGACACACTCGCCGCAGAGCGCGGAACAACACATCTGTGGAGGGCACGTGGCCCTCCACGCCTCCCGGCAAGGGCGGTCGGGCTCCACCCCATACCCCGTGGCGGGGTCGGAGGAGGCGCAACCTCCCCCGGAGCCTCCGTGTGCGCCGCGCTGCGGGGCGCCGCCTCGGAGCGGCGGAGGACGGGTTGGCAGGAGGGCTGCACCCCGCCCACCTTGGTCACGAGAGCCAGTATGACACCAATGATCAGCCTGCACGACGTCTCCTTCGCCTACGCGGACGCCAAGAGCGCCGCGCTGCGCGGCATCACCCTCGAGGTGCCGGCCGGGCAGATCCTGGGGGTGATCGGCCGGTCGGGCGCCGGCAAGAGCACGCTCTGCGCGCTGTGCGCCGGCTTCGTCCCGAACTTCTACAGCGGCCGCATCCGTGGACGCGCGCTGGTCGACGGCCAGGACGTGGTGCAGCAGCCGGTCGCGTCGCTCGTCCGCCACGTCTCGCTGGTGAGCAGCAACCCCTTCAGCCAGATCTCCGGCGCCCGCACCACGGTCTATGAGGAGATCGGCTTCGGCCTGGAGAACCTCGGCCTGCCGCGCCCGGAGATGATCGAGCGGATCGAGTGGGCGCTCGACGCGATGCGCATCGCGCAGCTGCGCGACCGCTCGCCCTACGCGCTCTCGGGCGGCCAGCAGCAGCGCATGGTGATCGCCGCGGCCCTGGCGATGCGCCCGCCGGTGCTGGTGCTGGACGAGCCGACCGCCCAGCTCGACCCGCCCACCACCGAGGAGCTGGCCGACCTGCTGCGCACCCTCAGCCGCGGCGGCACGACGATCGTGATCGCCGAGCACAACCTGGAGTGGATCGCCGAGCTCGCCGATCGCGTCGTCGTGCTGGACGCGGGGCAGATCATCGCCGACGGCACCCCGGCGCAGACGATGGCCGACCCGCTGCTGCTCGAGCGCGGCGTGGGCTGGCCGCGCCCGGCCCTGTTCGCCCGGCGCGCCCAGGAGCGCGGCGCGTGGCCGCCCGGCCGCCCGCTCCCGGTCACGTTCGCGGAGCTGGTCGAAGGGCTGCGGGGCTCGGCGACGGCCGAGCACGCGCCGATCACCCTGCGCCCCGACGACCCGCCGCCGGGCGACGGGCGAGCGGCGAGCGATCCTCCGCTGGTCGAGCTCGACAACGTCCGCTTCACCTACCCCTCCGGCGTCGAGGCGCTGAAGGGAGTCTCGTTCACCCTCCGCCCAGGCGAGCGGGTGGCGCTGCTGGGGCGCAACGGCGCGGGGAAGAGCACGCTGCTGCGCCACCTCAACGGCCTGCTGCGGCCCTCATCCGGGCGCGCCACAGTCGCCGGTGAGGACACCCGCGCCACGACCGTGGCGCGCTGCTCGCGGCACGTCGGCCTGGTCTTCCAGGATGTCCGCAACCAGCTGTTCGCCGGCAGCGTGCGCGACGAGCTGCGCTTCGGGCCGCGCAACCTCGGCTACAGCGCGCAGCAGATCGAGGCGCTCGTCGACGGGGCGCTGCAGGCGCTCGACCTGAGCGCGGTGGCCGACGAGCACCCCTACGACCTCCCGGCGGCGCAGCGGCGCCTGGTGGCCGTGGCCTCGGTGCTGGCGATGGACACCGCCGTGCTGGTGCTCGACGAGCCGACCGCGGGGGTGGACGCGGCCGGAGTCGCGCGGCTCGCGGCCCTGGCGCGCACCCTCCCCGAGCGCGGCAAGTCGGTGGTGGTCGTCAGCCACGACCTCGACTTCTGCTTCGAGAACCTGGACCGCATCGTCCTTATGGTCGACGGCCAGATCGTGCTCGACACCCAGCGCGCTGCGCTGACCGACGAGCAGATGACCCTGCTGGAGCAGACGGTCGGGCTGCCCATCGACCTACGCGTCGCACGGGAGCTTGGCCTGGATGGTACAATACGGGCAGCGTAGTGTTAAGCCCGTGTGCGGAGGCCCGCATGACTAGCGACAGCATCCTTCCCCCGCCGCAGTCCGGCCGCAGCGCACCGCCCGCCGATCATCCCGAGGAGCCGCGCGGCCTCTGGTCGCAGCTGCTCACCGCCTTCCGCGACCTGAGCGGCGCGTTCGACCCGTTCGCCAACGACGCCAACCCCCAGGTGCGCGCGCTCGGCCGGGCTGCGCGAGAGCGGCGCCAGCCGCACCCGGACGACTACTTCGCGATCGGCGACCTGTGCGCGCGCCTCACGCCGCAGGGCCGGACGCTCAGCAGCACCTACGCCGCCAAGGCCATCGCCGCCTACACCCGCGCCGACTCGCTCCTCTCCCCGGAGGACGCGAGCGCCCGCCACGCCCTGCTGGCCTTCGCCAGCTGGACCGCCGAGGCGGCCCGCGCGCTTGGCGGCTACGAGCCGCTCAAGGTGGCGCTGCTGAGCTGCGAGCGCGCCGCGGCCCTGCTGTCCGACGCCGGCGCGGCCAGCGAGGCGCAGCAGCTGCGCGCCGTGGAGCGGAGCCTGCGCGACCAGATCGACCGCTTCGCGGACGAGGGCGACAGCACGCGGGCGGCGTCGGAGCGCCAGGCGCGCCTGCTGACCGACCAGGGCCAGATGCTGCTGCGCCAGGGCGAGCCGGCCCAGGCGCTGACCCTCTTCGAGCAGGCGCTCGCCGCCGACAACCGCAGCCACGCGGCGTGGCTCTGGCGCGCGATGGCGCTCACCGACCTGGCGCGCTTCGACGAGGCGCTGGCCAGCTACGACCGGGCGCTGGCGCTCGAGCCCGACAGCGCCGGGGTCTGGAACAACAAGGGCTCGCTGCTGATGGAGCTCGGGCGCCTCGAGCCGGCCCTCGAGTGCTTCGAGCGCGCCCTCAGCCTCTCCGCCGCCGTCTCCAGCGTCAAGGCGGTCTACTGGCTCAACAAGGGCAAGGCGCTCTACATGCTCGGCCGCTACGTCGAGGCGCGCGACGCGCTCGTGCGCTCGCACCAGCTCGACCCGTCGGCGGAGAGCGCCGCCGGCATCGCCGCCTGCCGCGACCGGCTGGACATGGCGCGCGGCGAGACGTAGCCAGCGCGATCCCCTGGCAAGGCTCTTGCAGCATCCTCCCCAGACACCCTCACCCGCAGCGCAGGCCGCGGCGAAGCCATCGCTCGCGGCGGAGATCGGCGTGCGAAGGGTGTAGCTCGTATTCCCACTTTCGAGTGAGTTGCGAAAACGGAATGAGGGTGCTATAGTGAAAGCGTTCCACAGCGGCCCATCGCCGCTTGTTGTACGAGTGAAGATTTGTCTGTAAGCACATTGACATCGGAACGACCCCCGAAGACGCGCCGCTCAAGCGCTTCGCTGGCTGCCACACAGCCGCAGGCGCGCGGCGCAGGGCTTTGACTCGATCAGCGTACAGGCATGTGCGACTGTAGCGTGTGAGAGCGGGATGTTCGGAATCATCATGGGGAAGACTAGGGCACCGGTCCCCCGCACCGAACACAGCCTCACAGTATGTGACGTGCGCGCGCAGCACAGGGGCTGCCGCACGCCGCCTTTCCACAGCCATTTGTGCGATCGTTGTCTGGCCCGCCTCCTTCGGCTTTCAGCGTCGTCCGCTGTCCCCATCTGACGAGGAGTGGTCAGACTACCGATGCCAACCGATACAAACCGCCTCGACGTCGCCGTCTTCATCGACTTCGAGAACGTCTACGTCTCCGTCCGCGACAAGCTAGACGTCAACCCGAACTTCGAGATGATCATGGATCGCGTCGCGGACTTGGGCCGCGTCGTGATCGCCCGCGCCTACGCCGACTGGTACCGCTACCCCCGCGTCACCAGCGCGCTCTACGCCAACGGCATCGAGCCGATGTACGTGCCGACGTACTACTACGACCGGGAGCTGGGGCGCACGGGCCGCGCGATCAAGAACAGCGTCGACATGAACCTCTGCATCGACGCGATGAAGACGCTGTACACCAACCCCAACATCGGCAAGTTCGTGCTCGCCACCGGCGACCGCGACTTCATCCCGCTGGTCAACAGCATCCGGCAGCAGGGCAAGGAAGTCATCATCATCGGCGTCGGCGGCGCCGCATCCGCGCACCTCGCGCAGAGCGCCGACGAGTTCATCTTCTACGAGCAGCTGATCGGCAAGAAGCCCGCCGGCCTCCAGCAGGACCAGCCGCGCGCCAAGATGCCCGAGAAGGGCCGCGAGAGCGTCGAGCACGGCGAGGATCAGCGCGGCCGCGATCGCGATCGCGAGGCCGCCCCGCAGCCGGCTGCCGCTGCCTCCGCCCCGAGCGCGCCCGGCGACGACGACATCTACGACGTGCTCGTGCAGGCCGTTCACCTGGCGCGCGAGCGCGGCTACGTCTGCTCGTTCGGGTCGCTCAAGCTGCTGATGAAGGAGCTGCTGGGCGGCGACTTCCGCGAGAGCCGCTACAAGGACGCGCAGGGCCGGCCGTTCGCCAAGTTCAAGGACTTCGCGCTCGAGGCCGAGCGCCGCGGCAAGGTGCAGGTTTTCACCAGCGGCGCGGTCAACGAGGTCTTCCTGCCGGGCGAGGACCCGTACAAGCTCTCGCAGTTCGCGCAGGATCTGCAGGAGGAGCCGGGCGCCGCGCCCACGCCGACCAGCGAGCGGCCTGACACGCGGCTCGCCAGCCAGAACGGCCGCCGCCGCCGCCGCCGCCGCAGCGGGCAGGCTCGCCCGCAGGCCGCAGAGGCCGTCGCCGAGACCGAGCTGACGAGTGAGGAGCCCGAGGAGGTGACCTCCGAGGAGCCCGCCGAGGCCCTCCCGCCGCTGATACTGCCGAGCAACGGCGCCGAGTCGGACGCGGTGTTCGAGGAGCTGCTCGAGCGGCTCGAGGCCGAGGACGAGCGCGAGCAGGCGCTGGCCGACCTCGACCCGCTCACGATCCTCGATGAGCCGGTCTCCGAGCCGGAGGCCGAGGAGGCACCGGCGGAGGCCGAGCCTGAGGAGACGCCGGCGGAGGCCACACTCGAGGAGACGCCGGCGGAGGCTGCGCCCGAGACGCCCGCCGCCGAGATCATCGAGGCGCCGGACAGCGTCCCCGAGAGCACGGCGGAGGTGGCCGCATCCACCCCGCAGCCGGCCGATATCATCTCGCAGCCCTTCACCGAGGAGGAGTGGAACCTGCTCCGCGAGACAGTCGCCAGCGCCGAGCGCCCGCTCTCGTTCGCCCAGATCCACGATCGGCTGCGGGCCGCCCGCAACACGGCCGGCGTGCTGCGCACCAACGAGGAGCTGCGCACGCTGATCAAGCAGGCGATCAACAACGGCGTGCTCGAGCGGCAGGGCAAGGGCAACCGGGTGACCTACCGGATCGCCGCGCCGCCTGAGGCGGACCTCACCGAGCTGCTGGCCCCGCCGGTGGACACCGGCGAGCCTGAGGCCGTGCAGCCGGCAGAAGTGACGCCGCCCGCCGAGCAGCCGGCAGCTGTGGCCGAGACCGCCGAGGCGACTGCGCCCACCGAGCAGCCGGCAGAAGTGACGCCGCCCGCCGAGGCAGAAGTGACGCCGCCCACCGAGGCGCAGGAGGCCCCTGCGCCGCCCAAGCGCTCGCGCTCCCGCTCGCGGCGCAAGCCGGCCGCCGAGGCCGCCGCGGAGACACCGGCCGCTGCGGAGACACCGGCCGCGACAGCGGAAACCCCGGCCGCAACAGAGGCAGCGCCGGCGGCTGAGGCGCCCGCCGCGCCGCCCGCCGAGGCGCCCGCTGAGGAGACGCCACCGGCGAAGCCGGCCCGCCCGCGCCGCCGCAGCACCCGCAAGAGCGCCGAGCCGAGCGAGGCCTCGGAGTCGTAGAGCTGAAGGTGTGGGTGTCAGGGCTGGCGGCGAAGCTGCTCGCCCTGACACCCACACCGCATTTCACTGAAGCCCTGTCTCGGGCCCGGTCGCAGGCCGAAGCCTGCCCAGCCAGACACGTGACATGACCGCTGTCAAGATCTGCGGCCTCCGAACCATCGAGCACGCCCGCGCCGCAGCCGCGGCGGGCGCCGAGATGCTCGGCTTCGTCTTCGCCCCGTCGCGCCGGCAGGTCCGCCCCGAGGACGTTGCAGCGATCGCCCGCGAGCTACGCGCGCAGCCCGACGGGCACCGCCCGCTGCTCACCGGCGTGTTCGTCAACGAGGCGCCGGCGCGCGTGGCCCACATCGCCGAGCTGTGCGGCCTGGACGCGGTGCAGCTGAGCGGCGACGAGCCGCCGGAGGATCTGGAGCTGCTGGCCGGCCGCCTGGTGATCAAGGCGCTGCGCCTCAGCGGCGAGCCCGCCGAGCAGGCGTGGCTGGCAGCCGCGAACCGGCCCGACGTGAAGCTGCTCGTGGACGCGCACGTGCCCGGCTCCTACGGGGGCTCCGGGGTGCTGGCGGACTGGGAGCGAGCGGCGCAGCTGGCGCGCAAGCTGCCGATCGTGCTGGCCGGCGGGCTGACGCCCGAGAACGTCGGCGCCGCCATCAGCATCGTGCGTCCCTACGCCGTCGACGTGAGCAGCGGCGTCGAGACGGCCGGCGTGAAGGATGTTCAGAAGATCCACGCGTTCGTACGCGCAGCACACGCCGCCGCTGCGTGACGGCGCCCGTGCTATGTCGCTGGACCACGCCCACTCCCCCGCGGTCGGAACGAAGCAGCGTGCCGACGGCGCATCGCACCACCCGCCGGTGAGACGCCGCGGCGTGCGGCTGCCGGCCGGGCGCTTCTGGCGTGTCCAGCTCAGGGCCACCGAGGACCGCACGCCGCCGATCGGCCCCGAGGAGGTGCGGCCGGCGATACGCCGGCTGGTGATCAGCGACCTGCACCTCGGCGCCGGCGATGCCCTCGACGAGTTCACCGCCGACGAGGAGCTGGCGGCGTTCGTGCGGCACTACGCCGGCTCCGGCGAGCCGACCGAGCTGATCCTCGGCGGCGACACCTTCGAGTTCCTACAGGTGCTGCTGCCGCACCTCGACGACTACGAGTGGTCGGGGCAGGCGGCCGCCGAGCGGCTGAGCGCGATCCTGCGCGCCCACCCCGCGCCGATCGCCGCGCTGCGCGAGTTCGTGCAGCAGCCGGGCAACCAGCTCAGCATCATCGTCGGCAACCACGACTTCGAGCTGCACTACGAGGCGGCCAAGCAGCTGCTGCGCGACACGCTGGGCCTGCCGCCCGGCGACGACCGGCTGCGCTTCGGCACCAGCTACGAGGGCGGCGGCGTGTACATCGTGCACGGCAACCAGTTCGACTCCTGGAACCGCTTCGTGTACTTCGATGGCATCTGCGAGCCGTTCGAGGTCGTGCGCGGCACCCGGGTGGTGAAGGACGTCATCAACCGCCTCAAGGCCGAGCCGCTGCCGATCGCCCCGCTGATGGACAACGTCAAGCCGATCTCGGCGCTCGTGTGGTACATGCTGTCGCTGCCGCGGCTCCGCGACCGGCGCACGCGCCGCTTCGTGGCGCGCGCCCTGTTCATGCTGGCGCGCAGCCTGGCGCGCTCCCGGCGGTACGTCCCGCCGCAGCCTGCCGGCGCAGCGTCCGGACGTGCCGGCGGCCCGTGGCGCGGCCTGCGCCGCCGCGGGGCGCGGGGCGTCGCCATGCTGCGCAGCGCCGGGCGGCGCGTGCTGCGCAGCAGCGGCAGCGGGGCGGATGCTGCGGCCCAGATCGAGCGCGAGGCTGGGCAGCAGCTTCAGCGCGAGATGCGCGCCTTCCGCGGCGACCTGCTGCGCTCGATCGCGCGCCTCGCCCACAGCGCCGAGCACCGGCGCAACCGGCTCTTCGTCTGCGGGCACACCCACCTGGCGCAGGTGGTGACCGTCAGCCCGCACCAGCTGTACATCAACACCGGCACCTGGACCGACGTCGTGCTCGACGTGGCGAGCGGCCGGCGGATCGACCAGCGCTTCCCGTTCCTGGAGATCACCTACCCGGACGGCCCCGACGCGCCGCAGGGGCAGCTGCTGGTGTGGACGCACCCGGAGGAGAAGCCCCAGCCGTGGAGGGGCGCACACACCTCTTGACTTGCGGGTATACTGAGACAGTACGCGGGGCAGCGGCGCCCCCACCACCAACCGAGACAATCGCTCTAGAGGAGGCACTATGAAGCTCATCTTACGTCTGCTCGGCCTGCTGGCGCTCGTCGGCCTGGGCGTGGTGCTGTACCGCGCCATCCGGCAGTACCGCGAGGACAGTGTGTTCGACCTCGGCACACCGGCGGGCAACAACGGGCTCGACAGAGGCGAGCGACGCTCGATCAGCCCGGAGCTGCTGGCGATCCTGGCCGACCCCGGCGACAAGGGGCCGGTGGAGCTGATGACCGACAGCGAGGGCAGGGAGTGGCTGGTGAACCGCCGCAACGGCTACCGCTACCCGGTGGAGGACGGCATTCCGATCATGCTGCTCGAGGAGGGCGAGAAGCACCGCGACGAGAGCCTGATCGTGCGCTAAGAAGAGCTTCAACGTGGCGTCCTGGTGTAGCAGCTTCGTCGCCGGGCCAGGACGCCACATCATATTTGTATGCGCACGTTCCTCATCGGAGCAGCTTACCCCTTCAGGGCGCTGGCGTTCCTCGCTCGTAGCTCCGGCCTGTGGGGCTACATCGTCCTTCCCATCCTCATCAATCTGGCCGTCGGCGCGACGATCTACGCCGGCCTGCTGCTCGCCGGGCTGCGCTGGGTGGAGGGCGTGGTCGCCGGCCTCCCAGAGTGGGCGGTCCCGCTCGCCTTTCTGCTCCAGGCGCTGCTGGTCATCGGGCTGCTGATCGTCACCGGCTTTCTGCTGGTGCGCTTCGGCGTGCTGTTCGGCTCGCCGTTCTACGGCAAGCTCTCCGAGCGCATCGAGCAGCAGCAGACCGGCCAGGCCCCGCCGGCCGAGCCGCTGACCGCCGCCGGGGTCGCGCGGGACCTGTGGCGCTCGCTGGCCTACGAGCTGAAGAAGCTGGCCCTCGCGCTCAGCGTCGGCCTGCTGCTGCTGCTGGCGAACCTCGTGCCGGTGGCGGGGCAGGCGCTGGCGAGCGCCGGAGGGATCGCACTCGGCACCCTGATCGCCTGCCTGGACTTCCTCGACCCGCCGCTGGAGCGCCGGCGGCTCGGCTTCCGCCAGAAGCTGGGCGTGGTGCGCCGGAGCATGCCGGGCAGCGCCGGCTTCGGCCTGGTCTGCCTCGGGCTGGTGAGCATCCCGCTGGTCAACCTGCTGGCGATCCCGCTGTGCATCACCGCCGGCACGCTCTACTACTGCGACCAGATCCTCCCCCGCGCGGCGCAGAATCCGCGCCAATTGTAATCCGCTCACTTTATCGCACTGCTATACTGACAGCAGGTGATAAGCAGCGGATGCCTCTCCCCCAGAGGTTCCTCCTGTCCACCCCCTGTTCGTTCCGATAGACATGGTCGAAATCGCCTTTCCAGCATTTGTGGTGCTGCTGGTCGTAGCACGCAAACGCCAGCTGGAAAGAACAGTCGGCAGAGCCGACACCATGGCCTAACACAGCTGGAAAGGTTACACACAATGATCCAAAGCCGCGTCGAGAAGGCGCTCTTGCTCGCCCTGGTCATCATCCCGCTCCTGGGGACGCTCTTCGCGATCTACCTCCTCTGGAACTGGCTGGTCAGCTGGCAGGACATCGCGCTCATGCTCGGGATGTTCCTCTTCACATCGCTCGGCATCACGGTTGGCTTCCACCGCATGCTCACCCACCGCAGCTTCGAGGCGCACCCCATCGTGCGCTTCCTGTTCCTGCTGGGGGGCTCGATGGCCATCCAGGGCCCGGCGGTCGAGTGGGCCTCGATCCACATCAAGCACCACGCCAACTCCGACGAGGAGGATGACCCGCACAGCCCGCTCAAGAGCTTCTTCCACGGCCACATGGGCTGGTTCCTGGACGGCTACAAGGCGGAGCCGGAGATCTACGGCAAGTGGCTGCTCAAGGACCGGTTGGTGATGTTCATGAGCCGCTGGTTCCCGCTGTGGGTCGTGCTCAGCCTCGCCATCCCGTTCCTGATCGGCGGCTGGACCGGGCTGCTGTGGGGCGGCCTGGTGCGGATCTTCCTCAACCACCACATCACCTGGAGCGTCAACTCGATCTGCCACACCTTCGGGCGGCGCATGTTCGAGACCGAGGACCAGAGCCGCAACAACTGGCTCGTCGGCCTGCTGGCGCTCGGCGAGGGCTGGCACAACAACCACCACGCCTTCCCGCGCTCGGCCTTCCACGGCATGCGCTGGTATCAGTTCGACCTCTCGTCCTACGTGATCTGGACGCTCGAGAAGCTCGGCCTGGCCTGGAACGTCCACCGCATCTCGCCCGACAAGCTCGAGGCGCGGCTGACGCGCCAGGCGCGGGCGGCCAAGGCGGCGGCTCTGGCGGCCGGCGTGGGGCAGCCCGACCCGGTGGCGGAGTAGCGGCCGGAAGGCTGTTCGCCGACACTCACACACCCCTTTTCCTGTCAGGGAAAGGGGTGTTGTCTTGTGCGCGGCGCCGGCGCAGAAAAGAACAGAGCACGAAGACCAGTTGGTCCTCGTGCTCCGTATGCGCCGTTCAGGCGGCTGAAGCTAGCGCTCGATCCGCTCCCCGGTGTAGGGGTCGTACTTCCACTCCTCGGCCGAGCGCGGGTGGTTGGGGAGCGCCGGGGCGGTGGTCGCGGCGCCCTCCTGGGGCATCACGATCCACAGCAGCACGTAGATCAGCGGGCTCACGCCGCCGGCGAACACCGCCACGACGAAGAGCAGCCGTACGATCACTGGGTCGATGTTGAAGTAGCGCGCGAGCCCAGCGCACACCCCGGCGATCATCCGGTCGCTGGTGCTGCGGGTCAGCCTCGTATCCGACATGTCATCCTCCTGTATGTTTCGCGGGCCCCGCTCGGTGCCCGGCGCGTCCAGTGCTTCTCAGGAGGTCTGACGACAGCCGGCGCGGCAATGTTGCACGAGAGAGGGCGCGCAGGCATCCGCTTCGCTTCCGCCCGCGCGCCCAGCCTGCTTCCCCCCTACGGGACGACGAAGGTGAAGGTGTACGGCGCCTGCATCGGCACGCTGTCGCCGTCCAGGTTGCTGCGCACGCCGCTCACCGTCACGCTGTACGTACCGCTGCCGAGCGGCGCCGCCGGGGTCCAGGTCAGCACCCCGGCGCTCGTCTCGGTCACCGTGCCGGGCACCACCGTGGCGCCCTGCCGCACCACCACCGCGCCGGCGTAGTCGCCGCCGCTGGTGGCCGGCTGGATGTCCGCGGCGAAGGTGACGGTCACGCCGCTCGCGCCGCCGCTGGCGCTCGTCACCAGCGGGTCGCGCCAGCGCTGCACCGCCTTGTGGATGTCCGGCCCGTTGCCCCAGTCGGTGGCGGTGTCGTCCACCAGCTGCGTGCCGTCGGTGCCGTAGCTGATGCTGACGCTGCGGTTGTTGGTGGAGACGATCGTCCCCCACCACTCCACCTGCTCCCAGGTGCCGCGGGTGTACTTGTACTGCAGCTGCGTGCCGTCCGGGATGTTCAGCGTCACCTCCCAGATGCCGCCGCCCATGTTCACCATCGGCTGCTTGCCGGGGTTCCACGGGCCGAGCAGGTCGATGTCGCCCGGGATGTACACCGTGTCGCCGGGCGGCGTCTCGTCCGGCACACGCACCCGGAAGGTCACCGCCACCAGCTTCGGCTCGGCCGTCTGGGAGATCTCGTTCGAGGCCGGCGAGCCGTTCAGCGCCGCGTCGTAGGCCTTGACGACGTAGTAGTAGGTCGTCCCGGTGCCCACCTCGTTGTCGGTGTAGGTTGTGCTGCCGGCCGGCAGGATGGCGAGCGGGTCGTCGAAGTCGAAGCCGCCGCTGGTGGTGGCGCGGAACACCCGGTACTCGGCGGCGTCCGCCACTTCGTCCCAGGCGATGCGGATGAACCCGGCCGACCAGTCGTCGACGCGCAGGTTGGTGGGCGCCGCCGGCGGGGTGGTGTCAGGCCCGAGCGTGACGGTCAGGACGCCCGGCAGGTCGGTGCCCAGCTCGCCGGGGAAGGCGCCGTCCTGGTCGCCGTAGCTCCAGGTCAGGCCGCCGTCGGTCGAGAAGCGCACCAGCAGGTCGTACGTGCCGGCCGTCTCCGGCCGCAGGTTGCCCATGTACTCGTAGTTGTTGCCCACCCGGATGTTGAACGACATCGCCTTCCAGGTGGTCCAGCCCGCCGGATCGCTGCCCTGCGGGCCGTAGCCGACCTGCGCCAGGATGCCCTCCGGATCGCCGCCGGCGTCGGTCAGGCCGGCGGCGTACACCTGGCCGTAGATCGTCTCGGTCGGGTTGACGTTGCGCTCGTAGCTGATCGTCTTGGGGTGCTGCAGCACGGCGTAGCCGATCGGGAAGGAGGGCGTGGCCGCGGCCTCGTTCGAGCGCTCACCCTCGTTGCCCAGCCCGTCCAGCGCCCGCACCACATAGTGGTAGCGGGTGCCGTTGGCCACGCCGGTGTCGCTGTAGGTGGTGCCGCCGGCGGTGCCCACCAGCTCGAAGCCGCCGCCGCTCACCGGGCTGCGGTAGATGTTGTAGCTGGCCGCGCCGGCGACGGGGCTCCAGCTCAGATCCACCACGCCGTTGCCGGGCGTGGCGCTCAGGCCGGCCGGGGCCGCGGGGCCGGTCAGGTCCTGGCCGGGCGTGGCGATCAGCAGCGCACCGCCGAGCGCCGGGAGCGTGATCGTCAGCTTGCCGCCGGCGCTGGTGTAGCTGCCGCTGCCCAGGGCGTCGGTGAAGGTCACGCCGTCGCGCAGGTAGCCGCTGAGCGGGATCTCGAGCGTCCGCTGTCCGTTCTCGGCGCGGTTGATCGCCACGATCGCCACGCTGGCGCCGTCGCGCCGCGCGTAGGCCAGTGTCCGGTTCGCGTCGTCAGTGAGCAGGAAGTCCAGCGAGCCGGTGCGCAGCACCGAGTTGGCCTTACGCAGGCCGGTGAGCTTCGTGTACCAGGCCAGCATCGCCTGGTCGCCGCCGTTCCCGTACGCGCCGCCGCCGTCCCACGGGAAGGTGCGCCGGTCGTCCGGGTCGTCGTCGCCGTTGAGCGCGATCTCGTCGCCGTAGTAGATCGTCGGCGCGCCGGGCACCGTCATCTGCACCAGCGCCGCCAGGCGCAGGCGGGCCTTGCCGATGGCCAGGTTGGCGGCGTTGAACTCGCGCGCCTCGCGGTTGTGCGCGCCGGGCGTCAGGCTCCACAGGATCCGCTGCGTGTCGTGCGAGTCCAGGATGTTCATCAGCGTGAAGTAGGTGGCGTCCGGGTAGTCCTCGCGTATCGACTGCAGCTTGCGGGCGAACAGCGACGGCGGCTGGTCCGACTGGCCGTCGTCCACGAAGCCCTTGTCGTCCACCGTGCCGAAGAAGCCCAGGATGGCGTTGCGGAAGCGGTAGTTCATCACCGTGTCGGCCATATCGCCGTGGATCTTCGGCAGCACCTCCTCCTTCTTCCACAGCTCGCCGATCACCGGCGCGTCGGCCTTGGTCGCCCGCACCGCATCGCGGAACTCCTGCCAGAACGAGTCGGGGAACGAGGGGTCGCCCATCACGTCCAGGCGCCAGCCGGCCGCGCCGTTCCTCAGCCAGTGGCGCGCCACGCTGTTGTTGTCGGCGTAGAACAGCGCGCGCACCTCCGGGTTGTTCTTGTTGAGCACCGGCAGGCTATCGAAGCCGAACCAGGCGTCGTAGGTCATGGTGTTCGGGCCATCGGGCCCCACGCACGGCCCGCCCGCCTGCGGCCGGAAGGTGAACCAGTCACGGTACGGCGAGGTCATGCTCTCGCACGCGCCCAGCTTGCCCGGGAAGTGGCCGTAGCGGTCGAAGTACGGGCTGTCGGACGAGACGTGGTTGAAGACGCCGTCCAGGATGATGCGGATGCCGCGCTGGTTGGCGTGCTTGACCAGGTTCTCCCAGTCCTGCTCGGTGCCGAAGAACGGGTCGATCTTGTAGTAGTCCTGGGTGTCGTAGGCGTGGTTCGAGGCGGCGTCGAAGATCGGGTTGAAGTAGATCGCCGTCACGCCCAGCGCCTGGAGGTAGTTCAGCCGCTGGTCCACGCCGCGCAGGTCCCCGCCGAAGTAGTCGCGGCCGCGCGGCTCCTCGCCGCACGGCTGGGCCGGGCTGACGTACTTGCGGCAGTAGCCCTCCGGCAGATCGCCCCACTGCTTGACGAGGATGCGGTCCAGCGCCTGGGACGGGTAGCCGTAGCGCGGCTCGGTGCCCCGCGGGTCGTTGTTGCTGCGGCCGTTGCGGAAGCGGTCGGGGAAGATCTGGTAGATCACCGCGTCGCGCATCCAGGGGATGGGCTTGAAGAGCGGGTCGAAGACGGTGATCACGTAGCTGTTGTCGATCATCGACGGCGTGGCCTCGCCCCAGCCGCCGTCCTTGAACTGGTCGTCAGCGTAGTAGGCGGTGGCGCTGCCGTCGGTGACGATGAAGCGGTAGTAGAGCGTGCCCATCCTCGCCGGCGTGATGGTGGTCTGCCAGTAGTCGCACGACTCGTCGGGCTGGGCGGGGTCGTAGCAGCTCACGCCGCGCGCCACGCGCTCCATGGGCAGGAACGTCTCCTGGTTGACGGAGGTGTCGTAGAGCCGCACCCGCACGCTGGTGACGTCGTTGGCGTAGGTGCGGAAGCGCAGCGTGACCGGCGTGCCGGGGTTGACCGCGCCGAACGGCACTCGGTACAGGTCGCTCTGCGAGTTGTGGCCCAGGCCGAAGTACTCGACGTTGTTGTCGTTGCCGTGGCCGGTCCCCACCGAGATCGCCTTGGTGGCGGGGTTGAAGGTGAAGCGGACTTTCAGGCCGTCGGCCGGGACGGTGAAGGGGATGTTCGGGCCGTCCGGCACGCCGCCGGCGCCGTAGTTCTCGTCCCAGCTCTCGTTGATCGCGATCTTGAACTCGTAGTTGCCGGCCGGGATGGCGCTGGTCTCCAGCACGTAGATCCCGTCGCCGTCCGGGTCCTGCAGCCAGGAGCGCAGGCAGCCGGGGTCCCAGTCGCCCGGGCAGCCGATCTCGCTCTGGTAGCTGCCGGGGGCCACGGCGATCGTCTTGGTGCGGTTGTCGGCGATCCAGTGGGTGTCGTGCGAGTAGTAGAACTTGACGCTGCCGGCGGCCGGCATGTCCAGGCTGATGTTCGCGCCGCCCGGGGTGGCGTTGGCGCCGTAGTTCTCATCCCACGAGCCGTTCAGCGCCGCCTTGTACTCCCAGCTGCCGGCCGGCACGGAGAAGACCCCCTGCCACACCGTGTCGTCGGCGTCGTACACCAGCTGGGTGATGGCGCACTCCGGCTGCCAGTCGCCGGGGCAGCCGAGCTCGCTCTGCAGCGACCCTGCGACGGTGACGCTGGTGGGCTGGCCGGTGTGGCTGGCGAGGGCCGGCGACCCGCCCGGCAGGGCTGCCACCGCGAGCAGCAGCGCGATAAGCGGCATGGCGAGCCAGCGGAAGCGTTGGTGGCGTCTCACAGGTAGCTCCTTCGCTAACATACCACCGCGCCGCCGGCCGGTCGTGCAGGACGAGCGGGCGGCGCGCAGCGCCGATTATTGGTGATGGTGTAAGGATGAGGGTTCGCCGAGTATAGCACGCCCGACTAAACCGAGCAAGATGCTCTCTTCCCCGCCGGGCACGGGTGCGCGTCGCGCGCCAGACCCGCGCTGTGACGCGCAAAAAGCCGCCTGCGCTCGGCTGCACAGGCGGCTGAAGATGAAAAGATTGTTACTTTTCGGCGGAGGCGCGGGCCAGCCGCTCCATGCGCTCGACAAACAGCTCGATGAAGGCTGCGCGATCGAAGCCGACGACGGCGCGGACGTTCGGGCGCGGCCGGTAGGCCCGGCGCCAATGCGGCGGGGCGGACCGCGCGTCGAAGCCGAGGATATCGTGGCTGTCCGGCTCAGACTCCCACCGACCGACGTAGCTGATCACCGACTTGCCGGCGGTCAGCTCGCTGGTGTACTCGACCGCCACGTGCATCGGCTCGGTGACGGCCAGCTCCGGGCGGTAGACCAGCGCCAGCGCGATCGGGTCGTTGATCGAGCAGCCGGCGAAGTTGAAGGCCGCCAGGTGGAACTCCAGGTAGAAGCGGGTCGCGTCGGCGATGAAGCGCGGGATCGGCGAGGGGATCCGCAGCAGGCGGTCGACGTCCGCCTGGGTCAGAAGCACATCGCGGGTGATGTCCCACGGCAGCAGCGTGATCGGCATGCCGCTCTCGAGCACGATGTGCGCCGCGTGCGGGTCCACGTAGAAGTTGAACTCGGCCAGCGAGGTGGTGTTGCCGTCCACCCGCAGCGCCCCGCCCATGATGATCACCTCGCGCACCGCCTCCACGATGCGCGGCTCCTTGCGCAGCGCCAGCGCGACGTTGGTGAGCGGCGCGACCGCGACCAGCGTGACCTCGCCGGGGTGCTCCATGATCTCCCTGATGATCATATCCACACCGTGCTCGGCGGACGGCGCGGCCGGGGAGGGGGGCAGGCGCGCGTAGCCGAGCCCGCTGTCGCCGTGGGTCTCGGGGGCAGTGAAGGGCGGCCGGATCAGCGGCAGCGCCACCCCGGGGCACACCGGCACATCCGGGCGGCCGGCGAGCGCCAGCACGCCGAGCGCGTTGCGCACGCCGTCCTCCAGCGGGCAGTTGCCGCCGGTCACGCTGACCCCCGCCAGCTCGACCTCGGGCGAGGCCAGCGCGAGCAGGATGGCGAGCGAGTCGTCGATACCGGGGTCGGTGTCCAGGATGACGCGACGGGGCATGGTAGTTTCCTCAGCTCTCTTCGCCGCTCAGCGGCAGCCAGCCGCCCCCGAGCAGCGTCCGTGACACAAGTGGCGCGCTGGCCTCGCCCGCAGAGCGACAAAAGGCCGCCCAAGGGAGGCGTCACCTCCCCAAACCCTCCGGGGGGCGCGGCGGCCCCGGCGGGCCACCGACGCAGGCACCAGCAACGCCTGGGCGCGAGCGATTATAGCACCACCGAATGGTATAATGCCCTGGGTATGTAGCTGTGGGAGCACTGTGCGCGCGTATCTGGACATCGAGACGACCTACGACGGTGCGATCAGCATCGTGGGAGTGTACCGCCCGGACATGGGGACAATCCAGCTGATCGGGGCGGGCGTCCACGACGTCGCCCTTTTTGAAACGCTCGAAGGCGTGCGGACGATCGTCACCTTCAACGGCAGCGGCTTCGACCTGCCGGTGATCCGCCGGCGCCTGCTCGTCGACCTCAGGCGCGACTTCGAGCACTGCGACCTGATGCACATCTGCCGCCGCAGAGGGCTGCGCGGCGGCCTGAAGCGCGTCGAGACGATGCTGGGGATCGCGCGCGCCACCGCTGGGCTCAGCGGGTGGGACGCTCCGCGCCTGTGGCACCGCTACGACGTCGCCGGCGACCGCGCGGCACTTCACACGCTTCTCGAGTACAACCGCGAGGACGTCGTGAACCTCGCGATCATGGAGGAGCGGCTCGGCATCACGCCCCAGAGCCCGACCTGCACCGCCGTGCGCCATATCTTCGCGTAGCAATGCAGCAAAAGATTCTGAACAACCGCTACGAGCTAGAGCAGAAGGTCGGCGAGGGGGGGATGGCGCGCGTCTACCGCGCGCGCGACCTGCGCCTCCACCGGCGTGTCGCGGTCAAGGTGCTCCACCAGCACTACGCCGCCGACGCCGGCTTCTTGCAGCGCTTCCACCACGAGGCCCAGGCCGCCGCTAACCTCCACCACCCCGCGATCGTGGACGTCTACGACGTCGGCCAGGACGACGGCGTCCACTACATCGTGATGGAGTACGTCGAGGGGAGCGACCTCAAGAGCATCATCCTGCGCAACGGCCCGCTCTCGGTCGAGCAGGCCATCCCGATCGCGGTGGCCGTGGCCGAGGGGCTAGACGCGGCCCACCGGCAGGGCATGGTCCACCGCGACGTCAAGCCGCAGAACATCATCGTCGGGCCGAACGGCCAGGTGAAGATCACGGACTTCGGCATCGCCAAGAGCAATCTCTCCACGGCGATGACCGAGACGGGGGTCACGTTCGGCACGGCGGACTATATCTCGCCCGAGCAGGCCCAGGGCTTCCCCGCCACCCCGCGCTCCGATGTCTACTCGCTGGGCGTGACGCTCTACGAAATGCTCACCGGGCGGCTGCCCTTCAGCGGCGACAGCTCGATCGCCGTCGCCATGCAGCACGTGAGCGTCGACCCGCCGCCGCCGCGGATGTACAACCCGCGCATCTCGACTCAGCTCGAGGCGCTGGTGCTGCGCGCGCTGGCGAAGCGGCCTGAGGATCGGCCGGAGAGCGCCCGCGAGTTCGCCCGCCTTCTGCGCGCCTACCAGTCGCTCGGCTCTCAGGAGACGATGGTGCGGCCGGTGGCGCCGCACTCCGCCGCGCGCCCCGCCCCGCGCCCCGCTCCCGTGACCGGCACCACCGGCATGGCGCCGCGCGTCCCGCTCCCAGCTCCGCGCCCCGTGGTCGCCGCCCCTGCCCCGGCGGCGAGCGGCGGCCGCGACATCGGCGTGTTCCTGCTCGGGCTGCTGCTGCTGGGCGTGATCCTGGCGATTGTGTACGTGATCGCCACGGTCCCGCTCGGCGACCTGTTCGGCACCGCCGCCGGCCGGCCGCGCCCGGTCCCTGAGGCGCCGAGCCCCACCGCCGTCACTCCAACCCCCAGCCCGACGCCGGAGCCGATCGTGGTGCCGGACGTCATCGGGCTGGACGAGCGCTCGGCGATCACCATCCTGGAGAACGCCGGGCTCATCCCGCGCGCCGAGCGGCC
Source organism: uncultured Roseiflexaceae bacterium (assembly GCA_937974195.1). Classification (GTDB taxonomy): domain Bacteria; phylum Chloroflexota; class Chloroflexia; order Chloroflexales; family Roseiflexaceae; genus CALJIC01. Next base: position 78,099 of record CALJIC010000228.1, on the reverse strand, counting down.
GCGCTACACCGACTCGCCGACCTACACTGTCACCGCACCAGGCCTGGTGGCCGACCAGCTGCCGCGCGGCGGCGAGCAGGTCACTTCGACAACCGTGGTGACCTACGTGGTCAGCCTGGGCCCAGGGCTGGTCGAGGTGCCGGACGTGGTGACCATGCGCGGCGTCGACGCCGAGTTCCAGCTGCGCGGGCTCGGGCTGGAGGTCGAGCAGGTCGAGGAGCCCAACCAGCTAAGCACCGGGTTCGTGTTCCACATGGAGCCGCAGGCCGGGGTCAGGCTGCGCCGCGGCGAGACCGTGCGGATCTACGTCAGCATGGGCGACGTGGTGCGCATGCCGCAGGTGGTGGGCCTGACCGAGGAGGAGGCGCGGCAGGCGATCGATAGCGCCGGGCTGTTCGTCTCGTACGTCGACTACCAGGAGTGCGGCGTCCGGCTGTCGGAGGACGTGTGCGCGCAGTACCCGCCCGGCGTGGTGGTGAGCGCAACGGTGCGCGCGGGCGAGCTCGTCGAGCGCGGCACAGGGGTCACGCTCGGGGTCCGCGCCCCGTGACCTCGCCCGGCCGCCGCGCCGCTCCGCCGCTCGGATACGCCCGTGGCTGACGACGGCCCCATCCGCATCACCATCCCCCCCGACGCGAGCGGGGCGACCGTGCTCCAGGTCGCCGCGGAGGCTCTGGGCTCGCAGGCGGAGGCGCAGCGGGTGCTGGAGCGCGGCGGCCTGTGGGTCAACCGCGCCCGCGTGCGCGACGCCCTGGCCACCGTGAGCGCCGGCGACACGGTCTTCATCCACCGGCCGCCGGACGGCGTCTACGCCGAAGTGACCTTCGACCCGGCCTGGGTGATCTACGAGGACGCGGACCTGCTCGCGGTGAACAAGCCCGCCGGCGTGTACGTCGAGGCGACGCCGTGGGACGCCGTGGCCCACCTGCGCGGCGCGGTCGAGCGTTACCTGGAGCGGCGGCTCGCCACAGAGGGCGCGGGAACAGAGGCGCCCAACGCTCCGGCGAGAAGCGCGGTCCACCTCGTCCACCGCCTGGACCGCGACACGACCGGCGTGCTGCTGCTCTCCAAGAGCCCGGCGGTGAACGCGCCGCTGCAGCACGCGTTCGAGTCAGGCGAGGTGCGCAAGGAGTACGTCTGCCTGTGCGCCGGGGAGCCGGCCTGGGAGACGCTCACGGTCGAGACCGGGCACGGGCGGATGCGCCAGGGGCTGTGGCGCGTCTACCCGCTCGACGAGGTGGGGCGGGTGCTGCCCGGCGGCTCGCGCGTGAAGCTCATGGTCACCCGCTTCGTCGTGGAGCGACGGCTGGGCGACGCGGCGCTGGTGCGGGCCTACCCGCTGAGCGGCCGCACCCACCAGATCCGCCTGCACCTGGCGCACCTCGGCCACCCGCTGCTCGGCGACGCGCGCTACGGCGGGCCGGCCGAGTGGCGCGGCCGCAGCATCCCACACCACCTGCTGCACGCCGCCCGCCTCGAGCTGCCCCACCCGCGCACCGGCCAGCCGCTCGTCCTCAGCGCCCCGCTCCCACCGTGGGCCAGCTTCGAATAAGCCGCCGCAGGCACTACGATCCGTCCAGCACCATGCTGGCGATGTGATCGTTGATGCCGATCGCGTTGGCGTAGTACATATTGCTGAGGACGATCACCGCGACGCGCTGCTCGGGGTAGTAGGCCATGAAGTTCGCCACCCCGGTCATATCCCCGGCGTGGCTGTAGCGCAGCCGGCCGTTGAGCCGGTCGATCTTCCAGCCGAAGCCGTAGCCCTGGTGCGAGGGGGTGAACATGGCCTGCAGGAGCGCGCCCGGGACGAGGCGCTCGCTGTCCAGCGCGTGCGTCCAGAGCCACAGGTCCTCGACCGTCGAGTAGAGGCCGCCGGCGGCGTAGAGCGTCGAGGCGTCCAGAAAGCCCGACTTCTGCGTGAAGGTCGTGTAGCCCTGCGCGCCGTCGACGATCCGCCCGACGTTCGTGTCGTAGCCGGACTCGTGCATCCCCAGCGGCGTAAAGATCGCGTCCCGCACGAAGTCGGCGTACGGCTGGCCCGATGCCCGCTCGATGATCAGCCCCAGCAGCACATAGTTGGAGTTGCAGTAGTCGTACATGGTCCCGGGCGTGAACGCCAGCGGGAAGTCGCGGAAGCGCGCCACCAGCTCCTGCGGCGTGGCCGGGTACATCTCGGTCGGCTCGAAGTCGGCGAAGTCGGTGTAGTCGACGATGCCCGAGTTGTGGTTGAGCAGGTGGCGGATGGTGATCGGCTGCCAGATCGGCGGGCAGTCGTCCAGGTAGTCGCAGATCGGGTCGTCCACGACGAGCGCGCCGCGCGCCTGCAGGATCAGCACCGCCATCGCGGTGAACTGCTTGGTGAGCGAGGCCAGGCGGAAGCGGGTGCGCGAGGTGTTGGGCACGCCCGCGTCCGCGTCCGCCATGCCGTACCCCTTGCTGAGGATCACCTCGCCGTCGCGCGCCACCAGCACCGCGCCGTGGAACAGCTGCGCCGCCACGAGGTCGTTCAGGTAGCCGTCGATCGCCTCGGCGAGCGGGCCGCTGACGGGGCGCGAGGGGGGCGGCGTGGGCAGGGGCGGGAACGTCGGAGTCGGCTCCGGCGGCGCTTCCTCACGTGCTGCCTCAGCGACGATCGCCTTCTGCTCGGCGGCGCCCGCCTGCTGCGGCAGCGGCGTGACGGTGGGGAGCGCGGCCAGGCCGGCCTGCTGCCCCGGCTCGAGCGCGGGGGCCACCGGCGCCGAGGCGATGGGCAGCGGCAGCCTCGGCGCGCTGCAGGTGGTGAGCAGCACGAGCAGCGAGGCGCCGGCGATGACGGCCAGACGCAGCCAGCGCGCCCTGTCGAAGGTGCGCCGGGCCATCGCTCGGCGAGGACGTGTGGCTCTACGGTTCACGGGCTGGGGCACGTTCGAGTCATTCGGAAACGATGCCCTATGATACCACGCCTAGACCGCCACGCGGCGGCGCGTCGCCAGCACCTCGCGATAGACCTGCAGGATGTCGCACGCGACGACGGGCCAGCTGAAGCGGCGCGCCCGCTCCGCGGCGGCCTGCCCCATCTGCTCCCGCCGCGTGTCATCCGCCAGCAGCAGCTCCAGCCGGTCGGCGAGCTGCGCCGGCCGGTCGGGCGGCGTGAGCAGGCCGCTGACACCATCTTCGACGATGTAGGCCGGCCCGCCCGCGCTGGTCGCCACCACCGGCCTGCCGCTCGCGATCCCCTCGAGCGCCGCCATGCCGAACGACTCGTAGTGCGACGGCATCGTGACGATGTCGGCGGCGGCGTACAGGAGCGGGAGCTGCTCCTGCGGACGCGCGCCGAGGAAGCGCACCGCGTCCCGCAGCCCGAGCGAGGCGCGCAGCCCATCGAGCCGGCGCTGCTCGGCGTTCCAGCGCGCGCGGTCGCCCTCGCGCCCGCCGCCGACGATCAGGGCCGTGAGGTTGCCGCGCCACTCGGGCCGGCGCTCGAACAGCAGCCCGACCGCCTTGATCAGCGCGTCGATGCCTTTGAGCGGCTCGATCCGCCCGACCAGCAGCAGCAGGCGGTGCGGCGGGGGCGGAAGGTCCAGCGCCTCCCGCGCCGCGGCCATATCCCGCGGGTGGAAGCGGCGCAGGTCCACGCCGCACGGGATCACGCGGATGCGCGAGGCGTCGGCGCCGTAGTGCCACACCATCTGCGCCCGGTCCAGCGGCGTGGCCGCCACCACCGCGTCCACCTCGCTCATCAGGCGGCGCTCGACCTCCACCCGCTGCTCGGTCTCGAGCTCCTCGGCGGCGCGCGCCACCTGGTTCTTCATCGCCCCGAGCGTGTGGAACATGTGCACCACCGGCGCCCCCCAGCTGCGGCGCAGCGCCAGCGCCGCCTCGCCGGAGATGAAGTAGTGGCTGTGGATCAAGTCGTACGTCAGGTCCTCGCCGTCGGCGAAGCAGCGCGCCCGCCCGACGAACTCCGGCAGGTAGGCGAGCAGCCAGTTCTTATCGTACGGCGCGGCCGGGCCGGCGTGCAGGTTCACCACACGCACGCCGCGGTCCAGCGCCACCACCATCGGGTCATCCGGGCTCTGGGCGCGGGTGAAGATATCGACGGCGATGCCCCGCCGCCCCAGCTCGCGGCTCAGCTCGCGGACATACACATTCATGCCGCCCGCCTCCTTCCCGCCGAGCGCGGCGAGAGGGCTGCTGTGGGCGGTGATCATTGCAATTCGCATTGGTTCTTCTCTGTAGCAGAGCCTGGGGAGCTTCGCCTCCCCGCACCCCACGACAGCTCAACTCCTATCACAGTCTACGGCTGACGCGGCTGCCCTGCGGTTCGCCGCGTGCGCGCTCCGCGGAAAGGTGTGGGGGACATACCCTCACACGCTTCCGTCCCGCCGCCCTTGCGAGCCGGGCGGTGTGGCGAGCCGAGCCCTCCACGGGCGCCTATATTCCGCCGCAGAGCGGCGAAGTAGAGAGAGCGTCAGGGGAAGATTCGCCTCCCAAACCCCTCCAGCGGGTGTGGGGACAGGGCTACCGCGTAGCTCCTACTACATTATACGCGTCCTGCGCATATTTGTATGCAAGCTCCGATCCGCCGCACGGGCCGCCCTGCGCCGGCCGGCTACTGGGGCTGCCGGTCACCCCTGCTTGCGGCGCGCAACCTCGCGGATCGTGCGTCCGTTGGCCGAGTCGTCGATCAGGGTGGCGAGGCGCTTGAGCCTGGTCTCCTCTTTCTTCGCGCTGACGACCCACCAGATGGCCAAGCGGCGGTAGCCGGCCGGCTGGGCCTGGAAGAACTCCCAGGCCGCCGCGTTGGCGCGGAACCGCTCCTCGTACGCCGGGTCGAGCTTGGCGTGCTGCCGCTGCTCATACGAGTAGACGCCGGAGCGCTCCTCCGTGCGCTGCTCGAAGGCCCGCAGGCCGGCGGGGTGCATCCTGCCCATCGCCGTCAGCTCGGCCACGCGCGCGATGTTGACCGCGCTCCAGTTGCTGCGCGGCTTGCGCGGCGTGAAGCGGATCATGTAGCTCTCGTCGTCGATGGTCTTGCGCACCCCGTCGATCCAGCCGAAGCAGAGAGCCTCGTCGACCGACTCGGGCCACGTGATGCTCGGCTTGCCCGAGCCCTTCTTGTAGAACCCGACCCACAGCTCGCGGGCGCGATCGTGGTGCTCGGCGAGCCATGCGCGGAACTCGGCAGGCGTCGCGAAGAAGATCGGCCCCGCCGGCGTCTCAGGCGTGTCTGCCACAGCTCAGCCCTCCCAGGTCACGCGGCAGGAGCACCGCCAGCGTCGCCGGCGATGCTCCTGCCTGTAGGCGTTCAACGATCCGGTCGTGCGCGGTGCGAGGCCCCACAGTTCCCGTGGGGTTTGGGGAAGCGGAGCCTCCACGTTCATTCCCGCATTCTGCCACTCTGCAGCGACTGCGTCGCCGCAGATGGAGGGGTTTGGGGAGGCGAAGCCTCCCCAGAAATTCCCTTTTCAGCCGCTCTGCGGCGACTGCGTCGCCGCAGAGCGGCTGAAATATAGGTCCGTGGAGGGCCTGCGGCCCTCCACACCTCCCCGCAGAAAGCAGTTCCGGAGAGTCTGTGCTCCTCTACACTTCCCAACAGAAAGCCGCCCTGCCGCCCTCCACACCTCCCGGCAAGAAGCTTCCTCAGTGAACCCGCGGCCTCTGGAGAGGTTTGGGGAGGCGAAACCTCCCCAGAAATTCTCTTTTTCCGCGGCTCTGCGGCAGCGAAGCTGCCGCAGAGCCGCGGAAAAGTCCTTCGCATCTGCCGACAGGCTACAGCAGCACCAGGAGCACGATCAGAATGATCAGCAGGACGACGACGCCGGCGAGGATCAGCGCGGCCACGCGGTCCCAGTTGAGGAAGCGCCAGTCCTTGGGCAGGCGCCGCTCGAAGCCGTAGATGTGCCAGCGGTACAGCCCGGCGTCGGCGGCGGGCGGGCTCTGGCCGCGCTGCGCAGCCGGCTTCAGCGAGGGCTTCTGGCGCACATCGCCGAGGTCGAAGACGATCTCGGTCACCGGGATGAACGCGATCGACACCTCGCTCATCGCGACGCGCGTGTTCTGGTCGAGGCGCTTCTCGGCCGACTTCACCAGCTCGTCCAGCCCCGGCACCAGCGACCACTCGGGGCGGAAGCCGCCCTGCTGCCGCTCGCGGTACACGTCGCGCGCCTTGCACACGCGGTGGAGCCACTGCTCATCGACGCGCGGCAGGTCGTCGTTGTCCTTCAGCTCGGTCGCGCGGCGCTGCCACTTCACAGTCTTGTGCTGCATCAGTCGGCCGACGCCGTCGCACTGCTCGCACTTGAGGCCGCCGGTGCCCTGGCAGTCGGGGCAGGGGACCAGGGCCGTCGCGCCGGCCGTGAGGGCCTCGGCCTGCCCGCCGGCAGCCCCCGCCGCCGGCGCCGCCGCCGCCTTCACGCCGCCCGACACGGTCGTCGCCGCCGCCCGCCGCGCACCGCGCCCGCTGGCGCCCGCCCCAGGCGAGCTGCGGGCCACGACGACTCGCCCGCCGCCCTTGCAGCGCGGGCACGGGAGGCGCCCGACGCCCTGGCAGGGCGAGCACGAGATCACCCGCGTCGAGCCGGGCAGCCGCACGGTGCCGCCGGGCTCGTCCGCGAACCCCTTCGGGCTCGGCAGCTCCAGCGCCCAGCGGTCGAGCGCCTTCTCGCGCGGGATCGGCGCCGCCTTGTAGTCCGGCTCCTCGACCAGCCGCTCCGGCTCGCGGGTCTCGTAGAGCACCCGCAGCGTGTAGAAGTAGATGTTCTGGGTCTGCACCCGGCGCACGCGCGCCTGGCGCCCGAGCAGCTTGCGGCGGAACAGCCCCTCGCGGCTCCACTGGTCCAGCAGTGCCGCGACCTCCTGCGGGTCGGCCAGCTGGTCCGCCAGCCGGCGCGCCTCCTGCATCGGCGCCTTGAGCAGATCGAGCCCGAGCACCTTCTCAACCGGGTGCGGCTCGACCGGCACCGGCGGAAGCGGGCTCGCGGTGGGGGAGACGGCCGGAGCGCTGCGCTTCCCCTTCTCGCCCGCCCCAGCGGAGACGATCGTGGTGGTCATGGTGTGGCGGCGCAGCACCCGCTCCAGGTCCTCGATCGCCGCCTGGGCGCTCGGGTAGCGCTTGGCCGGGTCGAGCGCCATCATGGTCTGGAGCACGCGGTCCACCTCGTACGGCAGCCCTTCGACCCCGCGCGCCCGCAGCGGCAGCGGCGGGGCAAACGGCCCGCCGTTCGGCTCGAGCACGCCCGGCGTGTGGTCCCAGGGCAGCGCGCCGGTCAGCATCTCGTACAGGACGATCCCGAGGCTGTAGATGTCCGAGAGGTGGGTCACCGCGGTGGCGGAGGAGGCGTGCTCCGGCGAGAGGTAGCCCGGCGTGCCCATCACCTTGTTCACGGTGGTCAGGCCGGCCTTGCCCGTCTCCCGCGCGATGCCGAAGTCGGTCAGCAGCACCCGGCCGTTCCCGTGATCCACCAGGATGTTCCCCGGCGAGACGTCGCGGTGCGTGACGCCGTGGGCGTGGGCGTAGTCCAGCGCGCTTCCGGCGCAGCGCAGCACGTGGAGCGCCGTCTCGAGCGGCAGGGGCCGGTGGTTGCGCAGCAGCTCGCGCAGCGCACCGCCGGGCACGTACTCCATCACCGTGTAGTGGTACGGCGCGTGGTAGCCGTGGTCGTAGATCTGGACGATGCACTCGTGCCGGAGCCGGCTCGTGATGCTCGCCTCGCGGCTGAAGCGGTCCTCCCACTCCTGGTCCTGGGCCATCAGCAGCTTGATCGCCACCAGCCGGTCGTCGAGCGTGCGGTGGCGCGCCAGCCAGACCTGGCTCATGCCACCCTTGCCGATCTGGCGCTCGAGCTTGTAGTTTCCGATCTGCTGTGGGATGCTCGCCATGCCGTTCTCTCCGCCGAACCACCCGCGTTGACAGGGCCTGCGCGGTGGCCGTGCCCCGCATCCCTGGAGGGGTTTGGGAAGCGTCGCCTCCCCTGAACTTCGGCCGCTCTGCGGCGAAGAAAAGACCTCGGAGGATCTGCAGCCCTTCGGACCTTCCGGCGAAGAGCGATTGCGGGCGCCCCGCAGGCGACCGCGTCCGTCATTTGATTATAGCATGGGGAATCGGCCGGCGGTAGATCATATGTGCGAACCCGGCGGCCGGGAGCCGATCACCAGGACCCGCGCCGGCCGCTACTCCGCCAGGGCGGACTGCGCCAGCTCGCGGGCCTCCGCCAGGCTCACACCGCGAAGCTGCTCCTTGACCGCCGGGATCGCGTCGGGCTGCATGCTCAGGCCGCCGGCGCCCAGGCCCACCAGAACAGACGCCGCCGCAGGCAGCGCGGCCAGTTCGCCGCACACGTGCGCCTCGATGCCAGCCCGCGCCGCCGCTCGCACGCTGCTGTCGATCAGCCGCAGGACGGCGAGGTGTGTGTGGGGGTAGCGCGCCGCCAGCTCGGCGATCGAGCGGTCGGCGGCCAGCGTGTACTGCGCCAGGTCGTTGCTGCCGATGCTGAAGAACGCCGCCGCGGGCGCCAGCAGATCCGCCACCACCGCCGCCGCCGGCGTCTCGATCATGACGCCGAGCGGCACGTCGGCGCGGTGCGCCACCCCCTCGCGGTCGAGCGACTCGGCGGCCTGCCGCAGGGCCTCGCGCCCCCACGCCAGGTCCTCGGGAGTCGCCACCATCGGCAGCATGATGCGCAGGTCGCCGTGGAGGGCGGCCCGCAGCAGCGCGCGCAGCTGCACCTGGAACAGCTCCGGCCGGCGCATGCAGAGCCGCACGCCGCGCAGGCCGAGCGCCGGGTTCGGCTCACGCCCCAGCCCGAGGTAGGGCAGCGTCTTGTCGCCGCCCACGTCGACCGTGCGCACGACGACGGGCCGGCCGGGCATGGCCGCGAGCACCTGGCGGTAGGCGGCCAGCTGCTCCTCTTCGCTGGGGGGCGATGTGCGGTCGAAGAACAGGAACTCGGTGCGGAACAGCCCGATCCCCTCGGCGCCGTGCTCCAGCGCCGCCTGCGCATCCTCGGGGCGCCCGATGTTCGCCAGCAGCGCGACGCGGTGGCCGTCCGCGAGCGCGCCCGGCAGGTCGCGCAGCGCCCTCCGCTGTGCGGCGGCGGCCTGCCTGTCGGCGATGCGCCGCCGGTAGGCCGCCAGCTCGTCCTCGGCGGCGTCCAGGATCACCAGCGACGAGTCGCCGTCCAGGATGACGCGCGCGTCGTTGCGCACGCTGTACACGGCGTCTCCGAGCCCCACCACCGCCGGGATGCCGAAGGCGCGCGCCAGAATGAGCGTGTGGCTGGTCGGGCCGCCGTGCGCCGTGGCGAAGCCGGCCGCCGAGCTGCGCAGCGCGATCACCTCCGCCGGCGCCAGGTCCTCGGCGACGACGATCGCCTGCGGGGGGAGGGCGTGCATGGCGCGCGGCGCGCCGCGCAGCGCCGCGATCAGCGCCAGGCCCACAGCGTCCATGTCCGCCGCCCGCTCGCGCAGGTAGGGGTCGTCCAGCCGCTCCAGCGCGGCGCGCATCTCGGCCACGGCTGCGAGGATGGCGGCTTCGAGCGCCGACGGGTCGGCGCGGACGCGCCGGGCGACCTCTTCGGAGAGGGTGGGGTCCTCCACCAGGAGCGACTGGGCGTCGAAGATGCCGGCCTCGGACTCGTAGCCCTCGGCGCGCAGCTGCCCGGCGAGCATGCGCAGCTGGGCTGCGGCCGCCACCTGCGCCGCGGCGAAGCGCCGCAGCTCCAGCTCCGGATCGGTCTCGGCTGGCTGCCACACCGTCGGGCTGGCGGTGAAGCGGACCGCCGCGCCGACCGCGATGCCCGGCGCTCCCCCGACGCCACGGAGCGAGGTCGACATGCGCCTACCTCTCGCCGCCCTGCTGCTCGATCAGCGCCGCCAGCGCGCGGATCGCCTCCCGCTCGTCCTCGCCGACCGCGCGCAGCCGGACGCGGTGGCCGCTTGCGGCGCCGATCTGCAGCAGGTTAAAGAGGCTGACCGGAACCTCCGGGCCGTCCGGGCGCGAGAGGTTCTGGATCGTGATCCGGCTCTTGAACTCGCGGGTCTTGCGGTAGAAGTCGGCTGCCGGCCGCGCGTGCAGCCCATCCGGGTGCCGGATGATGAGCGTTGTTTCGATCATGCATCACCCGCAGATCATCGGTGCACTTTCACGAGCTCGCGTGCGCGCATCGCCGCGGCGGCGGTCTCCTCCAGCGAGGCGCCCACCGCCGCCTCGACCGCCGCGAGGTAGGCGCCCTCGACGAGCGGCGCATCGCTTATGACGACGTGCATATCCGCGCACGATTCGAGCGCAACCTCGACGCTCATCACCGCGCTGTTGAAGTCGACGAGCACCAGAACGCCGTCCGGCGACTCGATCTCCTGCAGGCTGGCCCGTATACGATCGACGCTGGTCCCCAGCGAGCCGTCGGCGGCTCCGCCCACGGCAGCTATCGTCACTGCCCCGTGGGTCACCTGTTCGGCGAACTCCTTCACGCCAGCGGCAAGCTGCGCGCTGTGCGAGACAATCAGCAGGCTTACCATGTCCTCTTCCAGCGCAGCCTCAGCAGCCGCCGGCCACACGTCGCGGGGCTGTTCGCCACGACCGCGGCCCGCTGCGAAGCAGCGTCATTCCGCCCAGTCGAACGTCCGCGTCACCGCCTTCTTCCACTGCCCGTAGCTGCGCTCGCGCGCCTCCTCGCCGAGCTGCGGCGTCCACACCTTGTCCTGCTGCCAGTTGCGCCGCAGGTCATCGAGCCCGTTCCAGTAGCCAACCGCCAGCCCGGCGGCGTACGCAGCCCCGAGCGCGGTGGTCTCGGTGACCTTGGGGCGGATCACCGGGACGCCCAGGACGTCGCTCTGGAACTGCATCAGCAGGTCGTTGACGACCATGCCGCCGTCCACCTTGAGCGAGGTGAGCTTCACGCCCGAGTCGCGCTCCATCGCGTCGAGCACCTCGCGCGTCTGCCAGGCGGTCGCCTCCAGCGCCGCGCGGGCGATATGGCCCTTGTTCACGTAGCGTGTCAGGCCGACGATCACGCCGCGCGCGTCGCTCCGCCAGTACGGGGCGAACAGCCCCGAGAAGGCCGGCACGAAGTAGACGCCGCCGTTGTCCTCCACCAGCCGCGCCAGCGCCTCGATCTCGGCGCTGCTGGTGATCAGGCCGAGGTTGTCGCGCAGCCACTGGACCAGCGCGCCGGCGATCGCGATCGAGCCTTCGAGCGCGTACACCGCCGGCGCCTCGCCGAGCTTGTAGGCCAGGGTCGTCAGCAGGCCGTTCTGCGAGTGGACGATCTCGGTCCCGGTGTTGAGCAGCATGAAGCAGCCGGTGCCGTAGGTGTTCTTGGCCTCGCCGACGTCGAAGCAGGTCTGGCCGACGAGCGCGGCGTGCTGGTCGCCCAGCGCTGCGGCCACCGGCACCCCCGCGAGCAGGCCGGTCGCCTCGCCGTACACCTCGCTCGACGAGCGGATGGCGGGGAGCATGGCGCGCGGCACGCCGAGCACGCCGAGGATCTCGTCGTCCCAGTCGAGCGTGCGCAGGTTCATGAGCATGGTGCGTCCGGCGTTCGTCACATCGGTGACGTGGACGCCGCCGCGCGGCCCGCCGGTGAGCTGCCAGATCAGGTAGGTGTCTATCGTGCCGAACAGCGCATCGCCGCGCTCCGCGGCTGCCCGCAGCCCGGGCACGTTCTCCAGCAGCCAGCGGATCTTCGGCCCCGAGAAGTAGGTCGCGAGCGGCAGGCCGGTGGCCGCCCGAAAGCGGTCCTGCCCGCCGTCACGCGCCAGCTCGGCGCAGATCGCGTCGGTGCGCAGGTCCTGCCAGACCACCGCGTTGTGGTAGGGGCGGCCGGTCGTGCGGTCCCAGACGACCGTCGTCTCGCGCTGGTTGGTGATCCCGACGGCGACGATGTCGGACGGCCCGCAGCCGGCCTGCTGCAGCGCCGCGCGGACCACGCTCTGCGTGCGCTCCCAGATCTCCTCGGCGTCGTGCTCGACCCAGCCCGGGCGCGGGTAGATCTGCTGGTGCTCCTTCTGGTCCGCAGCGACGATCTGCCCGCTCCGGTCGAAGAGCAGGCAGCGCGTGCTGGTCGTGCCCTGGTCAATGGCGGCGACGTACTTCATTCTGCTCGCTCCGCGTTCAACGGCTGACTTCCTCCATCACCTCGACCATCACCTGCGCGATGTAGAAGGCCGAGGTCGCGCCCGGGTCCTGGTGGCCGACGCTGCGCGGGCCAAGGAACTTGGCACGCCCCTTCGTCGCCTCCATCGGGATGGTCGCGCGCATCCCCTCCTCGACTGCGGCGAGGGCGCGGATCGCGGCCTCGCGCAGGTCGGCGCCGCCGTCGCGCGCATCGCGCATCACGCCGACGCCGGGGGCGATCGCGTCCACCATGGTCTTCTCGCCGCGCTGCGCCTTGCCGCGGGCCACGATGCCCTCGAGCGCCGCCTCGAGCGCCGCGACGAGCTCGGCCCCGCTCACCTGCCGGCGGTCGCGCAGCGCGGCGCCGGCGCGAATGAACGCCGTGCCGTACAGCGGGCCGGCCGCCCCGCCGACGGTGGCGAGCAGCGTCTTGCCGGTCGCGTCGAGGATCGCGCCCACGTCCTCATCGTAGAGCGCGGGCAGCCTGGCGAGGGCCGCGCTGAAGCCGCGGTCCAGATTGGCGCCGTGGTCGGCATCGCCGATCGGCGCGTCGAGCTCGGTCAGCTCATCGCGGCGCTCTTTGATCCGCGCAGCGGCGCGCTCGACAAACAGGATGACATGGTCGGCGGTGATCGACATCCTCAATAACCTCTGACGACCGACGACCGACGGCCCGGGGGAGCGCCATCCGGGCGGGCGATGGCCGGAGGTCGTTCTACTAGATCCCCCACCTGAGCGCCGGCGTGCGCACCGGCGCGTCCCACAGCCGCTTGAGCTCCTCGTCGAGCCGGAGCAGTGTCACCGAGCAGCCGGCCATGTCGAGCGAGGTCATGTAGCTGCCGACGAGCGTGCGCGCGATGGTCACACCGGCGGCACTGCAGATGCGCGCCAGCTCGCGGTACATCACGTAGAGCTCCACGAGCGGCGTCGCGCCCATTCCGTTCACAAACGCCAGCACCTCGTCGCCTGGTCGGAACGGCAGATCCTCCAGCACGCTGCCCGCCAGCGACTCGGCGATGGCGGCGGCGCTCTCGAGGCGGGCGCGGCTGCGGCCGGGCTCGCCGTGGATGCCGATGCCGAGCTCGATCTCATCCGGCCCGAGGTCGAACGTCGGCGATCCGCGCTCGGGCACGGTGCAGCTCGTCAGCGCCACGCCCATCGAGCGGCCCTGGGCGGCCACCTTGCGCCCCAGGCGCTGGCACTCGGCCAGGCTGGCCCCGGCCTCGGCGGCCGCGCCGACGATCTTCTCCAGCAGCACCGTGGTGCCGACGCCGCGCCGGTCCTCGGGCTCGGCGATCGCCACATCGTCGGCGACGACGACCGTCGCGACCTCGATCCCCTCGGCCTGCGCCATCTCGGCGGCGATCTCGAAGTTCATCACGTCGCCGGAGTAGTTCTTCACGATGTAGAGCACACCGCCCCCGCCGTCCACGGCGCGCGTCGCCGCCAGGATCTGGTCGGGCGTCGGCGAGGTGAAGATCGCGCCTGGGCAGGCCGCGTCCAGCATGCCGCGGCCGACGAACCCGGCGTGCATCGGCTCGTGCCCGCTGCCGCCGCCGGAGAGCACCGCAGTTCTGCCGGGCGCGGTCGGCTCGGCCCGCACGACGTAGGGCGGGTCGAGGTGCACGCGCAGCAGGTCGGGGTGCGCCAGGGCCATGCCCTCCAGCGCCTCCTGCACCACACGCTCCGGCGCGTTGATCAGCTTCTTCACCTATGCCTCCTTGACATCGCGCGGCGGCCGCCGCGCGCCCCCCGCAGCAGCGCGGAGATGTGCAGGGCATGCGATCTGCAGTGCAGGCGCAATTATACCATTCCGGTGTCACCGGTACATAGGGCTCACGCGATGTACGCGGTGGCCTCCCCAGAAAGCGCGTGTTGGCGGGGCCGGGAAGAGGAAGCCCTTTCCAGAGCCCTTTCTTCCCCGCTCTGCGGCAGCGCAGCCGTGCCGAGCAGGAAAGAAAACAAAGGAGCGTGGAACACTTGACAACTCCCGCGACAGGTGCTACACTCGCGCCGGTCAGCCACACGCACGCAGTCGCGATGCACATCTTCTTCGCCAAGCAGGTTAAGCAGAGCAAGAAGCCGGACAGGAGGTCTGGTTAAGCTCGCTTGCCTGCGTGACGGTTCGCACCAAGCCCGCTTCACCAGACCTGGTGAGGCGGGCTTTCTGTATGCGCCGAAGGAGCACGGGATGGGGCAGACACTCGCCGAGCAGATCCTCTCGCACGCCGCCGGCCGCCCGGTTCGCGCCGGGGAGAACGTCGTCGTCAACGTGGACCTGGCCATGATGCACGACAGCATCAGCCCGAGCATCATCAAAATCCTGCACGGCGAGCTGGGCGCCTCGCGGGTCTGGGACCCGGAGCGCGTCGCCGTCGTCGTGGACCACGTGGCGCCCGCCGCGACTATTCAGAACGCCGAGCACCAGCGCGCGCTGCGCAGCTGGGTGCGCGAGCAGGGCATCCGCCACTTCTTCGACGTCGGGCGGGGCATCTCGCACCCGGTGCTGGTCGAGGAGGGGCTGGCGCGCCCGGGCATGCTGATCATCGGCAGCGACTCGCACTCCACCGGCTACGGCGCGGTGGGCGCCTTCGGCACCGGCATGGGCTCGACCGACATGGCGCTCGCGCTCGCGACCGGCCAGACCTGGCTGCGGGTGCCGGAGACGACCCGCGTGCGCGCCACGGGCCGCTTCCAGCCCGGCGTCGGCGCGAAGGACCTGGCGCTGCGTGTGGCGCGCGAGATCACCGCCGACGGCGCGACCTACCAGTCGGTCGAGTGGCACGGCGTCGACTTCCTGAGCGCGGCGGACCGCATGACGCTGGCGACGCTGTCGATCGAGGTGGGCGGCAAGGCCGGGATCGTCCCGCCGACGACCGCCGAGGGGGCGGCGCTGCCATCGGCGGATGCGCCGGAGTGGCTGCGGGTCGAGGAGGGCGCCGAGTACGCGCGCACGGTGGAGGTGGACCTGGGGCGGCTCGAGCCGCAGGTGAGCGTGCCGCACTACGTGGACAACGTGGTGGACCTGAGCGACCTGGGGCGGGTGGACGTCGATGTGGTGTACATCGGCACCTGCACCAACGGCCACTACGAGCACATGCGCGCGGCGGCCGAGGTGCTGCGCGGCCGCCGGGTGGCGCCTGGCGTGCGGCTGCTGGTGGTCCCAGCGAGCAGCGAGGCGCTGCGGCGGGCGACCGAGGACGGGACGCTGGCGACGCTGCTGGCGAGCGGGGCGGCGATCGGCACGCCGGGGTGCGGCGCGTGTATCGGCCGGCACATGGGCGTGCTCGCGCCGGGCGAGGTGTGCCTGTTCACCGGCAACCGCAACTTCCGCGGCCGCATGGGCTCGCCGGAGGCCAGCATCTACCTGGCGTCGCCGGAGGTGGCGGCGGCCACGGCGCTCAAGGGCTACATCGCGCACCCGGCCGAGGTTCTGGGGTGACTTCGTGACGGGGTGACCTTTCTGACGGGGTGACGGGTGACCTGGTGACGGGGTGACCTCTGGACGCCGGAACGCCTGTGGTTTACAAGCGATCCCGCACCGTGTCACCGTGTCACCGTGTCACCCTGTCACCCTGTCACGCTCGAGGAATGACTGCGATGGACATCGAGTTGCTGGCGCGCGGGCTGCTGATCGGCTTCAGCATTGCCGCGCCGGTGGG
This sequence comes from uncultured Roseiflexaceae bacterium, assembly GCA_937974195.1. GTDB lineage: Bacteria > Chloroflexota > Chloroflexia > Chloroflexales > Roseiflexaceae > CALJIC01. The sequence goes on along the minus strand of CALJIC010000228.1, from coordinate 62,340 downwards.
GCCGATCGGGCTGCTGTGCATCCGGCGCACCCTGGCGGACGGCCAGGCGGCGGGGCTGGTGTCGGGCCTCGGCGCGGCTACGGCGGACGCGCTCTACGGCGCGGTGGCCGGGTTCGGGCTAACGTTCATCTCGGGCGCGCTGATCAGCCAGCAGGGGTGGCTGCGGCTGGCCGGCGGGCTGTTCCTGCTCTACCTGGGCATCCGCACGTTCGTGGCGCGCCCGGCGCAGCAGGCGGCGGAGGTCCGGGGCGGCACGAGCCTCGCGGGCGCCTACGCGACGACGCTCGCGCTGACGCTGACCAACCCGGCCACGATTCTCTCGTTCGTCGGCATCTTCGCCGGGCTGGGGCTGGCGAGCGACGCGCGCGGCGACTACGGCTCGGCGGCGCTGCTGGTGCTGGGGGTGTTCGCCGGCTCGGCGCTGTGGTGGCTGCTGCTCAGCGGAGGGGTCAGCCTGCTGCGCAGCCGCGTGGACACACGCGCCATGGCGTGGATCAACCGGGCGTCGGGCACGATCATTGCGGCGTTCGGCGTGCTCGCGCTTGTGGCGCGCTGACCGGCGACAACCTGGAGGAGCACATGCAGGCCAAGAATATCGAGACACTCGCCATCCACGCCGGGCAGGACATCGACCCGACCACCGGCGCGGTGATCCCGCCGATCTACCTGACGACGACGTTCGAGCGGGCGGCGGACGGCACGTTCCCGCACGGCTACATCTACACCCGCAACGGCAACCCGAACCGCACCATGCTCGAGCGCTGTCTGGCGGCGCTGGAGGGAGGCGCGGAGTGCGCGGCGTTCGGCAGCGGTCTGGCGGCCGCCCAGGCGATCTTCCAGACGCTGCGCCCCGGCGACCACGTGATCGCGCCGGACGACGCCTACCACGGCGTCACCCGCCTGCTGCGCGAGATCATGGCGCCCTGGGGCCTGCAGTACACGCAGGTGGACATGAGCAGCCCCGACGCGGTGCGCGCCGCCGTGCGGCCCAACACGCGCCTGGTGTGGATCGAGACCCCGTCCAACCCGCTGCTCAAGGTGGCCGACATCGCCGCGATCGCCGAGATCGCGCACGAGGCCGGCGCCCGCTGCGTGGTGGACAACACCTGGGCCACGCCGGTCCAGCAGCGCCCGCTCGAGCTCGGCGCCGACATGGTGCTGCACGCGACGACCAAGTACCTGGGCGGCCACTCGGACGTGCTGGGCGGCGCGGTGGTCTGCCGCGAGGCGGACGAGCAGTTCGCCAGCGTGCGCTTCCTGCAGGCCAACGGCGGCGCGGTGCCGTCGCCCTTCGACTGCTGGCTGGTGCTGCGCGGCATCCAGACGCTGGCCTACCGCGTCCGCGCGCACGCCGAGCACGCCGGGAAGGTGGCGCGCTTCCTCGCCGGGCACCCGCGTATCGAGCGCGTCCACTACCCCGGGCTCGAGACGCACCCCGGCCACCAGGTGGCGGCGAGGCAGATGCGCGGCTTCGGCGGCATGCTCTCGATCGAGGTGCGCGGCGGCGAGCCGGCGGCCATGGCGGTCGCGGCGAAGGTGCAGATCATCACCCGCGCCACCAGCCTGGGCGGGATCGAGAGCCTGATCGAGCACCGCGCGTCGGTCGAGGGGCCGGAGAGCCGCACGCCGCCGAGCCTGCTGCGGATCTCGGTCGGCCTCGAGCACCCGGACGACATCATCGCGGACCTGGAGCAGGCGCTCGCGGAGTAGCTGGGGCCAGCGCGGATCACCCGGCACAGCCGCGTCACCCGTGCCACTGAGGAGATGAACATGCCACGAGTCTGGATCTTCGGCGCGAACGTCAACACCGACCAGATCGTCCCGGGCCGCTACGCGCCCTACATGCTCAAGAGCGAGGACGAGCTGCGCAACTACCCGTTCGTCGAGGCGCGCCCCGAGTTCGCGTCCACCGTGCGCCCCGGCGACCTGATCGTCGCCGGCCCCAACTTCGGCTGCGGCTCGTCGCGCGAGTACGCGCCGCTGGCGCTCAAGATGGTCGGCGTCGGCGCGATCATCGCCCCGCTGTTCGCGCGGATCTTCTACCGCAACGCGCTCAACCTGGGCATCCCGTGCTTCGAGGCCGACCTGACCGGCGAGCTGCGCGACGGCCAGGAGGTCGAGTTCGACCTGCACACCGGGCGGCTCACCGCCGACGGGCGGACCATCCAGCTGCCGCCGCCGCCCGCGTTCCTGCGCGAGGTGTGGCAGGCCGGCGGGATCGTGCCCTACTACAAGCAGCACGGGCGCTTCCCGGGGCAGGGGGCGTGATGAGGTGACGGGGTGACGGGGTCATCGTGTGCCAACACACCCTGTCACATCCCCCTGCGCCACCTTATGGGAGAGAAGGCAGGCCTTCGCATGGAAACGATCATCTCCTCGGTCGCCGGCGCCGCCGCGGCCACCCGGCTCGCGCCGGATCGTCCGGCGCTGATCGAGATGCTCGCCGAGCTGACGGACGACCTCCGCCGGCTCGCGCGCGAGGAGGAGCTGTGAACGAGACGCCCTACCAGATCCTCGTGATCCCCGGCGACGGCATCGGCCGCGAGGTGATCCCGGCCGCCGTGGAGGTGCTGCGCGCCACCGGCCTGCCACTGGCGTTCGCCGAGGCCGAGGCCGGCTGGGAGTGCTTCAGGCGCCGGGGCGCCGCGCTGCCGGAGGAGACTCTGGCGGCGGCGCGCGAAGCTGACGCCGTGCTGTTCGGCGCGGTCGCCTCACCCAGCCACCCGGTGCCGGGCTACCGCAGCCCGATCGTGCAGCTGCGGCGCGCGCTCGACCTGTACGCCAACATCCGGCCCGTCCAGGGCGTGCAGCGCGGGCGGTCTCCGACAGCCGGCAGCCGGCAGCCCGCAGCCTGCGATCTCGTGGTGGTGCGCGAGAACACCGAAGGGCTGTACGCCGGCCGCGAGCGCGTCGAGGACGGCGGCGCCACAGCCGTCACCGAGCGCGTGATCACCCGGCGCGCCTCGGAGCGCATCGCGCGGGCCGCCTTCGAGCTGGCGCGGCAGCGAGCCGCCCGAGGGGCTGCCGGCGACCGGTGGCCGTCGCCGAAAGTGACGATCGTGCACAAGGCCAACGTCCTGCGCGAGACGTGCGGCCTGTTCCGGGCCACGGCGCTGGCGGTGGCCCAGGAGTACCCCGACGTGGCGGCGGAGGAGCTGCTGGTGGACACCTGCGCGCTGCAGCTCGTGGAGCGCCCGGAGCGCTTCGACGTGATCGTCACGACCAACCTGTTCGGCGACATCCTCTCCGACGTCGCGTGCGCCTGGGGCGGCGGGCTGGGCCTGGCGGTCTCGGCGAACATCGGCGAGCGCCACGCGCTGTTCGAGCCGGTCCACGGCGCCGCGCCGGACATCGCCGGGCGCGGGGTGGCCAACCCGCTGGCGGCGATCGGCTGCGCGGCGATGCTGCTGGAGCACCTCGCCTCGCGGGCCGCGGGGCGCGCCGGCGAGCTGAGAGCCTGGGCAGAGCGCATCCGCGCCGCGATCCGGCGCGCGATCGCCCAGGGCCCGCACACGCCCGACCTGGGCGGCTCGGCGGGGACGAAGGAGGTGACGCAGGCGATCATCGCCGGGCTGTAGCGCCCCGCGCCGGCCCGCTCACTGAAGCGCAACACCGACCGTATCGATAGGAACCCGTAGTCTGTAACGCATCGCGTGAAATCAGGAGGAACCGACAATGACCGCCAACTGCCCGGAGTGCGACGCCCAGGTCACCCTGCCCGCCGACACCGTCGAGGGCGAGATCATCACCTGCCCGGACTGCGCCGTCGAGCTCGAGGTCGCGAGCCTGAGCCCGCTGACGCTGACGCTGGCGCCGGAGGTGGGAGAGGACTGGGGCGAGTAGCGCGGCGGCCGGCCGCGGGCCACTCGCAGGAAAGGAACAGAGATGAGAATCGGAGTCCTCTGCTCGCGCATCCGCGTCGAGGAGAAGCTGATCTTCGCCGAGCTGGAGCGCCGCGGCATCGACTACGTCAGGATCGACGACGACGAGGTGATCTTCGACCTGAACGCCGGGCGCTACCCGTACGACGTGGTGCTGGAGCGCTCGATCCACCACTCGCGGGCGCTCTACGCCCTCAAGGCGCTCAACGACGCCGGCGTGCCGACGGTGAACACCGCCGCGGTCGCGGACATCTGCGGCGACAAGTTCAAGACCACCCAGGCGCTGATCAAGCACGGCATCCCGACCCCGCGCACCCGCATGGCCTTCACGCCGGCGTCGGCGCTGCGGGCGATCGAGGAGCTGGGCTACCCGGTGGTGCTCAAGCCGGCGATCGGCTCGTGGGGCCGGCTGATCGCCAAGGTGAACGACCGCGAGGCGGCCGAGGCGCTGCTGGAGCACAAGGAGATCCTCGGCTCGTACCACCACTCGATCTTCTACATCCAGGAGTACGTGCCCAAGCCGGGCGGCCGCGACATCCGCGCCTTCGTGGTGGGCGACGAGTGCATCTGCGCGATCTACCGCACCAGCGAGCACTGGATCACCAACACGGCGCGCGGCGGCCAGGCCAGCGTCTGCCCGGTCACACCGGCGCTCGCGGACATCTGCATCGGCGCGGCGCACGCGGTGGGCGGCGGCGTGGTGGCGATCGACCTGTTCGAGACCGGCGACGGCCGGCTGCTGGTGAACGAGGTCAACTACACCATGGAGTTCCGCAACAGCATCGCGCCCACCGGCGTTAACATCCCGGCGCGAATCGTGGACTACACGCTGGCTGCTGCGCGCAAATGAGAACCAAGAACCAAGAACCAAGAACCAGAACCGAGGGCGGAGAACCTAGAACCAAGAACCGAGGTCGGAGAACCCAGAACCCAGAACCCAGAACCCAGAACCGAGGGCGGAGAACCTAGAACCCAGAACCCAGAACCGAGGGCGGAGAACCCGCAACCCAGAACCGAGGGCGGAGAACCCAGAACCCAGAACCGAGGGCGGAGAACCCGGAACCAAGAACCGAGGTCGGAGAACCCAGAACCAGAATCGAGGTGCAGACTGAGACCGAAGGCGGAGAACAGAGACTGAGGACGGAGAACTGCGGCCCTGAGTTCTAAGTTCTTGGTTCTTGGTTCTCGGTTCTTAGGTTCTCGGTTCTCAGTTCTTGGTTCTAACGAGGAGAAGGAGATACATGCTCAGAGCATCCATCGTCGGCGGGTCAGGCTACGTGGGCGGCGAGCTGCTGCGGCTGCTGCTGTTCCACCCGCACGTAGAGGTGGCCCAGGTCACCTCCGAGCGCCTGGCCGGCAAGCCGGTGACCAGCGCGCACCCGAACCTGCGCGGCATCCGCGTGGCCGGCGCGCCCCTGCAGTTCACCACGCGCGACCAGCTCCAGCCCTGCGACGTGCTCTTCCTGGCGCTGCCCCACGGCGAGGCGGCCGCGAGCATCGAGCGCTTCGCCGGGCTGGCGCCGAAGATCGTGGACTGCTCGGCCGACTTCCGCCTGCGTGACCCGGACGCCTACCGGCGCTGGTACGGCGAGGAGCACCCGGCGCCCGAGTGGCTCGCGCGCTTCGTCTACGGCCTGCCCGAGCTGCAGCGCGAGGCGATCCGCGCGGCCAGCTACGTCAGCGGGGTCGGCTGCAACGCGACGGCCGCGAACCTGGCGCTGCTCCCGCTGGTGCGCGCCGGGCTGGTGGACGCCGCGCGCGACGTGGTGGTGGAGGTGAAGGTCGGCTCGTCGGAGGGCGGGGCCCAGCCGGGGGCCTCCTCGCACCACCCGGAGCGGGCGGGCGCGGTGCGGTCGTTCGCGCCGGTGGGCCACCGCCACACCGCCGAGATCCAGCAGGAGCTCGGGCTGGAGCGCGTCCACCTCTCGATCACCAGCGTCGAGCTGGTGCGCGGCGCGCTCGCCACCGCCCACGTCTTCGCGCCCCACGCGCTGGCCGAGAAGGACCTGTGGCGCGCCTACCGCGCCGCCTACGGCCAGGAGCCGTTCGTGCGGATCGTGCGCGAGCGGCAGGGCACCTACCGGCTGCCCGAGCCGAAGATCCTCGCCGGCACGAACTACGCCGACGTCGGCTTCGCGCTGGACGAGGCCACCGGGCGCGTCGTGAGCATCTGCGCGATCGACAACCTGATGAAGGGCGCCGCCGGAACCGCAGTGCAGTGCATGAACCTGATGTGCGGCTTCGAGGAGACGGCCGGGCTGGAGTTTCCGGGGCTGCACCCGATCTAGCGGCCGGCGCGCAGTGGGCAGGGCGCACCGCCCCGCCGCCCCTGGCGCTGGCTACGGCTCACGATAAGCTATGAACAGATGATCACCAACACGCTCTTCGAAACGGCTCCCCCCTTCCTCGATGACGAGAACCCGGCCCACCCGCAGTACCGCGAGGCGGCCGAGCTGTTCGCGCTGTTCGGCTACCTGCGCGCCCAGCGCTTCGGCGTCTTCAGCATCCGCGAGTCGCTGCAGGCGGTCGGCGAGTGCCCCGACGGCACGCTCCAGGGCTTCCACCTCACGCCCGAGGAGTGCTGGGAGACAGTGCGCTTCGTGGACTCGCTCGGCATCGGGGTGGTGGAGCTGCCCGCCTACCCGGCGAACCGCCCCGGTCAGGCGCTCAACCGGCAGCTGATCGAGCGCGCCCGCCGCGAGGGGCTGTCGGTCGAGTTCGCCGCCCACGCCCGCTGCGCCGCAGACGACGTCTACGCCGCCCACGAGTCCGGCTTCCGGCGCATCCACCTGTATATCGGCGCCAGCCGGATCAAGCAGGCCACCGCGGGCGTGACGGTCGAGCAGATCGCCGGGAAGGCCTTCGAGGCCATCCGCCTGGCGCGCGAGCTCGGCTTCAGCTGCGTGCGCATCAGCACCGAGGACGCCTTCCGCACCACGCTGGAGGACTTCGCCGGCTTCTACGCCCACCTGGCGCGGGCGCTGCGCGAGGCGCCCTTCCCCGGCGGCCTGCGCGTCGACGGGATCGGCATCCCCGACTCGGTCGGCATCTCGACCCTCGAGCAGGTCGGCGAGCGCATCGCCGTGCTGCAGCAGGTCGGGATCGGCTTCGACTTCCTCGAGTGCCACATCCACAACGACACCGGCAACGCCGACCGGATGTACGTGGACGTGCTGCTGCTCTGCATGCGCATGGGGCTGCGGATGCTGCCGGATCTCTCGATCCTCGGCATCGGCGAGCGCAACGGCACGATCGGCCTCAGCTCGCTGCTCGAGGCGATCTACCGGCGGCTCATCCTGCTCTACCCGCACAAGATGGAGCAGATCCGGCTCGCCGTGCGCGAGGCGCTCGGCCGCCTGCCGGACGGCACGCTGTTCGTCAACCGCTACCGCGACATGGACGCCTTCTTCTACCGCATCCTGGCGCGCATCGGCTTCGTGTTCGACCGCAGCCCGTTCTCGGCCAACACCGAGTTCGACGGCTCCGGCGTCCACGCCGACACGACCCACCGCGCCTACCGGCTGGCGCTGGCCTCTGGCGCGCGCGGCCAGGAGGCGGTGGACCGCGGCAACAGCGCCTACGCCGGCGCGCTCCCGCCCTACGACATGCCGCTGCGCGTGCCGGCGCTGGCCTGCTTCGGCTGCGGCAAGAGCAACGTGCGCTACTGGCGCGAGCGCGAGGGGCTGACGCTGCGACCGGCCGAGGAGATCCGCCGCCGCACCGCGCACCTGGAGGAGGCCGCCGAATTTGACTTCAGCGCGCCCCTGCGCGAGACTGCGGTGGACGAGCTGGTGGCGCGGATCATCCGCTGCGAGAGCATCCGCCGCAGCGGGCTCACCCACCACGAGGCGATGGAGATCGTGCGTCTGTTCTACACGGAGAGGGACCCGTGAGCTGGAGCGCGCTGGTCACACCGTATGCGATCATCATCGGCAGCGCAGTGGCCGGGCTGATCTTCGAGCGGGTCATCCTGGTGCGGCTCCGCGGGCTGGCGGCGCACACGCGCACCGAGGGCGACGACATCGTCGCACACGGGCTGCAGGGCGCGGTGCTGCTGTGGTTCGTGATCATCGGGATCTTCGCGGCGCTGCGGACGGTGGAGCTCGGCCCGGAGGTCGAGGATTTTATCAGCCACTTCCTGCGCATTAACCTGATCGTCTCGTTCACCTGGGTGGTGATGAAGATCGTCGCCCGGCTGGTCGGCGCCTACTTCCGGCGCCACGACGGCGTGCTCGCCTCGACGACGATCTTCACCAACCTGACCCGCATCCTGGTCGGCTCGATCGGCGGGCTGGTGGTGCTGCAGTCGATCGGCGTGCCGATCACGCCCGTCCTGACCACGCTCGGCATCGGCGGCCTGGCGGTGGCGCTCGCGCTGCAGGACACGCTCTCGAACATCTTCGCCGGGATCTACATCATCGTCTCGAACAAGATCCGGCTCGGCGACTACGTGCGCCTCGCCACCGGCGAGGAGGGCTTTGTCCACGACATCAACTGGCGCAACACGACGATCCGGGCGCTCACGAACAACATGGTGATCGTGCCGAACGCGACCGTCGCCTCGGCCGTCGTGACGAACTACTCGCTGCCGGCGCCCGAGCTGGCCGTCCCGGTGTCGTTCGGCGTGAGCTACGACAGCGACCTCGACCAGGTGGAGGCGGCGGCGCGCGAGGTGGCGCGCGAGGTGATGCGCGAGGTCGAGGGCGGCCTGCCGGAGTTCGAGCCGATCGTGCGCTTCAGCGGCTTCAGCGAGACGCGCGTGGGCGTCACGGTCGTGATGCGCGCCAGGCAGTTCACCGACCAGTTCCAGCTCACGCACGAGTTCGTCAAGCGCCTGCACCGCCGCTTCCGCGAAGAGAACATCGCGCTGTTCATCCCACTCGGCGCCCGCCCGCCCGCCATACCCACCGACCAGAAGAAAGGCTGATGGTACAATCCGGAACCAGTGTGGTGGCCGTTGGTTTACTGGGGCGGCTCTCCGCCGGCGCTGCGGCGGGCTACTGGCCTACCAGGTGACTTCCGGCGGGGAGGTCCAGAGGTCCTGCGGCCCTCCGAGAACCTTTTTCTCTCGCCGCTCTGCGGCGGCGAACTCGCTGCAGAGCGACGGGAGAAGGGCTCCGGGGTGCGGAAGAGCCACCGTGCCGGTCATGTCATCCACCTAGATCTCAATCTGCAGGGAGAGACTTCGATGATAATAGTGAAGGTGGGCGGCGGCCCGGGGATCGACTACGACGCCCTGTGCGCGGACATCGCCGAGCTGCACCGCTCGGGCGCGCAGATCGTGCTCGTGCACGGCGGCTCGCACGAGACCAACCAGCTGGCCGAGGCGCTCGGCCACCCGCCGCGCTTCGTCACCTCGCCCTCGGGCTTCACCAGCCGCTACACCGACCGGCGCACGCTGGAGATCTTCATGATGGCCTACGCCGGCAAGGTCAACAAGCTCATCGTCGAGCGCCTGCAGCGCCTGGGCGTCAACGCCGCCGGGATCTCCGGGCTGGACGGCCGCACCCTCGAGGGCCGGCGCAAGGAGGCGATCCGCATCGTCGAGGGCGGCCGGCAGCGGATCCTGCGCGATGACTGGACCGGCACCGTCGAGCGGGTCAACGCCGGTCTGCTGCGGGCGCTGCTCGGCGCGGGGCTGCTGCCGGTGATCGCGCCGCTCGCCAGCAGCTTCGCCGGCGAGGCGCTCAACGTGGACGGCGACCGGGCCGCGGCGGCGATCGCCGCCGCGCTGCAGGCCGAGGCGCTGCTGCTGCTCTCGAACGTCCCCGGCCTGCTGCGCGCCTTCCCGGACGAGTCGAGCCTCATCCGGCACATCCCGCGCGACGCCGTCGAGGAGTACCTGCCCGTCGCCCAGGGCCGCATGAAGAAGAAGGTGCTCGGCGCGTCCGAGGCGCTCGCGGCCGGCGTCGCGCGCGTGGTCCTCGGCGACGCCCGCGTGCCGCAGCCGGTCACGAGGGCGCTCGCGGGCGAGGGCACGGTCATCAGCTGACAAGCGGAGTGTAGACGGGCGCTACCGCACCGCACACGCGGAGCGCAGGCCTGTCTACAATCGTCAATGATGGAGAAGTGGCAGCGCACCCTCTATATCCTGTTCGCCACCCAGCTCGTCTCGGCGATCGGGTTCGGGATGTTCTTCCCGTTCCTGCCGCTCTACATCACCCAGCTCGGCACGCGCACGAGCCTTAGCCTGGAGTTCTGGAGCGGCATGGTCTACGCCGGCCAGGCGCTCGTCATGATGGTCACCTCGCCGATCTGGGGCACGCTCGCCGACCGCTACGGCCGCAAGCCGATGGTGGAGCGCGCCATGTACGGCGGCGCCATCATCATCCTGCTGATGGGCTTCGCGCGCTCGGCGGAGGAGCTCGCGCTGCTGCGCGCCATCCAGGGCGCCGTCACCGGGACCATCTCGGCCACCAACGCCCTCGTGGCCGCCTCGGCCCCGCGCGAGCGCGTCGGCCAAGCCATGGGGACGCTCCAGGTCGGGCTGTGGGCCGGCATCGCCGCAGGCCCGCTGATCGGCGGCCTGGTGGCCGACACGCTCGGCTTCCGCATGGCCTTCATCATCACCGCCGCGCTGCTGCTGGTGTCGGGCGTGCTGGTCACCCTGGGGATCCACGAGACATTCACCCGCCCGCCGCGCGGCCAGCGCCGGCCCAACATCCTCTCCGAGTGGCGGCGCATCCTGGCGCGGCCGGGGGTGGCGGCCGCCTATACGGTGCGCTTCCTGAACTTCCTCGGCCCGAACATGCTGCTGCCGGTGCTGCCGCTGTTCGTCGAGACGCTGCTGCGCGGCGGCGCGGTCAGCAGCTTCACCGGCCTGGTGGTCGGCGCCTCGTCGGCCGCCGGCACCGCCAGCGCGCTCTACCTCGGCCGCCTGGGCGACCGGCTCGGCCACCGGAAGGTGCTGCTCTTCTCGACGCTGGTCGCCGCGCTGTTCTACGCGCCGCAGTTCCTCGTCCGCGAGGGCTGGCAGCTGCTGGTGCTCCAGGCGCTCACCGGCGCCGCCACGGGCGGGATGGGCCCGTCGATCTCCGCCCTGCTGACGCGCTACACCGCGGAGGGCGAGGAGGGCGTGGTGTTCGGGCTGGACAACTCGGTCTCGTCCGGGGCGCGGGCGGCTGCGCCGCTGCTCGGCGCCGGCGTAGCGGTGTGGTTCGGGCTGGCGGGGATCTTCATCGCGACGGCGCTGGTGCTGCTGGCCTCGGCCGCGATCGTGCTGCGCTTCACGCCCGAGCGGGCGCGGGCGCACGACACATCGGGCGCGGAGCAGCCAGCTGCAGCTCCGCCCGATAAGGTGGCGGGGTGACAGGGTGACCTGCTGCGGCTCCGCCCGATAGGGTGGCGGGGTGACAGAGTGACAGGGTGACCTGCTGGCACTCGAATGCCGGCTGTCGATCGACACCTGGAGTTCCTTCTGCCGGGAGGTGCGAAGGGCCACAGACCCGCTGGAGCCACTTCTGCCGGGAGGTGCGAAGAGCCACGGGCCGGCTGGGACACTTCTGCCGGGTGGTGCAGAAGCGCAGTCCCGCTGGAGCCACTTCCGCCGGGAGGTCCGGAGGGCCTGCGGCCCTCCGAGATCCTTTTTCCTCGCCGCTCTGCGGCGACGTGTCGCAGCAGAGTGGCGAGAAGCTTCTGACCTGAAAGGGTGCGGGGCCAGGCCCACAGAGAAGCCCGGTTTCGCCCGCTGTGGGCGATGAAGTCATCCACGAGCGGGCGAAGCCAAGGATGTGAACCGATGAGAGCACAGCTGACCACCGAGGCCATCATCTCCGCCGAGCAGGCCCGCGGCGCCGGCCTGTACCCCAAGCGCCCGGTCGCGATCGTGCGCGGCGAGGGCGCGACGCTCTGGGACGCCGAGGGGCGCGCGTACATCGACTGCGCCGGCGGCCAGGGCGCCGCCAACCTCGGCCACGCCAACCCCGCAGTCGCCGCCGCGATCCAGGAGCAGGCCGCCCGCCTGATCTCCTGCCCGGAGATCTTCCACAACGACCAGCGCGCGGCCTACCTGCAGGAGCTCGCCGCCGCGCTCCCCTTCGGTGCGCGGGTGTTCCTCTGCAACTCGGGGGCCGAGGCCGTCGAGGCCGCGCTCAAGTTCGCCCGGCTGCTCAGCGGCCGGACAGGCGTGGTCGCCGCCGTGCGCGCGTTCCACGGCCGCACCATGGGCGCGCTCGCCGCCACCTACGAGCCGCGCTACCGCGAGCCGTTCGAGCCGCTCATCCCCGGCGTCCGCCACGTCCCGTACAACCGGCTCGATGCGCTCGACGCTGCGATTGACGAGACCGTCGGCGCGGTCGTGCTCGAGCCGGTCCAGGGCGAAGGGGGCGTCCGGCCGGCGTCGCCCGGCTACCTGGCCGGGGCGCTCCAGCTCTGCCGCGAGCGCGGCGCGCTGCTGATCGTCGATGAGGTCCAGACCGGCTTCGGCCGCACCGGACGGCTGTTCGCCATCGAGCGCGAGGGCCTCGAGCCCGACCTGCTGCTGCTCGCCAAGTCCATCGCCGGCGGCGTGCCGATGGGCGCCGTCGCCATCCACGAGCGCTTCGGGCCGCTGCCCCAGGGCAGCCACGGCAGCACCTTCGGCGGCAACCCGCTGGCGTGCGCCGCCGCGCGGGCCGCGCTGCGCTACATCCAGGAGCACGACCTGCCGCGCCAGGCCGAGGAGAAGGGCGCGTACCTGATGGAGCGCCTCGATGCCCTCCAGCTCCGGCGGGTGCGCGAGGTCCGCGGCCAGGGGCTGCTGGTGGGGCTGGAGCTGAAGGAGCGTGTGCAGCCCTTCCTCATGGCGCTGATGGAGCGCGGCGTCCTGGCACTCCCCGCCGGCCCGAACGTCCTGCGGCTGCTGCCGCCGTTGGTCATTTCGTACGAGCAGCTGGACCGCGTCGTCGAGGCGATCGGCGAGGCGCTGCGCTAGGCGCGACGCTGCACTGGCCCTATCGATGCTGCGAGATGAGGAGATCCATGCCCGAGACCCAGCTCGACCCCGTCGCCCTGCTCACGGAGATGCTCCGCATCCCATCGCTCTCGGGCCAGGAGGCCGCGCTGGCCCGCTTCCTGGCCGCCGAGATGGGGCGCCTGGGCTTCACGAGCTACGTGGACGAGGCCGGCAACGCCGTCGGGGTCGCCGGCGAAGGCCCGGAGATCGTGCTGCTCGGCCACATCGACACGGTGCCGGGCGAGGTGCCGGTGCGGGTCGAGGGCGGCCGGCTCTACGGCCGGGGCGCGGTGGACGCCAAGGGCCCCTTCGCAGCCTTCGTGTCCGCCGCCGCGCGGCTAGTGGCGCGTCAGAGCGAGCCGGGCGGCGCGCCGCTGCGCGCCCGCCTGGTGCTGATCGGCGCCGTCGAGGAGGAGGCCGCCACCTCCAAGGGCGCCAACTATGTCAAGTCCCGCTACCGCCCCGCGGCCTGCATCATCGGCGAGCCGAGCGGCTGGGATCGCCTCACCCTCGGCTACAAGGGCCGGCTGCTGGTCGACGGGCGCTGGGAGCAGCCGTCGGCACACAGCGCCGGGCGGGAGCCAGGCGTCGCCGAGCGCGCCGTCGCCTTCTGGAACGCCGTCGCCGCCCACTGCGCGGAGCACAACCAGGGCCGCGCGCGTCTGTTCGACCAGCTGCTCCCCTCGCTGCGCGCCATCCGCAGCGGCGGCGACGGCCTGCTGGAGTGGGCCGAGCTGACCATCGGCGTGCGCCTGCCGCCCGGCCTGCCGCCCGAGGAGCTGGCGCGCACCCTCGAGTCCCTCGCCGAGCGCATCGGCGGCGACGGCCCCACCGAGCACCGCGCGGCATCGCACGCGCTCCGCTTCCACGACCTGTGCCCGGCCTACCAGGCCGACAAAAACACCCCGCTCGTGCGCGCCTTCCTCAAGGGCGTGCGCGCCGCCGGCGGCACCCCCGGGTTCCTGCTGAAGACCGGCACGTCCGACATGAACGTCGTCGGGCCGGCCTGGGGCTGCCCGATCCTCGCCTACGGCCCCGGCGACTCCGCGCTCGACCACACCCCCGACGAACATGTTGAGATCGCCGAGTACCTGCGCGCGATCGACGTGCTCCAGTACGCGCTGGAGCAGATCTGCCTGTGATATTTGTCCAACTGCCCGCAGGCCATGTTCGTATCGAATCGCCATTCCAAAAAACCGTTTCATAACGTAACCTAACCCCTGCAGAGAACCCCTGCCTTCAACGCATGATGTGACGCAGTGCTGCGTAGCCGGGCGGACCACGTTCGCCCCCCGGCGTACTGTGTTATGCCCAAGAGGGCTTGAAGGAAAGGACACGAGCGATGCCAAAAACCGCCGGAGCCGAAGCCCACCAGCGTCGCCGACGCGGCGCGCCTTGGGCCTGAGGCCGAGTACTTCAATGTCTCTCGACAGCTAGTGTGAGGAGAGGTCTGGAGAGCCGGCACCTGTAGCGGTGCCCACCCTCGCCGCTCTGCAGCCCAGAGCGACGAGACACGGAAGTTTCGCGAGGAGGCTTCGCCTCCCGTTCCCGCCGCCCTGTAGGAATAGTAAGGAGTCACATTCGTGGAAGCAATCAACGGAGCGGATACAGCCTGGGTGCTCGTCTCGGCGGCGCTGGTCATGCTCATGACGCCCGGGCTCGCGCTGTTCTACGGCGGTATGGTGCGAGAGAAGAACGTCCTCTCCACCATCATGCACAGCTTCTTCATCCTGGCGCTGATCTCGATCCAGTGGGCGCTGTGGGGCTACAGCCTGGCGTTCGGCCCCAGCGTCGGCGGCTTCATCGGCGACCTGAGCTTCTTCGGCCTGAACGGCGTCGGCGGCGAGCCGAACGCCGACTACGCCGCGACGATCCCGCACGCGGCGTGGGTGGTCTTCCAGATGATGTTTGCGATCATCACGCCGGCGCTGATCTCCGGCGCCTTCGCCGAGCGCAAGCGCTTCAAGGCGTTCGTGATCTTCTCGCTGCTGTGGGCCACGCTGGTCTACGCCCCGGTCGCGCACTGGGTGTGGGCGGTCGGCGGCTGGATCCGCGAGCTGGGCGCGCTGGACTTCGCCGGCGGCACGGTGGTCCACATCACCTCGGGCGTCTCGGCGCTGGTGTGCGCGCTGGTGCTCGGCAAGCGCATCGGCTACGGCTCCGAGCCGATGCCGCCCCACAACGCCACGATGACGATCCTCGGCACGGCGCTGCTGTGGTTCGGCTGGTTCGGCTTCAACGCCGGCAGCTCGCTGGGCGCCAATGAGCTCGGCGCGACGGCGTTCATCAACACCCACCTGGCGGCGGCGATGGGCGCGCTGTCCTGGATGACCGCCAGCTGGGTCCGGCACAAGCAGCCGAGCGTCCTCGGCGCCGCGGCCGGCGCGGTCGCCGGGCTGGTCGGCATCACCCCGGCCGCCGGGTTCGTCACGCCGATGTCCAGCCTGATCATCGGCTTCCTCGCCGGCGTCGGCTGCTTCGTGGCCGTCGAGCTGGTGGTGCGCGGTCGCGTCGATGACTCGCTCGATGTGTTCGGCGTCCACGGCGTCGGCGGAATGATCGGCGCGCTCGCCACCGGTATCTTCGCCACCACGGCGGTCAACGAGGGCGGCAGCAACGGCCTGCTGTACGGCAACCCGGGGCAGCTGGTCACCCAGCTGATCGCCGTGGTGGTCGTGGCGGTCTACGCCGCCGCAGTCACGTGGGTGCTGCTGAAGGCGATCGACGCCGTGATCGGCATCCGCGTCTCGCAGGATGAGGAGCAGCGCGGCCTGGACGTCACGCAGCACGGCGAGGCCGCCTACCAGCCGTAGGACACCGTTCGCGGACACGTCTGTACTCTAGCCAAACCAAATCCATCTCGAAAGGAGACTGCCCTATGGACCCGATCGCTCTCATCGCACTGGTGCTGTTCGTCCTGCTGTTCGCCACGTGGATCCTCATGCCCGGCACCGCCACAGGCGTGACGGCGAAGGACGCCGAGGCGTCGCTGGAGCTCTCCGCCCAGAAGGCCTAGGGTAACGGCCGAGGCGCTGCGGCTGCGACGCAGCCGCAGCGCCTCGGCATTTCGGAGCACGCCGCCAGATTTGTGCAAAACCCCCAACGCCCGCCGCGCTCGTCCCCGCGGCGCCCGCAGCGAATGTTCCCCCTCTGGTACGGCAGGAAGAGTGCGCGCGCCGAATCCCAAGCCTCGCCCCCGCCGTTCGCACGCGCCGCGCTTATACAAAACGTCCAATTGACATCTCCGAGCCGCTCGTGTAGATTCTGCGTTAACCTGAATCAAACAAGCGGCTTGCAGTGACGCCCGCAGCTCTCTGGATGGCCAGGAGACCGCTGTGGGCATTTTGATTCTCCGACGCCTACGCGCCATACGCACCACGAGCTGTGCCCGCGCCCCTCCTCGCCGAGGGGTTTCGCTACACCGTCTGTGCACTGTGCATAAGGGAAGACACGCGCATGATCACTCGAGCTCCAGTGGCCCCCCGCGGCCTGTACGACCCGCGCTTCGAGCACGATGCCTGCGGGATCGGCTTCGTCGCCCGCCTCTCAGGTGAGCCGAGCCACACCATTCTGGCGCAGGCGCTCACCGCCGTCGGCAACATGGTCCACCGCGGCGGTGTCGCGGCCGACGGGAAGAGCGGTGACGGCGCTGGCGTGCTGACACAGATCCCACGCGCGTTCTTCGCCCGCGAGCTGCAGCAGCGCGGCATCCGCTACCCCGTCGAGGACCTGGCCGTCGGGATGATCTTCCTGCCGCAGGACGAGGGCCAGCGCGCCCAGGCGCGCCAGCTGGTCGAGCAGGGCCTGACGCAGTACGGCCTGTCGCTCCTGGCCTGGCGGCAGGTCCCGGTCGACCTCGACGCGCTCGGCGAGAGCGCCCGCGCCTCCTGTCCGGTGATCGAGCAGGCGCTCGTCGGCCGCCTCTCGCACGCCCGCCTCTCGCCCGCCGCCTACGAGCGCACGCTCTACCTGGCGCGCAAGACGATCGAGGCCGCGGCGCGCGCCCAGCAGCTCGAGGGCTTCTCCATCCCGTCGCTCTCCAGCCGCACCCTGGTCTACAAGGGCCTGATGATCGCCTCGATGCTCGGCCCGTTCTACCCCGACCTGCGCGACCCGCTGTACGAGACGGCGATCGCCGTGTTCCACCAGCGCTACTCGACCAACACCTTCCCGACCTGGGAGCGCGCCCAGCCCTTCCGCATGCTCTCCCACAACGGCGAGATCAACACGCTCCAGGGCAACCTCACCTGGATGCAGGCCCGCGAGGCCGAGTGGCGCCGCATCTCCGAGGCCCGCACGCCTGCGGTCGAGGAGGCGATCACGAGCGGCGGCAGCACGCTGGCGTCGACCGTGGCCCGCATCGGCCCGGTGGTGGACATCACCGGCAGCGACTCGGCCATCCTCGACAATGTGCTCGAGCTGATGGTGATGGGCGGCCGCGATATCCGCCACGCGATGACGATGCTCGTGCCCGAGGCCTGGGAGCGCGTGCAGGACATGGACCCGGCGTGGCGCGCCTTTTACCAGTTCCACGCGGGCTTTATGGAGCCGTGGGACGGCCCGGCGGCCCTGGCCTTCTGCGACGGGCAGGTGGTCGGGCTGGCGCTGGACCGCAACGGCCTCCGCCCGGCGCGCTACCTGGTCACCGACGACGGGCTCGTGGTGTGCGGCTCGGAGGTCGGCGCGGTGCAGATCGACGAGAGCCGCATCATCAGGAAGGGCAAGGTCGGCCCGGGCCAGATGATCGCGGTGGACCTCCACACCGGCACCTTCGAGGAGAACGACCAGATCAAGAGCTGGCTCGCCGCCCGCCAGCCCTACGCCGAGTGGCTCGAGCGCGAGATGCAGGTGCTGGCGCCGTCGGGCGCGCTCCACATCAGCGAGCCGGACGAGCCTGAGTCCTCCGCCTCGCGCGCCTCCAAGTCGCCCCTGCTCGGCGAGCTGCAGCGGGCGTTCGGCTACACGGCCGAGGAGCTGTCGGTGGTGCTGCGGCCCATGCTGCGCGACGGCCAGGAGCCGATCGGCTCCATGGGCGATGACACGCCCACCGCGGTGCTCGCCGACCGCCCGCGCCCCCTGTACAACTACTTCAAGCAGCGCTTCGCCGAGGTGACCAACCCGCCGATCGACCCGCTGCGCGAGGAGCTGGTGATGTCGCTCTCGTCGGCGCTCGGGCGGCGCGCCCACCTGCTCGACGAGACGCCCCACCACGCGCACCTGCTGCGGCTCTCCAGCCCGGTGCTGACCGACGAGCACCTGAAGCAGCTCCGCGCGCAGACCGACCCGGCCTTCTCCAGCGAGACGCTCGTGGCGCTGTTCAACGCCAGCGAGGGCGTGAACGGGCTGCGCGCCGCGCTGGACCGGCTGTGCCAGCAGGCTGAGCAGGCGGTCGCGGACGACAAGGTGCTGCTGATCATCAGCGACCGGGGCGTGGACGAGAACAACGCCCCCATCCCGGCGCTGCTGGCGCTCGGCGCGGTCCACCAGCACCTCATCCGCAAGGGCCTGCGCACCCAGGTCAGCCTGATCGTCGAGAGCGGCGAGCCGCGCGAGGTCCATCACCTGGCCTGCCTGATCGGCATGGGCGCCGAGGCGGTCAACCCGTACCTGGCGCTCGCCAGCGTCCGCGCGCTGGCCGTCGAGCGCGACGAGGTCAAGTCCAAGGCGCACGCCGCCGAGGCTGAGAGCGACCGGCGCTCGCCGCAGGAGCTGGCGGACGAGGCCGAGGTCAACTACATCCACGCCCTGGAGAAGGGCCTGCTCAAGATCATGTCCAAGATGGGCATCGCCGCGGTGGACAGCTACTGCGGCGCGCAGATCTTCGAGGCGGTGGGCGTGGACCAGGAGCTGATCGAGCGCTGCTTCAGCGGGGTGCCCGCGCGCCTGGGCGGCTACGGCTACGCCGGGATCGCCGCCGACGTGCTGGAGCACCACGACGCGGCCTTCTCGAACCGGCTGCCGCACGCCGCCACGCGCACCTCGCTGCCGCACCCTGGCTACTACAAGTTCAAGAAGGACGGCGAGTACCACGCCTTCTCGCCGGCCGTCGTCCACGCGCTGCAGAAGGCGGCCTCCGGCGGCGGCTACGACGCCTACCAGGCCTACAGCAAGCTGGTCCACAGCCGCCCGCCAACCGAGCTGCGCGACCTGCTCGATTTCGTCCGCTCTGAGCCGCAGGGCGAAGGGGCGGCCGGCTTCCAGCCAGTGCCCCTGGACGAAGTCGAGCCGATCGAGAGCATCGTGCGGCGCTTCTCGACGGCGGCGATGTCGCACGGCTCGACCAGCATCGAGGCCCACGAGGTGCTGTCGATCGCGATGAACCGCCTGGGCGGCCTGAGCAACTGCGGCGAGGGCGGCGAGGACCCGGCGCGCTACGGCACCGAGCGCAACAGCACGATCAAGCAGGTGGCCTCCGGGCGCTTCGGCGTCACGCCGGCCTACCTGGCCTCGGCGCTCGAGCTGCAGATCAAGATGGCGCAGGGTTCCAAGCCGGGCGAGGGCGGCCAGATCCCGGGCATCAAGGTCTCGGAGGAGATCGCCCGCATCCGGCACACCACGCCGGGCGTCTCGCTGATCTCGCCGCCGCCGCACCACGACATCTACAGCATCGAGGACCTGGCGCAGCTGATCTACGACCTCAAGCAGGTCAACCCGCGCGCCTTCATCTCGGTCAAGCTGGTGGCCGAGGCCGGCGTCGGCACGGTGGCGGCCGGCGTCGCCAAGGGCGGCGCGGACGTCATCCAGATCAGCGGCCACTCCGGCGGCACCGGCGCCTCGCCGCTCTCCAGCATCAAGAACGCCGGGGTGAACTGGGAGCTCGGCCTGGCCGAGACGCAGCAGACGCTGGTGCTCAACGGGCTGCGCGGGCGCGTGCGGCTGCGCGTGGACGGCGGCCTGAAGACCGGGCGCGATGTGGTGCTGGCGGCCATGCTCGGCGCCGACGAGTTCTCGTTCGGCACGGCGGCGCTGGTCGCGGAGGGGTGCGTGATGGCCCGCCCCTGCCACTCGAACAACTGCCCGGTCGGCATCGCCACCCAGCGCCCCGAGCTGCGCGCCAAGTTCAAGGGCACGCCCGACGATGTGGTCCACTTCTTCCTGCACCTGGCCCAGGAGGTGCGCGAGATCCTGGCCTCGCTCGGCGCGCGCTCGATCGATGAGATCGTCGGGCGGACCGACCTGCTGCGCCAGGTGCCGCGCGGCCACCAGGCCGCCGATGCGATCGACCTCAGGCCGCTGCTCGAGCGCGTGGACCGGCCGGGCGACCCGATCCGCAACACCGACGCCGCCAACGGGCGCGTGAAGCTCGGGAAGCTGAACAGCCGCCTGCTCGAGGACGCCCGCGCGGCGATCGAGAGCGGCACGCCGATCGAGCTGGCCTACCCGATCGCCAACGTCGACCGGACCGTGGGCGCGACGCTGGCGGGCGAGATCGGCGCGCGCTACGGCGAGGCCGGGCTGCCCGACGGCACGCTGACGCTGTGCTTCAAGGGCAGCGCCGGGCAGAGCTTCGGCGCGTTCCTCGCGCCGGGCATGCGCATGCTGCTCGACGGCGAGTGCAACGACTACGTCGGCAAGGGCATGGCCGGCGGCGAGATCGTCGTCCGCCCGACGGCCAAGGCGCGCTACACCTGGCACGAGAGCACCATCATCGGCAACACGTGCCTGTACGGCGCCACCGGTGGCGCGCTGTACGCGGCCGGGCGCGCCGGCGAGCGCTTTGCGGTGCGCAACTCCGGCGCCGTGGCGGTGGTGGAGGGCCTGGGCGACCACGGCTGCGAGTACATGACCGGCGGCGTGGTGCTGGTGATCGGCGAGACCGGGCGCAACTTCGCGGCCGGCATGACCGGCGGCCTGGCGTATGTCTACGACGAGCACGGCAGCTTCCCGGCGCGCTGCAACGGCGAGCTGGTGGACCTGCAGCCGCTCGAGGCGCAGGACGAGGAGAACGTCCGCGCGCTCCTGGTGCGCCACGCTGAGCTGACCTGCAGCGCCCGCGCGGCCGAGCTGCTGGAGAACTGGAGCAAGGTGCGCGGCCGGTTCTGGCGGGTGCAGCCGCGCGGCGTCCCGGCGGCGCGGCTCCCGCAGGAGCTGGTCAGAGCGCGCGAGCTCGCGGTCGGCGTCGAGCGCCGCTAGCTCCGGCCCCAGCACGCCGAACGACGCGATACCGTCGAGAGCGGGCGCCCGTGTAGCGGCGCCTGCTCCGTCTACAGCCCCTTCCGCAACGCGCGGAAGGGGTTTTCCTTTGCTCGCGCGCGGCGTGGCAGGCCGCCACACCTCGCCCCTTCCAGGGAGATCGGCGGGATAGTATAATAGCCAGCACGCGCCATCACGTCCCAGCCGACGTAAGGAGGCCATATCCCATGGCTCACAGCAACGCCTCGGCCCGCCGGCGCGCGCTCACCCTGCTCACGCTCATCAGCACCGCGCTTCTCCTCCAGCTCTCCAGCGCGCACCAGCCGGCGGACGACGCGCTCGCCGCCCACGACAGCTCACACATGAACCATCTCCTGGGCGCGGAACACCCGCAGGGCTGCAAGCCGGGCGAGATCTTCATGGAGGCGCAGAACTGGTGGGTGACGACGCCCGGGAAGGTGGGGGAGGACGGCAAGCCCGGGCAGGACCGCGGCCACCTGCACACCGGGCTGTGCTTCCCGCACAAAGCCACGATCAGCGGCGAGATCACGCTGACGATACGCAGCATCATGCACGACAACCCGGGGGAGTTCTACCGCCTGAACGTCGGGATCGCCACCGACCGGGTCGAGCCGGCGCCGGAGGAGTGCGAGGGCGACGACTACGCGGTGGCCTGCCTCGTCTTCGACCCGCCGCGCACCTGCCCGGACGGCGAGACGTGCGTGTGGGAAGACACGCTGGTGGTCGACACGCGCCGGGCCGCGCACGACGGCTGGCAGCAGTTCCGCATCCGCGCCTTCGTGCACCAGCGCGGCAAGGGCGGCGAGACGGAGAGCATGCGCACCTCCACCGGGCTGCACGCCTACCTGAAGAACGGCAACCCGCGCGACGACGTCTACGAGAATCCCGACATCCTGGAGGGGCGCGGCTGGTACACCCACGCCAACTACATGATCGCCAACATCCTGAACCCGCCGACCGGCCCAGTCTCCGGCGTGTGGCGGCCACAGGTGCGCCTCAAGCGCGGCGCCGAGGGGATCGAGGTGACCAGCTGGTACGCCGCCGTGGACCCCGACTTCCACCACGGGGACCCGGGCACGCCGCTCTGCCTGGATGGCCCGCCGCACGTGTCCGGCCCCACGCCGGCGTGCGGCCCCGGCGCCTACGAGGGCAAGCTCACGATCGATACCCGCGAGCTGAGCAACGGCTGGCACCGGCTGTTCCTGATGACCAGCGCCTTCGAGCCGAAGACCGGCTCGACCAGCTCGGCCGTGCAGACCATCCTGTTCGAGGTGCGCAACGGGTGGAGCAAGAGGGTGCTCGCGAGCGGCGCCGCTGATGCCGATAAGGGCGCGCCGGGCAGAGGCGCTGCGCGGGCCATCTAGCGGAGGTGCCCCGCGGCAGCGGCCTGGCGACCACACGCCGCGAGGACCCCGCCTCCCCGCCGAGCACAGCCTCGTCCCGCGTCACTCGTGGCGCGGAGCCCGGTAGCGCGTGTTCGTGCGATGCAGCTCCAGCAAGTCCGAGAGCAGCGCGAACCCGGTGGGCACACCCCCCGCCCCCGGGCCGACCAGCGTCACATCGCCGAGCAGATCCGTGGTGAACGTGATCGCGTTCGTGGCGCCGGCCACCGCGGCGAGCGGGTGGCTGAGCGGCAGACGCAGCGGGCGGACGCTCGCCCGCACCGCCTCCCCTTCGCGCCAGACGCGGGCGATCAGCTTCCAGCGCTCCCCGGCGGACTGGGCGGCGGCGACCGCATCGGACGTGAGCCCGGTGATGCCCTCGCGCTCGACGTCACCGGGGGTGAGGCTGGCGTCCATCAGCGCGTTGGCGAGAATAGCCGCCTTCGCGGCCGCGTCGTGCCCCTCCACGTCCCCGCTGGGATCGGCCTCGGCGTAGCCCAGCTCCTGAGCCTGACGGAGCGCCTCCTCGTAGGACATGCCCTGCTCCATCTGGGTCAGGATGTAGTTCGTCGTGCCGTTGACGATGCCGCGCACCTCGGCCACGCTGCAGCCCGCGAGGTCGGTCATGCCCAGGCGCAGCGCCGGGGTCCCGCCCATCACCGTGCCCTCGAAGCCGAAGAACACCCCGGCGGCCGCGGCCTCGCGGCGCAGGGCCGCCAGGTGCAGCGCCACCGGCCCCTTGTTGGCCGTGACGACGTGCCAGCCGCGCCCAAAGGCGGCGCGCACGTGGCTGGTGGCCGGCTCGCCGTCGGCGAGATCCGTCGGCGTGACCTCGATCAGCACATCGGCCTCGGCCGAGGCGATCATCTCAAGCGCATCCCAGCGGCGCGGGTGCGGCACGCGCCCGAGGTCGCGCGCGCGGGCGGCCTCCAGCAGCGCCTGCGGGTCGAGGCCGCGCGGGTCGTACGCGCCCCACGAGCGCGCCGCGACCGCGACGATGCTCAGCTCGACGCCGTACTGGCGCACCAGGCGCGCGCTGTGGCTGTGAATGATCTGCGCCAGGCCCTGCCCGACCGATCCGAATCCCGCCAGGGCGAGCCGGTAGCGAGTGAGTTCCATGGACAAGCGCTCCTTCTCAGCACGATGCGTGTATCATAGCAGAGATGGAGCAGTGTTCGTGTGCGGCGAAGCCGCCCTAGCATTCCCTCTTGCGCCGCTCTGCGGCGGAAAAAGCCCGTGGAGGGCCTGCGGTCTCTACACCTCACCCTGCAGAGGTGTTTGGGGAGGCTTCGCCTCCCCAGAATCTCGCTTCCTCTGCCGCTGTGCGGCGACTGTGTCGCCGCACAGCGGCAGAGAAGAGCTGCCCGTGGAATACTTACGCGGTCGCCCTGTGCCGCGTCAGTCATATCGAAAGAGAGCAGCAGTGTGCAAGGAGCCGGCAGGATGGCGAGCGAGGAACAGCGCACATTTGCCCACGGCGACAGCCGGCTGATGGCGACGACCCGCCGCGGCCGCGCTGTGTGCATCCGGCACATCACCCCCGAGGACGATGAGCTGCTGGTGGAGCTCTACAAACGCCTCTCGCCGGAGACGCGGCGGCTGCGCTTCATGTCGCAGCACCAGGACCCGCCGGATGAGCTCATCTGGCGCGAGGCGCACCGGCTGTCCGAGCTCAACCCGCACCTCGCCGCCGCGCTGATCGCCACTGCGGTCGAGGACGACGGGCGCGACCACGCGGTGGGAGTGGCGCGCCTGGCGCGCGATGCCGATGACCCCACCACTGCCGAGGTGGCGATCGTCATCCGCGACGACTTCCAGCGCGAAGGGCTCGGCACGCTCATGATCGACCTGATCATCCAGGTGGCGATGGCGGGCGGCCTCCGGCGCATCCGCGCCGTCTCGCTGGCGGAGAACGAAGCGGTGCAGCGGCTCGTCCTCCGCACCGGGCTGCCGGTCACAACCACCACCTCGCGCGGCGAGACCACCCAGATAATCACCCTGCGCTGAAGCGAATGCGGTGCGGCGCTGAAGCCTTCCTGACAGGAAGAGAGATGCTGAGGAGGCTTCGCCTCCCCAGACCCTCCGGGAGGATAGAGGGGCGAGGCCATCGCGTAAGCTCTGAACCAGACATGACAGCGGCCCTGGCATATGCCAGGGCCAGACCGGGACGAACTCAAACAACGGCTGTCTGTCAGTGCTCGCCGTGCTGCGATGCTCGCTTGAATGTTGGTGAGTGAGTGCCGCAGCTCGGGGTGCGTTGGTAGTGGGTGGAGCTGCGGCCAGGTCGTATCGTGGGCGGACGAGCGAGACTGACCTTGTGTGTCGCGGGCTTGGGACGAGGCTGCGATGTAGGAGCCCGGCGACACACAGAGAATAGCACGCGCGCTCGCCCGCCTCAATCGTACACTGGTATCGATGTGTCCGTACCGGAGGTACCAGTACCGGCAAGGGCGAAAGTACTAAACCGATTATTAACAAATTTTCAGAACCGCGCCTACACCAACAGCGCCATCCCCGAGCTCCCGGTATCGGCGCAGCCGCTCAGCCGCCCGCTCGCAGTGTCGATCGCGATCGCCTGGACCAGCCCAATGGCGCCATGGCTCTGGGGAAGCCGCACCACCGGGCGCCGGGCGCGCACGCGCTCGCACACATACTCGGGGATGCGATTCTGCACCACAACCCGCTCGCCCTGGCAGTCGAAGCGCGGCGCGAGCACGGCTTCGCTCACCCCCATGCCGAAGTCGATCACGTTCAGGAGCACCTGCAGCACGCCGGTGATGATCCGGCTGGCGCCCGGCGCCCCAAGCACCAGCACCGGCTCATCGCCGCGGTAGACGATCGTCGGCGACATGCCGGTAGAGCGCCCCTTGCCGGGTGCGATCGAGTTGCGCCGGCCGGGCAGCGGGTCGAAGTTCACCATCGAGTTGTTGTACATGAAGCCGAGGCCCGGCGTGATCACGCCCGACGACACGCCCAGCGAGTGCGTCAGAGCCACGCAGGCGCCCGCGCTGTCGACGACGCTCACGTGGGTGGTGCCCGGTGCGATCATGTCGGGCGCGCCGGCGGCGATCGGCTCGCCGGCGTCAATGCGCTCGCGCCAGCGCGCGGCGCGCTCCTTGCTCGTCAGCTCCGCCAGAGGCACATCGACGAACGCCGGGTCGCCGATATACTGGGCGCGGTCGGCGAAGGCCGCCTGCATCGCATCCGCGACCAGGGCGATGTACTCCGGCGTGTTGTGGCCGAGCGCCGCCAGGTCGTAGCCCTCGAGGATGTTGAGGATCTCGATCAGCGTCGGGCCGCCGTGCGGCGCCTGCGAGGTGACCACCGTGTAGCCGCGGTAGGTCCCGATCGTCGGCGCCTCATCGCGCACGCGGTAGCTCGCCAGGTCCTCGGCGGTGACGAAGGCGCCGTTGGCCTCGAGGTCCGCGCTGATCTGGCGCGCGAGGTGCCCGGTGTAGAAGTCCTCCGGCCCGTGCGCGGCGAGGTGGCGCAGCGTGCGCGCGTAGTCCGGGTTGCGCAGCAGCTGGCCCTCGTCGTACGGCCGGCCGTCCGCCGTCAGGTAGATGCGGCGCGCCTCCTGGTTGAGCAGGATGTAGTCGAGCAGCGAGCAGCCCTCGGGGTGCGCCGCGCGGGTCTTCCAGCGCGCCGCCAGGTGGCTGTCCACCATGAACCCCTCCTCAGCCACTTGGGCCGCCGGCTCGAGCGCGGCCGACCACGGGAGCGTGCCCCAGCGCTCCAGCAGCGCCGCGAGGCCCTTGACCGTTCCGGGCGTGCAGATCGACTGGTAGCCGGCGTCGTTCACCTTCCCCTGCAGGAAGTAGCCCCAGCCGTCCGGGTTCGGCCGGATGAGCTTGTCCTGCCACATCTCCGGCGTCACCCGCGACCCGGCGAGGGCCGGGGCGTCCAGCAGGTAGGTGCGCGCCGCCGGCTCGCCGGGCAGGTGGACCGTCGCGATCATATAGCCGCCGATGCCGCACATCTGCGGATTCACCACCATCTGGACGAAGGCGCAGACGACGGCGGCGTCGACGGCGTTCCCGCCGCTCATGAGCACCCGCGCGCCGGCCTCGACGGCCACCGGCTCGGCCGCGACGATCATACCGGGCATGGCTTCCCCCTACTTCAACACGAAACGCCCCATCGGGGGCGTCTCTACAGATTCCCGATAGGGCGTCCCGACGGCGGCTGGGAGCCGCAATCGGACGCGGTCTACTTCAGCACATCGCGGACGATCTGCTCGAGACGGTCGAGCGGGAAGGGCTTGGGGAGATAATAGTCCACGCGCTGCTCGCGGGCCCGCTTCTCGAGCTCGGGCGTCGCATAGGCGGTGATCAGCACCACACGCGTCTCTGGCGAGGTTTCCTTGATCTCACTGGTGAGCTGCAGGCCGTTCATGCCGGGCATGTTGTAGTCCGTGATCACCAGCGGCACCGGGCGCAGAGCGATCTGAGCCAGGGCCTCCGCACCGCCGTTGACCGTCACGATGTCGTACCCGCCGGTCAGATCGCGCATCAGGCGATGCAGGATGATCAGAATATCCGGCTCATCTTCGACGAGGACGATCGCCGGATTGCGAGCGGGTTGGTCGGGCATACAGCGCTCCTCAACACCAGTGAGCCGTGCTACAGCTGCAGCTAGCGCACATTCTATCACACACCGCTGTGCCGGGCAACCGCGCTGCAACGCTGCCCACGGCGCTACGACAGTGCTTCGCGAGTAGGATTTCGGAAACGTTCGCCAGCGCGGGCCGGGCCTGCGGGCGCACCCTAGCGCCGGCGGCGCACCGGGCGCGGCGGGCTGACGGCGACACGCCGCCCCTCCAGCAGCGCGCGGGGCGTCTCCTCCACCAGCGCCGCAGCCGCCTCCGCCCCGAGCAGCTCCGCCGCCCGCTCGCGCGCCTCCGTCAGCACCGGCGGGCGCCGCGGCGGCACGCCGTGCGCGTCGCTCGCCAGCACGTGGACCATCCTGTGGAGCAGCAGCGTCTCGGCCACCGAGCGCAGGTAGTCGCCCTGGCCGCCGGTGAGCGCCTGGGCCGTGATCTGGATCAGCACGCCGCGCTCGATCAGCGGGATGAGCAGGTCGGGGTCCTCCTGCACGTCCGGCAGGCGCTCGGGGTGCGCCAGCACGACGCGGTAGCCGGCGAGCTGCAGCGCGAAGATCACGGTGTCGAAGCCGTGCGGCAGCCCGCTGAAGGGCGGCTCGAGCAGGATCGCCCGCCCGCCGCCGTAGGTGAGCAGCTCCCCGCGCCGCAGCTGCTCGACGACATCCGCGACGAAGGTGATCTCGGTGCCGACCACGATCTCCAGCGGCACGTCCTCGGCCGCCAGCGCGGCGATGAGCTGGTCGGCGCGCTCGCGCACCAGCGCCGGCGAGTACTTCCGGCTCGCGGTGGAGGCCGGGCTGTGCGGGGTGGCGGCCAGCACGCGGATGCCATCGGCCACGGCCATCCGCGCCATCGCCAGCGCCTCCTCGAGCCGCGGAGCGCCATCGTCAAGGTCGGGGAGGATGTGAGAATGCAGATCGATCAAGAGTAGTAGCCGTACCCCTGCTCAAGCTCGGCGCCGTTGAGCACCACGCCGACGATATTGGCTTTGACCTTCTCGAGCACCTCGCGCGTGCGGCGGGCGCGGTCGCGGCTCGTCTTGCCCGCCTGGAACACCAGCAGCACGCCGTCCACCCGCGTGGCGAGCACGGCGGCGTCCGTCACCGCGATCACCGGCGGCGTATCGAACAGCACCATATCGGCCATGCCGGACAGCCGGGCGATGATCTGCTCCATGCGCCGCGAGCCAAGGATGTCGGCCGGGCGCGGCGGCAGCGGCCCGCTCGCCAGCAGGCTCAGCCCGGGGACGCCGGTCTCCTGCAGCGGCGGCGGCGTATCCTCCGAGGCCAGGATCATGTTGGTCAGGCCGCTCTCGTTGCTCAGATCGAACAGCGTGTGCAGGCTCGGCCGGCGCAGGTCGCAGTCCACCAGGATCACCCGCTGCTCGGCCTGCGCGATCGTCACGGCCAGGTTGGCGAGCGTGGTGGACTTCCCCTCGTCCGGCGCGGTGCTGGTCGCGAGCAGCGTGCGCAGCGGGCGATCCAGGCTGGTGAACTGGATGTTCGTCCGCAGCGTGCGGTACGCCTCGGCCGCCGGGGAGCGCGGGTCACGAATCGCTATCAGAGGCGAGGTTCCGTTCGACAGGCTCATTGGTTGCTTTCATCATCCGTAATGTGCGATGCGCCGCCCGCAGCCGCCAGCCCGTGACCTGCGGCGATGCCGGCGCGCATCACGCATTACGCAGCTGTTGCCGCCGGCTGCGCTGCGCTGGCGCGGCGCTCTCGTGGACGATCGGGATCGCCCCCAGCGTCGGGAGCTTCACAAAGCGCTCCACATCGGCCGGAGTCTTGAGCGAGTCGTCGAGCGCCTCGAGCACGAAGGCCAGCAGCAGCCCGAGGATCAGGCCCAGAAACGCCCCGGCCAGGACATTAATGCGCGTCTGCGGCCGGTGGAGCACCGCCGGGCGCGCCGGCTGGTTCACCACCACGTTGATGCGGTCGGTGCCCTCGATCGTGCTGTTGCGCGCCGCCACCAGCGCCACCAGGTTGTCGCCGATCGCGTTGGCGATCCGCGGCGCCATGTCCGGGTCGGGGTAGTCCACCTGGATCACGATCAGCTGCTCCTCGGGGCGCGGCTGGATCGCGACCCGCTCCAGCAGCCAGTCGGCGCTGCGGTCCAGCCGCAGCTCGTTGCTGATCTTCTCGAGCTGCACCGGCGCCAGCGCCATGGCGCGGAAGCTGTTCATCCGGTCGCGCAGCACGATCAGCAGGCCGTTGTCGAGCCGGCTCGGCACCACCAGGTAGCTCGCCTCGGAGCGATACACCGGCGCGTAGGCCGCCTGCCACTTGCTGAAGGCGTACGCGCTCACAGCCGCCACGGCCGCCGCCAGCAGGATAATCCACCAGCGGCGCCGGAGGATGGTGGCGTAGTCGCTTAGTTGCATACTCTTCTCACGAGGAACGTGTGCTCGTCAGCCCCTGTGTGTGATGCTGAGCCACCGTGCAGGCGACAGCGCACGCTGTATAAAAGTGACCGATCACGCATCGCGCGTGAGGCCGACGCGGTGCAGCCCGAGCGCCAGCAGCACGCCGGCCCCCAGCCCGACCAGCCCGCGCAGCGCGGCGCTCAGCGCGATCTGCCGCGGCCCGTTGGCGCGCGCCGCGCTGGCGGGGATGCCCTCCAGCACCACCACGTTCACCCCGGTGTTCTCGGGCGTGGCCGCCGGGTCTCCCCACAGCGCCAGGCCGCGCGTCCGCACCAGCGCCACCGCGGCGTCCAGGATCTCCTCGGCCGCGGCCGGGTCGCCGGCGGTCGCGGTGATGCTCACGACGCGGCGCTCGTTGCCGGCCGCGATCGCCGCGCGCGCCTGCGCGGGGTCCAGCTGGAGCCCGCGGCGCGCCAGCTCGGCCGAGAGCTCGCGGGCGAACGGCTCGCCGCTTACGATCGCCGGCAGATCATACGCCAGAGCGTCCTCGGTGTCAAAACGCCGGTCCTCGGAGCGCGTGATCAGCAGGCGCGCCCCGGCGGCGTAGCGCGGCGGCTGCGCGAGCCCGACCGCGGCGCTGAGCAGGGCCGCGGCGAGCGGCACCGCCAGCACCAGCGCCCAGCGCCGCCGGAGGATGGAGAGGGCCTGTGCGATGCTCATGAGATGCGCGGCCGGCGCCGGCCGCCCTGCTACTCCTCAGCGCCCCGGCGGCACGCCGGCGGCGCAGACGCTGTCGACAAACTCGCGCATGCGCGCCAGAAAGACCTCGCGCCCGAAGCCCTCGGCGTGCCGGCGGATCGCCAGCGGATCGTACTCGTCGCTGCGGGAGGCCGCCACGGCCGCCGCCAGCGCGGCGGCGCTCTGCTCGTGGAAGAAGCGCCCGGTCACCCCCTCGACCACCGTCTCGAGCGCCCCGCCCGCCGCGTAGGCGATCACCGGGCGCCCGGCGGCCATGGCCTCCAGCGTGGTGATGCCGAAGTCCTCCTCGCCGGGGAAGATGAACGCGCGGCAGCGGGCGAACAGCGCGCGCAGCTCCTCATCGCTGACGCGGCCCAGGAACTCGACGTTCGGCCCGGCGAGCGCCCGCAGGCGCGGCTCGTCCCGCCCGCTGCCGAACACCTTGAGCGGCAGCCCGAGGGCGGTGAAGGCGCGCACCGCCAGGTCCACCCGCTTGTACGGGATCAGCCGCCCGCCGGCCAGGTAGAAGTCGCCCGGCGGCTGCGGCCGGAAGGGCGGCAGCTCCACCGGCGGCGGGATGACCGTCGCCTCGCGGCCGTAGTAGCGGCGGATGCGGCCGGCCACCACCCGCGAGTTGGCGACGAACCAGTCGACCCGGCTGCTGGAGACCGCGTCCCACAGCCGCAGGGCGGTGAGCGGGAGCGCGAGCAGGGCGCGGCGCCTGGCCCCGAGGCCCTCCTGCGCCACGTAGTCCGCCGCGCGCCAGGCGAAGCGCATCGGCGTGTGGCAGTAGCAGATGTGGCGGGCGCCCGGCGCGGGGATCACCCCCTTGGCGAAGGCGCTGCTGCTGCTGATGATCAGGTCGTACCCGCTCAGGTCGAAGCTCTCGAACGCGCTGGGGTAGAGCGGGAAGTAGGCGCGGAACAGGCGCCGCCAGCCGGGCAGCCGCTGCATCCACGAGGTGCGGATGTCCCACTCGCGGTAGCGCGCCGGCATCGCGCCCGGGTCGTAGATCGACGTGTAGATCGGCGCCTGCGGGAACAGCTCGTGCAGCGCCTCGAGCACGCGCTCGGCGCCGCCGTACTGGTTCAGGTAATCGTGGACGAGCGCGATGCGCATGAGCGCCCTGCGTGCAGGGGTTTGCCTCTTCTCTCATTTTTTCCGCGGCTCTGCGGCTGCTTCGCAGCCACAGAGCCGCGGAAACATTAAGAATCTCGGAGGGCCTGCGGCCCTCCGAACCTCCCCGCCAAAAGCTGTCTCGGAAGGCCTGCGGACTGCCCGCGGGATGCACCCTCGGTTAAGGCTGCGGCCCTCCGAACCTCCCCGCCGAAAGCTGCCTCGGTGGGTCTGCGGACTACCCGCGGGATGCACCCTCGGAGGGCCGTAGGCCCTCCGAACCTCCCCGCCAAAAGCCGCCTCGGTGGGCCTGCGGACTGCCCGCTGAATGCACCCTCGGCGCGCCTGCGGCCCGCCGGTCCTTCCCGCCGAAAGCTGCCGCGTGGGCCCGCGGGCCTTCCCTACGGAAACTGTCTCGGAAGGCCTGCGGACTGCCCGCGGGATGCACCCTCGGTTAAGGCTGCGGCCCTCCGGTCCTTCCCGCCGAAAGCTGCCTCGCGGGCCCGCGGGCCTTCCCTACGGAAACTGCCTCGGTGGGCCTGCGGACCCTCACTCGGAAGCTGCCTCGGTGGGCCTGCGGCTGTCACGCCTTCTCGAAGGGGAGGCGGGCGGCAGGACCGCGTCCCCGTATCAGCGGCCACGACGCGCGAGGCGGAACAGCGCGCTTCCAGCCCCGCCTGCGGCCTCCACTGGCCCACGATTTGCGGTGTCCAGCTAATCGGTAGTACAGTATACCAGATGAACGACACCCGGCAGCACCGCGGTCCAGGAGGGCCGCATCACACGATGACCACGAACGAAGAGGAGCTGCGCCGCATCCTTACCTCCGCGAGCATGGGCCAGGTGGCCTACCACACCTGGGCCGAGCAGGCCCGGCACGCGCGGCGCTTCAATATTGCGCGGCTGTTCGAGGCGCTCAGCGCGGCGCGCATGGCCCGCGCCGAGCACGCCTTCCGCCAGCTCGGAGAGGTCGGCAGCACGGCCGAGAACATCGAGCGCGCGCTGACCAGCCCGGAGCCCGAGGCGGTGGCGACCGGCCGCATCACCGGCACCACCACGCTCTCGCGCGAGCTGCTCACCCGCGCCCAGCGCGCCGCCGCCGAGGGGCGCGACCTGCGCGCCGATGAGCTCGGCGACCTGTTCGTCTGCCTGACCTGCGGCGAGGTCCGCGAGGGGCAGCTCAGCGGCGCCTGCCCGCGCTGCGGCACGGTGCCCGAGAACCACAAGGCGTTCCGCGCGATCGAGTTCATGGGCACCCTCGGCCCGCACGCGATCATGTCGTTCCTGGAGCACAGCCAGGAGTGCCTGGACAAGCTGCTGAGCGGGCTCGACGACGAGCTGCTCGCGCGCCGCCCCGCGCCGGATCAGCCCTCGCTGAAGGAGCTGGCCGGCCATCTGGCCGACGTGGACTCGGTGTTCCGCGAGCGCGCCTGGCTGCTGCTGGAGACGAACCACCCCGAGCTGCCGCCGGCCCACCCGCCCACGCTGGACTCGGCCGCCGCCTACCGCACCAGGCCGGCGGAGGAGATTCTGGAGGCCTTCCGCGCCAGCCGCCAGCAGACGCTCAGCCTGCTGCGCGGCCTCACCAGCGCCGCCTGGCACCGCACCGGCCACCACGAGCTGTACGGCGAGGTCAACCTGCTCCACCAGGGCAACTGGGCCGTCAGCCACGAGCGCGCCCACCTGGTCGAGATGGCGCAGCTGCGCCACGACCTCGTCGCGGCCGGCGCGGGCTGCGGCGAGGCCGAGGTCACCGAGGTGGTCGTCACCGGGGTCAACGAGGGGGAATGATCCGATCTGCGCCCGACCGTCGAACGTAGGCGTCGCTATGCCGCAGCCCGACATCGAGGAGATCACTCCGAACCACTTCCTGGTCCGCGATGGGCGCGCGAACACGCTCCTCAAGGGCGAGGGCGAGCTGATCGGCAACCGCTTCACGCTCACCAGCTGGCGCCGCGATGGCCTGCTCGCGCGCCTGCGGGAGCGCGGGTTCCGCGTCCTGGCGCTCGAGGACCGCATCGCCGCTCTGCCCGCCCCGCCCAAGCCCCCGCCGCTCGGCGCGCCGATCTGGTACCCGCTCGCCACGGCGGCCGAGCGCCTCAGCCGCTTCGACGGCACGGCCCTGCAGTGGCTCCCGATCGCGAGTGAGCAGCGCGGCGGCGTGGCGGGTGTGATGCTGCGCCCCGGCTGGCCGGTCCGCCGGCGGCGCGGGCGCGGCCCGGCCGAGTTCGCCCTGGTCCCCGAGCGGGCGGGCGCCGGCCTGCGGTCGCTGAGCGAGCAGGAGGCACTCCTGATCGGCTACGCGCAGGCCGCGGCCGCCGGGCCGCTGGCGCTCACGGCCCGGCACACCGAGGAGGGCCTGGTCCTGCCGGCGGTCGAGCTCCCGCCCGCGTACCGCGAGCTGCTCGCCCGCCTCGCCGAGCGGCACCCGGAGGGGCTGCTGGTGGACGACCGGGCCTGGCCGTTCGTCGAGGCGCTGTTCGCCCGGCTCGGCGTCCGGCTCACGGCCCGGCGCGGCGGATGAGCCGGTAGCCCTGGCCGCGCACGCTCTCGATCAGCAGCGGCTCCCCTTCCAGCTTGCTGCGCAGCCGGAACACCAGCGCGTCCAGGCGCCCTCGCGCCTCGCGGGGGTCCACCACGTCGTCGTACAGCGCCGCGATGATCGTGTCGCGCCGCACGACCTCGCCGGCGCGCTCGAGCAGCAGGTCGAGCAGCCGCTGCTCCAGCTCCGTGAGCGGCGGGAGCTCCACCTCAGCCGCCGGCGCCCCCCGCTGCGCCGCCTGCGGGCTCGCGCCCTGCACCAGCACGAAGTCGCGGAACAGGCCGGCGAACAGACGCTGCCGGCCGCCCTCGAACACGATGTAGCCGCGCGCGACGAGCTCGGGCGAGATCGGCTCGTCGGCCAGCTCGCCGGCGGCGATCAGCCGCAGCGTGCGCCGGTCGTGCTCGCTCAGCTCGTGCCACAGGCCGGCGAAGAAGTCGGCGAAGAGCGGCTGCAGCAGCGCCCGCACGTACGGCCGCTCCGCCTCCGGCAGCACGTCCTGCCCAGCCCGGTACGACCGGTAGCGGGTGCGGTACAGGTACTCGCACGTCTCGCGGATCAGGTCCGGGTGCAGCCCGGTCAGCTCCAGGATAAAGTCGGCGTCCGCCTCTGTGAAGCGGAACTGCATCCCCGCGACCCAGGTGGGCGGCTCGAGCACCAGGCGGCGGGCGTCCTCCGGCGACAGAAAGCGCAGGCTCAGGATCGTGAGCCGCTGCAGCAGGTTGAAGAACGGCGAGGTCTGCACTTCGGCCGGGACCTGCTCGCTGAGCGCCCGCGTCGAGGCGATCACCATCGACGCGACCGCGAGCACCGCGCGCAGGTTGTCGTACTCCTCGCGGCTCAGGCGCGCGGCGATCGTGTCGAACTCGTCCAGCAGGAACACCGCGCGCAGCCCCCAGGCGTCGATGCGGCGCAGCAGCTCGATCAGCCCGCCCGGCATGGTCGCGCCGAGCTCGCTTGTGAAGCGCTGGCGCAGCTCGTCGTCGTCGGCCTCCTCACGAGCGGCGGCGATCGCGCGCTGGGCCCGTTCGCGCAGGTCGCCGAGGGAGGACACGCGCCCGGACGGCATGCGCTCGAGCGGCAGCAGCGTCACGTCGTCGACCTTCAGCAGCCGCCCGAGCTGCACGAGCAGCTCCTCGTACAGCTGCCGCAGCAGCGACAGGCTGGCCGTCCCCGTCAGCCCGCCGCTCAGATCGAGCGGGACGAACAGCAGGCGCTCCGGCTCGTCGGCGAACGCTCGGCCCACGGCGCGGCTGAACAGCCGCAGCCCGCCCTCTGGGTGCGCCAGGCAGCGCAGCATGAAGCTCTTGCCCATCCCGCGCGGCGCGACCAGCGACACGGCCGCCGGGCGCTCCTGCGTCACGCGCGCCACCAGATCCTCGAGCTCGTCGCCCAGGCCGATGAAACGCTCGGCGCACTCGAGCATGGCCTCGAGCAGCAGATCTTCGCGGTAGGGGTTTGGCAGCAGCGGAGCGGTCATGAGTACCTCCTACACGCTCAGGTATACCTGCGCAGCCAGCGGGTGACCAGCGCCACCCGGATCGCGACTGAGCCGTCGTGCTCGACCAGCAGGTCCGGCCGCTCGTCGAGCGCGCGCTCCACCTGCGCCGCGCCAATGCCGGCGTCACGGCGCCGCAGCAGCGTCACGAGCCGCCTGCGTGCCACCGGCTGGTTCGCCTCGCCCGCGCCAGCCGCCACCGCGCACAGCACCGCGCTCGTCGTCGGGGAGCTGTCCGCGAGCACGTGGTGGAAGGCGTCGCTGTGCGCGAGCACCGCCCGCAGCGCATCGTCGACCACGGCGGTGGGCACAAGAATGCGCTCGCGGGCCGGGATGCCGGTGCGCCGCTGCTGGGCCTGTATGGCGGTGACGATCTGGCCGCACACCAGGTGGGTGTAGTACGGGTGCCCGCCGGTCTCAGCCAGCAGGCGCTCCACATCGCCGGGCTGGTACTTCAGGTGGCTGCGCACGGGGGTGGTGATCAGGTCGCGCGCCTCGCGCTCGTCGAGCACCCCGAGGCGCACCTGCAGCCCCAGCTCGCCGAGCCGCGAGCCGAGCAGGCCGCCCTCCTCGGCGGAGAGCTGCGCCAGCGAGTAGTCCGGCATCGCCACGACGAACGCCAGGTGCTGGTTGACGCGCTCGTCGTTGAGCAGCGCGCGCCACTGGTCGAAGAACTCGCGCTCGGAGCTCGTGCCGCGCAGCCGGCTCATCACCACGCCCATCTCGTCGATCAGCACCACGAAGCGGTCCAGGTCGCGCTCGGCGCGGATCTCAGCCAGAAACGTGCCGAAGGCCCGGATCGGGTCGGCGGCGATCGCCTCGGCGCTGAGCGGGTTGGTGCGCGCCTTCGGGCCGGCCTTCTGGGCGATCATCTCCGAGATGCGGGCGATCAGGCGGCAGAACTGCAGCTCGGCGGTCGGCAGGCTCTGCAGGTCGAGCGGCGGCGGCACGGCGAAGTCGTGCAGGTGGTGGCGCGCGAGGTGCTCGAGCAGCGAGCTCTTGCCGATGCGCTTCGGGCCGCGCACCAGGATATGGCGCATCCCGCCCCCGCCGGTGAGCTGGGTGAGGATCGTGCTCACCTCCGGCCCGCGCCCGATGAACAGCGGCCAGCGGCCGACCGGGCCCGGCCCGTAGGGGTTGTCGAGCGGCGTCGTGATGCGGAAGCCGCCGTCGATCAGCGCCACCGCGCGCAGCTCGACGTGGCGCTGCTCGGGGAGGCGCAGCAGCGCCACGCGCACCTGCTCGATCTTCTCGCGGGTCGGCGCCTCGATCGAGAAGCGGATGTGGGCCAGGCTGGGCTCGGGCACCTCGGCGTGGAACGAACGGATGTTCACCGAGCCGATCGCGTCGATCGCCTCGGTGAGGCGGTGGATCAGCCCCGGGCGGTCCCAGCTCTCGTAGAGCACGTCGGCGGCGTACGCCTGCTCCTCGGCCGGCTTCCAGCTCAGCGGGTAGCCCGCCCCGCCGGCCCGCGGGCACGTGGCGGTGTGGACCTTGAGCTGGTGGCCGCCGTGGACCACCACCCCGACGGCCGGCTGCGGCGGGTGCGGCCAGCAGCACTGCGCCAGGCGCACGCGGCTGGCGCGGGCGCGCACATCCGCAGGCACGGTGCTGTAGTCGAGCCGCGGCGCCAGCAGGTGCTCGACGATCGCGTGCACCACTTCGTCCGGCGCGGCTTCGCCGCGGGCGACCGCCCGGAAGAAGGCGTCGACCGTCTGATACCCGCGCCGCCGGCACAGACTCGCCACCTGCGTGTCGATCGCCGCGGCGTTGGCGTGAAGCCCCTGCATCTCGAGCCGGCGCGCCAGCACCTCGCGGAAGATCGCCTGGCCGCGCGCCACGCCGTCGTTGCCCTTCTGCAGCGCGCGCCGGATGCGGTTCTTGGCGAACGACGTCACCGCCGCGTCGAGCAGCCGCTGGTCCACCGCGCCGCCGTGCTGGTCGATCAGCACGTTGCAGATGTCGCCGCGCTCGAGCTGCTCGCCCGGCGAGACGCGCCGGTTGTTCAGCAGCGCCCCGCGGCAGTACACGCCCAGGTCGAGGTGGACCTTCACCGCGAAGTCCAGCACCGTCGCGCCATCAGGCAGAAAGATCACCTCGGCCTTGGGGGTGAAGACGAACAGCTCATCGGAGCGGCCGGCGTACGCCGCCAGCCAGCGCTGGCGCTCCGCCCACCATACCTGCCGGCCGAGCGGCACCGGGCCGCCGGCGAGCGCAGCGAGGTAGCCGGCGCGGTTGAAGCGCACCATCTCGGAGGTGGCGATGTGGATCGGCACCACCGGGACGCGCTCGCCGGTGGTCGCGCAGTACTCGATCGCCGTCTGGACCGCCTGGTAGCCGTTGTCCTTCGGCCCGCCGATGTAGTCGCGCAGCCGCGTGCCGCCGAGCGCCCGGTAGGCGCTGTTGATCGCGCCGAGCGCCCGGTAGCAGTCCGGCACGCGCTCGACGAGCACGTTGACGACGTCGGCCCACGGCGCGGGGCCGTGCAGGCTCTCCAGGCCATCCTCGATCAGCTGGTAGATCGGGCGCTCTCTGCGCTCGATCTGTGCGGAGATCCCCTCGGCGCCCAGCAGCTCGCCGATCTGCCGCCGCAGGTCCTCGAACAATCGGTCGCGCGCCGGCCGGGTGCGCTGCAGCAGCTCCGTGGCGCGCTGGGCCAGGTGCGGGTCCGAGAGGCGCGCCGCGATGTCGCGCAGCTCGCAGCGCACGTCCCACATCCCCAGCCGCGAGCAGACGTGGGCCGCGGCGACGATCGTCTCGGGGCTGACGTCGATGTCGGCGTCCTGGGTCTGGCGCAGCTGGACCAGCAGCTCGGTGAGCTTCAGCACGGCGGCCGGCGGGTTGCGGTAGAGCAGCATGAAGAGCTTCCAGGCGCGCTCGACGGCCTGGAGCGACGGGCGCGGCACCCTGCCGCCGAACTCCGCTAGCGCCGCCGCGGTGTCGCCGGCCTCGGCGCCGAGCAGCTCGGCCACCCGCTCCGGCGGCACCAGGCCGCGCTCGAGCGGGCGCAGCACGAGCCCCAGCTGCGCCAGCCAGTCCGGCAGCCCCCAGTCTCGGATCTGCTGGCTCACGGCGTGGTAGCGCGGGCGCACAGCGGTGCCGGGCGCCAGGAGCCCGAGGATCTCTGCGCCACCTGCCATCGCGACCCCGCTTGCCTGCTCGCTCATGGCCGTCCCTCCAGCGCGCGTTTCCTTCCAGTATACGCCACTTGCGAAACATTCGCAATATTCTTCCAAGAAAGCTTATTGACAAAGACAATTCTATCCTGTAGTATTTTTACCACGCTCTGTAAGAAACTTACAACACACCTTACCGAGCGGACGGCCGACACGAAAGGAGATCGAGATGGACACCGAGCTATCGCTGGCGCTGCTCGTCACGCTCGTCCTGCTCCTCGGCTTCCTCAGGCCCATGCGTCCGTACGAGCCACCCGTCGTCGTAGTCGTGCCGCAACATTCGTCCCTGGAACGCTCCACCGGCTGTCTTCCGCTGCTGCTGTTCGCCGCCCTGATCCTCCTGCTCATGTTCGTCACCGGCAGCTAGCCTGCAGGTTTCAGCTCTCCGGACGGGGCGGCTTCGTCGCCCCGCCAGAGAACACGCACATTCCAGCACAACGCTCAGGAGTCCACACGCGTCTACGGAACCCGGTCCACCATCCTTAACTGCAAGGAGGCACGTATGTGGATCGTCCGTCTGCTCCTCAGCGCCTGCCTGCTGGCGCTGCTCGCCCCTACCCCGGCCGCCGCAGCTCCGCTCGCGGAGGAGGAGTGCCGCCTCTCGTCGCGCATCCCCGCCCACGTCCGCGAGGCGCTGATCGACGCCGGCGTCTGGCTCGCCGCGCTCGATGAGGCGCAGGTCCAGCTCGGCGGCCAGCAGATCACCCTGCGCATCTGCGCGCCAGCCGAAGAGCGCGGCACCGCGCGGCGCATGCTGCAGCTGCTCCAGCAGGCGCTGCCCCTGCTCGACCGCTCCGCGGGCCTGCCCTACGACGGCGCGGTGGTGCGCGACATTCTGCTGGTGCCCACCCCGGAGATGGCCGAGGTCCACGCCGACGGCTTCGTCCGCCGCGACGGCGTCATGGTGCTGCACCCGCGCAGCGCCGAGTGGACCGTCATCCACGAGGCCGCCCACTACTGGGCGCACTCCGAGTCGCTCGCCGAGCCGTGGATGTGGGAGGGCTACGCCGACTATCTGACCGAGCTGACGCTGGCCGACCTGGGCCTCCCGCTCGTGCCGCTCATGCCCGAGACCGGCTGCGAGGGGCACGCCCTGGTCCACTGGCGCAGGGACCCGCACATCCCACCGTACTGCGGCTACCGCGTCGGCGCGCGGGTCTTCCGCGAGCTCAGCGCCGCCGTCGGCCACCAGCCGATCGCCACCGCACTGCGCCAGCTCGGCGACGGCATCAGCAGGGCGAACAGCTGGCGGCTCCTGGCCGCGCTCGAGCTCGCCACCGGGCGCGACCTGACGCCGATCTTCCGGGCCTACGTGCTCCCGCCCGAGGCCTCCGACTGGCTCGACCACTGGTCGCGCACCCAGGCGCTGCTGCGCGAGGTGCGCGCGATCTCGGACTCGCTCGGGCTGAGCCTGCCCCAGCCGATCCTGCTGAGCGTCCAGAACTGGCGGTCCGGCATCCTCATCGACCGCGAGATCGAGGGCGCCCGCGCGCTGCTGGCGGCGCTGCTCCCGGCGCTGGAGCGCGCGCGTTATCTGGACGAGCGGTGCGGCGCGCTCGGCCTGGGCTGCGCCGGCCGGCTCGGGCAGCTCCCATCCGATCTGGCGGGCGCCCAGCAGCTGGATGCGCGCCTCGCGGCCGAGATCGATCTGCTGAGCAGCTTCGAGCAGCTTGCCGGTGAGGCGGCCGCCGCCGGCCTGCCGCTGGCGCAGCGGGCGCGCGACGCGGCCGAGGCGCTCGACACGGCGGCGAGCGAGCGCTTCCAGCGGGCGCTCTCGCTCCTCCGGCGCGGGCGCGCCGTCGACGAGGGGTGCGCGGCGGCATCCGCGCCCTGCGGCAGCGCCTGGCACACCGCCTGGGAGAACTTCGACCTGGACGGCATGGAGCGTGAGATCAGCGGGCTGGAGTGGCTGCTGCCGGCCGCCGGGCGTGTCGAGCAGTCCTGCGGCGAGCTTGGGCGCGCCTGCCGGGAGATCTGGCACGCGGCGCTGCGGGCGGGCGGCGTCTCGGAGGCGCAGCTCGCGCTCGAACAGATCAAGGCGCTGCTGAAGGACTCCGCCGCGGCGAACGGCGCATGCCAGGCGCTGCAGGTGGACTGCCAGCCGGCGTGGGAGACGCCGCTGCGCGCTGGCGACCTGGCGAGCGCGCGCCAGAACCTGGACGGCGTGCTGGCCCTGCGCCAGCGGGCGGAAGAGGTGACCCGGCGCTGCGACGCGCTCGGGATGGACTGCCGGCCGCTGTGGCTAGACGACCTGCAGAGCGGGAAGATCGACGCCGCCGGGCAGACGCTGGCGGAGATCGCGGCGCTGCTTCCCGAGGCCGAGCGCGTGACCGCTGTGTGCCAGAGTACCCTGCCGGACTGCCGGCCGTTCTGGCGCGGGGAGCTCGAGCGGAGGCGCTACGACGATGCGCTCGAGGCGCTGCGCAGGCTGGAGCAATTCGTGGCGGAGCTTCAGGCGCTCGAGGCGGTGCGCGCCCCGCGCGACGTGTACAGCGAGCTGGTGTTCCGCGTGGCGCGGGTCGATCCCCCGGCGCTGATCGGCGCTGCGAAGGAGGCGGCCGAGCGCGGCGAGACCGATCGCGCCCAGGAGCTGATCGAGCAGGCGTGGCGGCTGCACGAGCGGGCGCATCTGCTGCGGCGCTGGGCGCCCGCCGGGCTCGCGCTCGCCGGGCTGGGGGTGGCGCTGGCGCT
Organism: uncultured Roseiflexaceae bacterium; assembly: GCA_937974195.1. Classification (GTDB taxonomy): domain Bacteria; phylum Chloroflexota; class Chloroflexia; order Chloroflexales; family Roseiflexaceae; genus CALJIC01. Next base: position 21,262 of record CALJIC010000228.1, on the reverse strand, counting down.
CGGGGTGTTCCTCTGGCGCCGCCGGGCGGCGCTGGCGCTCGGGGCTGCCCGCTGGCGCCGCCGGCCGCCGCCGAGCCCGCGGCGGCCACAGGCCACGGGCCGCAGGCAGCAGCCCGACGACCTGCTGGCCGAGCTCCTGGCCCGCCCGCCCGGCGGCGCGAACGAGTGAGGAGGTTCGTGGGCGAAGGCCCGCCAGGCGCTGTCCCTCGGCGGGGCCTGGGGTGGCCAGGCAGCCCAGACCCCACCGAGCGGGTGGATGTGGAGGAGACACCCTCCGCCTCCACCCTTACTTCTGGCGGTTGCGGTTGCGCAGGAACGGCGGGATGTCCAGGTCGTCCCCGTTGATGAAGCTCGGCTGCGGGCGCGGCTGCGGGCGCGGCTGCTGCGTCTGCTGGGCGCCCTGCTGCTGGACCGGCACCGGCTGCGGCTGGGCCTGCGACTGGCCCTGCTGCTGCTGAACGCCCGGCAGGTAGACGCGCTTGCGCGCATCGGCCGGCCGGTTCATATCGAAGCCGGTGGCGATCAGCGTGATCTTCACCTGCCCGGCGGGGTAGTTCGGGTCCACCACCGCGCCGAAGATAATGTTGGCCTCCGGGTCGACCGCCTTGGAGACGATCTCGGCCGCCTCGTACACCTCGAGGATGCCGAGGTCCTCGCCGCCGGTCACGTTGAACAGCACGCCCTTGGCGCCGTCCACCGAGACCTCGAGCAGCGGCGAGGCGATCGCCTCGTTCACCGCGTCGACCATGCGGTTGTCGCCGCTGCCGACGCCGATCGCCATGAGCGCCGAGCCCTGGCGCGCCATGATCGTCTTGACGTCGGCGAAGTCCACGTTGATCAGACCGCGCTGCGTGATCAGGTCCGAGATGCCCTGGATGCCCTGGCGCAGCACGTTGTCGGCCATCTGGAACGCCTGGAGCATCGAGGTGTTCTTACTGGCCGTCTGCAGCAGCCGGTCGTTGGGGATGACGATCAGCGTGTCGACCATCGGGCGGAGCTGCTCGATGCCCTGCTCGGCGGTCTTGCGGCGGTGGCTGCCCTCGAAGGTGAACGGCTTGGTCACCACGCCGACGGTGAGCATGCCCAGATCCTGTGCGATGCCGGCGATCACCGGCGCCGCGCCCGTGCCGGTGCCGCCGCCCATGCCGGCGGTGATGAACACCATGTCGGCGCCCTTGAGGTGCTCGTACACCTCCTCGGCGGTCTCCTCGGCGGCCTTCTGGCCGATCACCGGGTTGCCGCCCGACCCGAGGCCCTTGGTGAGCTTGTCGCCGATGCGGATGCGGGTGTCGGCCTTGGAGTGCATCAGCGCCTGCCAGTCGGTGTTGACGGTGATGAACTCGACCCCCTGCACGCCGTCATCGACCATGCGGTCGACCGCGTTCGAGCCGCCGCCGCCCACGCCGACGACCTTAATGACCGCGCCCGGCTCCGGCCCCTGGTTGTACCCGTTGAAGTCGGTCATGCCCATCCCCTCCTGTATGCGGACTGCGTTGCGGTTTCCGTATCGCTAACCCGTAATGCGTATGGCGTGATGTGCTATCCGCGGGCGCCAGAGACTCCGGTGAGGTTGCAGCAGGTTGGAGTCGCGATCGGCGCCGCGGCGTGTACGGCACCTTGCAGCGCGGGAACGCGCTCGGGCCGCAGGCGGCACTCCTTCACGCAGAAAGGCAGTACTCATTACGGAAGAAATTCCCTCAGCCAGGTCTTGAAGCGCTCGTACGTGCTCCCCCAGCCGTTGCGCTCGGGCGCGGAGACGGGGGTGTTGATCATGGCGGCGCCGTGGCGCGAGCCCCAGCGCAGCAGCCCGACCGCCGTGGCGTAGGGCGGGCTGTTGAGCGAGTCCGACAGGCCGGTGAGCTCGCCCGGCACCCCGACGCGCACCGGGATGCCCAGCATGTCGCGCATCAGCTCGTCGAGCCGCGGGAGCAGCGCCGTGCCGCCGGTGAGCACGATCCCGGCCGGCAGCAGCCCCTCGTAGCCGCTGCGGCGGATCTCGTTGTAGATCAGCTCGGTCAGCTCCTCGGCGCGGGCCTGGATGATCTGGTTCAGCATGTAGCGGCTGATCTGCTGCCGCTCGCCGGGCGCGAAGCCCTCGGCCTCGATGATGTCGGAGGCCTCGTCCTCGGGCGGCTCGGCGATCGCGCTGCCGTAGCGCAGCTTCAGGTAGTCGGCGGTGTTGTGCGGCGTCTGCTGCACCAGCACGATATCGTTGGTGAAGTGGTTGCCGCCGACCGGGATCACGCTGGTGTGCCAGATGCCGCCCTGCGCGAACACGGCGATGTCGGTCGTCCCGCCGCCGATGTCCACCAGGACCACGCCGCGGTCCTTATCGTCCGGCTCCAGCACCGCCTCGCCGGACGCCAGCGGCTGGAGCACCAGGTCATCGATCTCGACGCCGGCCTTCTGCACGCTCTTGATCAGGTTCTGGATCGCCATCACCTCGCCGGTGACGATGTGGGTCTCGACCTCGAGCCGGAAGCCGGACATGCCGATCGGGTCGCGGATGCCCTCGTTCCCGTCCACCACGTAGGCGCGCGGGATGACGTGGATCACCTCGCGCTGGGTTGGAATGGCCACCGCCTGCGCCGCCTCCACCGCGCGCGCCACATCGTGCCGGGTGATCTCGTGATCGCTGCGCGCCACGGCCACCACGCCGCGGCTGTTGAGCGACGAGACGTGGCGGCCGGACACGCCCACGAAGGCCGTGCCGATCCGGTAGCCGGAGAGGCGCTCGGCCTTCTCCACACTTGTGGCGATAGCATTCACGGCGTCGTCGATGTTGACGACCACCCCCTTGTCCAGACCCTTGGAGGGGGTGAGGCCGACGCCGAGCACATTGATCCGCCCGCTATCCTGGACCTGGGCCACGATCGTGCAGACTTTGGTTGTGCCGACGTCGATCGCGACGATTGTGCGATGTGCCATTGCGTACCTCTATGGATTTGCCGGCTGCTGCGGTAGCCCCGCCACATCATTGCGGTAGTAGGGCGTCGACGGCCGCAGGTCAAGGTAAGTAAATCCGGTCCCGTCTTGCAGCAGCAGTTCGAGGATCGCCAGCTTCTGGTCGAACCGGTCGATCTCGCCGAAAACGATCGTGCGCCCGTCGCCGGTGGTGACGAAGACCCCCGTCCCGGCGTCCCATCCGATCCCCGCCGGGGTCAGGCCCAGCTCGGCGGGGAGGCGCACCGCGATCAACTGGCCCAGCTTGAGCGCCTCGGCATCCACGCGGTCGTTCGGCCTCAGCTCGCGCGGGCTGCGGTCATCGATCACCAGCGTGTTGGTGAGCGTCGCGGAGCGGTCCACGCCCAGCACCCGCCCGTCGGCGTCCACCAGGTAGTTCACCCCCTGGGCGCGCCAGCGGACCTCGGGCCGCCGCTCGGTGAGCGTGATCGTCAGCCGGTCGGGCAGGGAGACGCTCGCCGCGGCGGACTCGACGTAGGCGCTCTCCTGAAGCCGCGCGACGATCCGGTCGGTGTCCACCAGCCAGATCGACTCGCCGCTGGCCCCGGCGAGCTCGACGACGTCGTCGACGCTCAGGGCCTGCGCGCCCTCGATCTGGATGTCGCGCACGGTGTACTGCGGCGACGTGCTCACGTGCCACAGCCAGTACACCGCGCCGGCGAACAGCGCCAGGCTGGCGATCTTGCCGGAAGCCAGCCACCAGGCCAGCGCGCGCCGCGGCCCCGGCAGCACGCCGGACTCATCGGGCGGCACGCGGGTGCGCCTGCGGCGGGCGGCGATGCGGGCGCGGGTGTTCGGCCGGTTGTAGTTGAACTCTTCCATATGCACGCTCTTGAGCGGCTTCGGCGCGGACAGCGTTCCGGCCCACCGAAACGTTCCGACGTGCTAACGGGCGCGGTGGCGCTCGAGCGCGAGCGTGATGAGCTTGTCCAGCAGAGCCGGGTAGCTCAGCCCGCTCGCCTCCCACATCTTGGCGTACATGCTCACCGGTGTGAAGCCGGGCATGGTGTTGACCTCGTTGAGGTACAGCGCGCCGCTCTCGCGGTCCAGCAGGAAGTCCACCCGCGCCAGCCCGGCGCCGTCCACCGCCATGAAGGCCCGCACCGCCAGCTCGCGCACCTGGGCGGCCAGCTCGGGCGCGATCGGCGCCGGGATCAAGATCTGCGAGGCATCGCTCAGGTACTTGGCCTCGTAGTCGTACCACTCGTTGGCCGGCACCACCTCGCCGGGGACGCTGGCCTCCGGCTCGTCGTTGCCGAGCACGCTGACCTCGATCTCGCGCGCCGGGATGCCCTGCTCCACGACGATGCGCCGGTCGTAGCGGCATGCCTCGGCCAGCCCGCGCTCCAGGCTCTCTCGATCGGCCGCCTTCGTGATCCCCACGCTGCTGCCCATGTTGGCCGGCTTGACGAACACCGGGTAGCGCAGCGCGCCCTCGACCTGCGCCACCGCCGCGGCCATATCGCGCTCGACATCCACGCGCCGCAGCAGCAGCCAGGGAAGCAGCGGCAGGCCGGCGGCGGCGAAGGCGGCCTTCATCATCGCCTTGTCCATGCCCACCGCGGAGGCGAGCACCCCGCAGCCGACGTACGGCACCTGCGCGAGCTCCAGCAGCCCCTGCACCGTGCCGTCCTCGCCCATCGGCCCGTGCAGCACCGGGAACACCACGTCGACCGCCTGCTCGCTGCGCAGGAGCGTGATCGGCTCGCGCGCCCCGTAGGCGCTCTCGGCGATCGCCAGCGCCGCGCTCTTGCTCTCCGGCTCGACGCTCATGCTCGAGGGCAGCTTGGCGCGGTCGGCCATCGCCACCAGGGCCCCGAGCGGGTCGGGCCCGGCGAGCCAGCGGCCCTCCTTGGTGATACCGATCGGCACGACGTCGTACTTCTCGCGGTCCAGCCCATCGATCACGGCCCGCGCCGACACCAGCGAGACCTCATGCTCGCCCGACTGGCCGCCAAACAGGACTCCGACCCGGATCTTATCTGCCACGGCTCGCTCCGCTCACGTAAGAACGCTAGGAAGGTCTCAGATTCGCGCGTTCCAGCGCGCCTTCAAGCTCGTACCGCACCGCCTTGTCAGGCGTCGATGTGCAGCCCGCGAGATCGCACCGCGCGATCAGACGATCTGCACCTCAAGCTCCAGCGCCACCCCGAAGGCGCTCAGCACCCGCTCCCTGGCGATCTCGATCAGCCGCAGCACATCGTCGCTGGAGGCGCCGCCGAGGTTGACGATATAGTTGGCGTGCTTCTGGGCGATCTCGGCCGCCCCCACGCGGGTGCCCTTCAGGCCGGCCGCCTCGATCAGCCTGCCCGCGCTGTCGCCCGGAGGGTTCTTGAACACGCTCCCGCACGAGGAGCCCCAGGGCGTCTTGCTCTTGCGCTGCTCCGCAGTGCGCTCCATCCGCTCGCGCAGCACGGCCGGGTCCTCGCGGCGCAGGCGGAACTCGGCGGCCAGGACGATCGGGCGGGCGCCGGAGGGCTGCGGCCCGTGGCTCTTGAGGACGCTCGACCGGTAGCCGTAGCCCAGCCGCTCCACCGGCCACTCCTCGACCTCGTCGCCCACCAGCAGCCAGGCGCGGATCAGCGTGGAGGCCACATCGCCGCCGTAGCACCCGGCGTTGCCGAACACCGCCCCGCCGATCGTCCCCGGCAGCCCCTCGGCCCACTCCAGCCCGGCCCAGCCCTGGCGCGCCAGCCGCCGGGCCGTCCCGGCCATCGGGGCGCCGGCGGCGATCCACGCCCGCGCCTGCTCGCCGTCGTCCTCGACCCGCAGCTCCTGCGCCCGGTAGCGGATGACCAGGCCCGGCCACCCGGCGTCGCGCACCAGCACGTTCGTGCCGCCGCCGAGCAGGAAGGCGGGCAGCTCCCGCTCGGCCGCCCAGCGCAGGGCCTCGCGCAGCTCGGCGGGCGTGGCCGCGTTCACGAGGTAGCGCGCCGGCCCGCCGATGCGCCAGGAGGTATATTTCGCCAGCGGCTCGTTTTCAATCACGTTTAGTCGCATATCGTCTGGGGCGCAGCACGCTGCGCCCGTACGTCGGCTGATCCGCGCCCTCCGTGGATCAGGGCTTCCTCCGCAGCCGCTGCCGCAGCTGCTCGGCCTCCTCCGAGTGCCGCAGCAGCTCGCGGATCTCGAGCGCCTCGGCCCAGCACACCGCCGCGTCCTCGGGCTTGCCCGCCTCGTGCAGCATGTCCCCGAGCCGCTCCAGCGAGCGCGCCAGGCCGATCTGGTCCCCGTCGCGCCGGGCGATCGAGAGCGCGCGGGTGTAGTGATCGCGCGCCTGCCGCGGGCGCCGCAGCGTCCTGGCGGCGTCCCCGAGGTGCAGCAGCGCGATGCACAGGCCGCGCGGGTTCTGCGCCAGCTCCTCCAGCTCGCGCGCCCGGTCGAACGAGCTGAACGCCTCCGTGTGCCGCCCCAGGCGCCGCTGGATCGTCCCGAGCACATTGTGCGACCGCGCCTGGCCGACGGCGTCGTTGAGCCGCTCGCGCAGGCGCAGGCTCTCCTCGGCCGACGCGAGCGCGTCCAGCAGCTTGCCCTGGTCCATCAGCACCAGCGCCAGCTTGTCCTTCAGGATCGCCTGGCCGAGCAGGCTGCCGCGCCCCTGCTCGAGGCTCAGCGCCCGCGTGTAGAACGTCAGCGCCTCGCGGCTCGACCCCAGCACGCGGTATACATCGCCGATGCCAGTCAGAATGCGCGCCAGCTTGATCTTGTCGTCGGCCTGCTCCTGGCCCTCGCGCGCCAGCTGGAGCTCCTGCAGCGCCTCGAGGTGCCGCCCCTGGAGCTGGTGGACCTTGGCCAGGTGGAGCCGCACGTCCGCCTCCAGGTCGCTGCGCTCGTCGCGCTCGGCGAACGCGAGCGCCTGCTGCATCGTCGTCTCGGCCGCCGCGAGCTGGCCGAGCTCACGCTGCATCCTGCCGAGCGCCAGGTAGGCCCGCGCCGTGGCCCCCGGGTTCTCGGTGCGCCGCGCGACCCGCACCATGCGCCGCGCGTACTCCAGCGCCTCGCGGTACTGGCCGCCGAACTCAAGCACCGCGAGCGCCAGGGCGTAGGCGCGCAGCTCGTAGGTGCGGCGGTCCTGGTCCTCCAGCCGCTCGATCAGCGCCAGCGCGCGCTCGGCCCACTGCCGCGCCCCGACGAAGTCCATACGCGCCACGCGCTGCTCGGCCACGTCCAGCGCGCTCCCGGTGGCCTCGGCGAAGGCGCCGGCCTGCTCCCAGTGCCAGGTCTGCGTCTCGCGCCACCCGGCGGGCGCGCCCTCGTCGCTCAGGTAGCGCGCCGCCAGCTCCGCGGCCACCATCCGGTGGAATGCTGCGTTGTCGTCGTTGGCCACGATCCACCACCCAGCGTTCTACGTCCCACGCCGCGCGTCTCAGCAGTGTCGAAGCGGCGCCCCGCCCGCATCACCCCGGCACGTTCTCGTGGGCGGCGCGCAGGCGGTCGAGCACCAGCTCCCCCACCCGGTACCCATCGCCGGCGCCGAGCGTCAGCAGCACGTCGCCAGGCCGCAGCAGCTCGAGCAGCGCCTCCGCCGCCTGCTCCACCCCGCCCAGCGGCTGCACGTCCGCGTGACGAATGCGCCTGGCCAGCGCCTCGGCGCTGACGCCGGGCACCTCCGCCTCGCGGGCCGCGTAGACCGCCCCGATCCGCACCACGTCCGCGTCGCCGAACGCCTCGGCCCACTCGTCCATCAGCGCGGCCGTGCGCGAGTAGGTGTGCGGCTGCAGGTAGGCCACGATTCGCCGGCCCGGGAAGCGCGCCCGCGCCGCGGCCAGGTTGACGCGCGCCTCGGTCGGGTGGTGCGCGTAGTCGTCCACCACAGTCACGCCGCCGGCCTCGCCCTTCAGCTCGAAGCGCCGCTTCGTCCCGCGGTAGTCCTCCAGCGCGGCGCGGATGGCGTCCTGCGGCACGCCGAGCGCCGTGCAGGCCGCGATCGCCGCCAGCGCGTTGCGGACGTTGTGCGCGCCCGCCAGCCGCATCGTGTAGATCCCCAGCAGGCTCGTCGCGAACGTCGCCTGGCTGTAGCGCCACACCTCGAAGCGCGTCCGGTCGCCCTCGGAGCGCACCCGCGCGCCGGTCCAGTCCAGCGGCGCCAGCCGGCAGGAGGCCGGGTCGTTCGCCACCGCATCGTCAAGGCCGTACTGCACCGCCCGCGGCTCGTCGGCCGCCCGCAGCGCCCCCGCGTCGTCCCCACAGACGATCAGCCGGCGCGGGTCGGGCACCGAGCGGGCGAACGCGCGGAAGGCCGCCTCGTACTCCTCCGGCGTCGGGTAGATGTCCACGTGGTCCCACTCGACGTTGGTGATCACCGCCAGCTTCGGCGCGAGCGCCAGGAAGGTGCGGGCGTACTCGTCGGCCTCCACCACCAGCGGCGCCTGCGGGTCGCCCCAGCGGGCGTTCGTCCCCAGGTCCGGCACCTCGCCGCCCACCAGGAAGCCCGGGTTCACCCCGGCCCTGCTGAGCGCCAGCGCGATCAGCGCCGTCGTGGTGGTCTTGCCGTGGGTGCCGGCCACCGCCACCACCTCGCGCTGCTGCGACCACTCGCGCCACAGGTCGGCGCGCCGCAGCACCGGGATGCCGCGCTCGCGGGCGGCGCGCAGCTCCACGTGGTCGTCCCGCACCGCCGAGGTCGCCACCAGCGCATCGGCGCCCGCGACGTGCTCCGCGGCGTGCCCCTGGAGCACCAGCGCCCCGCGGCGCTCGAGGGCCGCGGCCAGCGGCCCGCGCTGCGCGTCCGAGCCCTGCACCTCGTGGCCCTGGTCCAGCAGGATGTGGGCGATGGCGCTCATGCCCGCGCCCGCGATGCCGACGATGTGGTAGCGCACCGCTATCTCCTCGCCCCGCCCCCGCCGCCTCCGCCGGACGCCGCCGGCCTCAGGCCGTTCAGGAACACCGAGAGGCTGACGATCAGGAGCAGGAAGATAAACGCCGCCAGGAACACCGGGATCGTCGCCGCGAAGGTCGGCAGGCTGTTCAGGATCACTGTCAGGCTGGGCGGGAAGCTCACCAGCCCGCGGCCCGCCGCCCAGAACACCGCCGTCGCGCTGATGATCAGGATGCCGGAGTACAGCCCGGTGAGTCCGCCGAGCAGCCTGAGCTGCCGGGAGCCGCTCCAGCCGCGCATCGGCTGCCCCTCCCACGGCCCGGTCCATCCAATGCCCACCGCCACCATGATCACGAACACCACCACCCGCAGCAGCAGCGGCGCCTCGGCGTTGGCCGGCACGATCGGCGGCGCCGGCAGGATCCCCGCGATCACCGGGCTGATGAAGTTGAAGAACCTGACGATGAAGCTGTACAGCCCGTTGACCAGACTGACGATCACGTCGGCGCGGACCGAGAGCAGGTACCCGAGAGTCGTGAACAGCGCGATCGTCAGGATGTAGCGAAAGCCCCGCGTCCACCCGAGCGCGGTCCAGAACGTCAGGATCAGCAGCGTGACGAGCGAGCCGGTTAGGTCGATGATCAGTAGCCCGTTCTCGAGTCTCATGCGTGGGTTCCCTCGGCTGCGAGATGCAGGAGCAGCTGCGCAAGGCGCCGGGCCGCATCCGGCCGCGCCAGCGCGCGGCTTCGCTCCGCCATCCTGCCTCGTTCGTTCACGTCCTCAATCAGGCGTCGTACCGCTCGGAAGAGCGGCCCTTCCTCCGGCCGCGCGCCGCCGAGCATCTCGCTGTCGCGGATCTTCAGCGCGGCGCCGCGGCGCACCAGGAAGTCAGCGTTCTCGTCCTGGTTGACGTACGGGTACGGGACCAGCACGCCCGGCAGCCCGGCCGCCGGCAGCTCGCCCAGCGTCGACGCGCCGCTCCGGCAGACCACCAGGTCGGCCGCGCCGAACGCCGCCACCATCGACGGGGCGACGGGGCGGCTGGGCGGGGCGAGATCCGGCACCCCAGCCGCGACCGGCGCTGTGTCCCGCTGTTCGCTGTGCAGGTACGCATACAGATAGTAACGCCGCCTCAGCGTCTCCGGTAACTGCGCCGCCGCCTCGCGCAGCCACGTCTCGTCCCCCTCGCGGCCGCACACGTGGATCACCTGCGCGATCGGAAGCAGGTGCGGCAGCAGCGCCGCGATCGCCCTGTTGATGCTCCGCGCGCCGCGGCTCCCGCCGGTCACCAGCACGGTCGGCAGCCCCTCCGCGAGCCCGAAGGCCTCCCGGCACGCCGCCCGGTCCAGCGCGAAGAGCTCCGGGCGGGCCGGGTAGCCGGTGACGGCCGGCGGCCGCCGAAAGTAGCGCGCCGAGTCCTCCACCGAGCAGGCGGTCACGGTCGCCAGCCGCGAGAGGAACCGCACCGCCAGGCCGGGCACCACGTCCGGCAGGAACACCATCGTCGGGACGCCCATAGCGCGGGCCGCCAGGAACACCGGCACGCACACATACCCGCCGGTGCCGAGGATCGCCCCCGGCCGCTCGCTGGCGATGAGCCGCCGCGCCACGAGCGTGCCGCGCGCCAGCGTGCCGGCGTTGCGCGCCAGCGCCAGCGGGTTCCGCCCGCGCAGCGCCGCGGCCGGGACGGCGTAGAAGGGCAGGTCGCTCTCGCGGCGGACGATCCCCGCCTCCATGCCGTCCGCGCTGCCCACATAGACCAGCGGCGGCCTGCGGGCAGCCGGCGCCACATCTGCTCCGGGCACCTCCAGTCCAGAATCGGCGGCCCCTGCGTCGCTAGCGTGAGCCGATCCGCCCCCAGCGCCGCTGAGCGCCGCGGCGACGGTCAGCGCCGGGTACACGTGGCCGCCGGTCCCGCCACCAACCAGCCACAGCGGAGGCTGCCGGCGCGAGCCGCCGCGCGGTTCGGAAGCCATCATCAGTCTCCACAGTTGGCGCGCTGTTGATGGAGCGCGAGATGCTGAGCAGAACGCCGACCGCCACCATCGTCATCACCAGCGAGGTGCCGCCGTAGCTCAGCAGCGGCAGCGTCAGCCCGGTGAATGGCAGCAGCGTGGTCACCACCGCGATGTTGATCAGCGCCTGGAACACCAGCCAGGCCGTCAGCCCCACCGCCACCAGCGCCGCGAACGGCTCGGGCGCCCGCCCGGCGATCCGCAGCCCGCGGTAGGCGATCACCAGGAAGCAGGTCACGATGAACAGCGTCCCGACCAGGCCGAACTCCTCGCCGATGATCGCGAAGATCGTGTCGGTGTGGGCCTGCGGCAGCCACATGAACTTCTGGCGCGCCTGGCCGATGCCGACGCCGAACAGGCCGCCGCTCCCCAGCGCGTAGAGCGCGTGGACCGGCTGGTAGCCCGCGCCCAGGTAGTGCGCGAACGGGTCGAGCCAGGCGGCGATGCGCTCCTGGCGGTAGGAGGCCACGTTGACCATCGCCCAGAAGGCGCCCGCCGACAGCAGCCCCGCGCCGGCGATGTGCAGCAGGCTGGCGCCCGCCGCGAAGTACACTATCCCAGCGATCACCACCAGCACGATCGTCGTGCCCAGGTCGCCCCCGAGCATCACCAGCCCGCAGACGATCCCGAGCATCACCGCGAACGGCACCAGGCCGTAGGTGACGTTCGTCAGCTTCTCGCCGCGCCGCGAGAGCCAGTCCGCGAAGTACACCACCAGCGCTAGCTTGGCGATCTCCGACGGCTGCATGCTGAAGGAGCCGATCCGGATCCAGCTCCGCGCCCCGTTCACCTCGGTGAAGTTCTTGGGCAGCAGCAGCGTCAGCACCAGCAGGAACAGCGTCACCGCCATCAGGTGAACCGAGTAGCGGCGCCACACGCGGTAGTCGAGCCGCTGGACCACCAGCATCGCCATCGTGCCGATGATCGCTGCCGCCAGCTGCCGCCAGGTGTAGTAGAGCTGGTCGCCGTGGTTGGCGAAGGCGTCGACGAACGACGAGCTGTACACCATCACCACGCCGATCGGCACCAGCACCCCCACCACGGTCAGCAGCGGGTAGTCCGGTTTGCCTCGAGCGGTTTCTGCCATGGCTCACCCGTTCTCCGTGACCTGTAATCCGTAACTCGCCATGTTCTCAGGAAATACCGGCCGTCTCTCACTACAGCCCTTCGCAATCACCACAAACAGGCAGCAGCATCTCACATCACATCGGAGGCCGTATCACCGCGATCAAGATCACCAGCAGGATGAATATCCCCAGCACCCCGGCCCAGCCGAGCGGCAGCGGGCGCCGGCTGATGCGCGGCGGGTAGATGCGCGCCTCTACCACGAAGCGCGGCGCCAGCAGCCACCCGGCCAGCGCCCCCGTCACCAGCCCGCCGATATGGGCGTTGTTGTCGATCGAGGGCGTCGTCAGGCCCAGGCCGATGTTGATCAGAGTGATGAACACCAGGCTGCCGAGCTGCTCGCGCGCGATCCCCCCGAGGACCTTGCGCGCCACGTAGTAGAAGGCGCCCAGCGCGCCGATCAGGCCGAAGATCGCGCCCGACGCGCCGACCGACGGGTTCGGGTTGAGGGCGTAGGACGCCACGCCGCCCCCCAGGCCGGCCAGCAGGTACAGCACCAGGAAGCGCGGCGTGCCGTAGACCCGCTCCGTCTCGAACCCCAGCGCGTACAGGGCCCAGGAGTTGAAGGCGATGTGCGCCGGCCCACCGTGCAGAAACATCGCCGTCAGGAAGCGGTAGTACTCGCCGCCCAGAGCGATCGCCTGGTTGTCCTTGGCGCCCAGCGCCAGCACGAACAGGTCGAACGGCTGGCCGGTCGCCACGCTCAGCAGCCACGGCAGGGCGAAGATGACGATGTTCAGCACCAGCAGCGCCCGCGCCGCCCACGGCGCCCCGACGACGAGCGGAACGCGCACCCGCACGCTCGGCCTCGCGCCCGCCATCCCATCCGGCGGGCCGGCCGGCCCGCCGCCCAGGGACTGCGACTCCAAGCTGCGGAGCACGTTCTGGAACTCTGTGTCGTTGTTCTCGGGCTCGCTCATAGCTACAGCTCGCTGACCAGGCGCCGGAACTCTTCGCCGCGGTGGAACTCGTTGCGGAACATGCCGAAGCTCGCGCAGCCCGGTGAGAGCAGGACGACATCCCCCGGCTCGGCCAGCGCCTGAGCCGCGCGGATCGCCTGCGCGAAGTCGTCGTACGGCCCGGCCACGTCGCGCGCCCGCACGTCCGAGCGCGGTGCGCTCTCGCGCGCCGCCTCGAGCGCCGCGACCAGCTTCGGCGTCGCCGTGCCCTGCAGCAGCACCACGGCCTTGGCCCGCGCCAGGATCGCCCGCGCCAGGCCCTCGAACGGCAGGTTCTTGTCGGCGCCCCCGGCGATCAGCACCACCGGCGCGTCGAAGCTGTGCAGCGCCGCGATCGCCGCCTCGGGCGCGGTGGCGGCGGTGTCGTTGATGTAGCGCACCCCATCCAGCTCGCGCACCAGCTCCAGCCGGTGCTCCACGCCGCCGAAGCCGCGCACGGCCCGGCGGATGGCCTCGTCGTCCACGCCGAACGCCCGCGCCGCGGCCGCCGCCGCCGCCACGTTCGCCAGGTTGTGCTCCCCCGGCAGCCGGATGTCCTCCCGCGCGCAGATCACCGTCGCAGCCCCTCCCTCGCGCCAGACAATCCCCGACGGCCCGTAGGTCACCACCGGCGCCCGCTGGATTGCGTCCGGCCCGCGGTCGGCCCCGAACCACACCACCCGGCCGGGCGCCCGCGCGCCCATCGCGCGCAGGAGCGGGTCATCGGCGTTCAGCACCACCACGTCCCCCGGGCGCTGGTGGCGGACGATCTGCTCCTTGGCCTCGGCGTAGGCCTCCATCGATCCGTAGCGGTCCAGGTGGTCCGCCGACAGGTTCGTAATGCAGGCGTAGGGCGGGCTGAGGCCGGCCTCGCCGAGCCCCTCGAGCACGAACGAGGACAGCTCCAGCACCACCGGCGTGTCCGGCGCGATGCGCGGCAGCTGCTCCAGCGCCGAGACGCGCAGGTTGCCGGCTACCACCGTATCCGGCCGCTGCTCGCGCAGCATCGCCCCCAAAAGCGTCGTCGTCGTCGTCTTGCCCTTGGTGCCGGTCACGCCGAGGATCGGGCCGGGGCAGAGGCGGAAGAACAGCGTCATCTCCATCTCGATCGCCGCGCCTGCTTCGCGGGCGATCTGGAGAAAGCGTGAGGACGCGGGGACCGCCGGGTTGCGGACGACCAGGTCCGCGGTGCGGAAATCCTCCTCGCGGTGCTCGCCGAGGACGTAGCGGATGGGGAGGCCCGCCAGCGCATCGAGGGAGGAGCGGAGCGCGTCGGGGCTCCGTAAGTCGGTGACGGTGACGTCGGCGCCGCGCTCAGCCAGGAACCGCGCCACCCCCAGGCCGCCGCCGTGGACGCCGAGCCCCATCACCAGGGCGCGCTTACCTGTGAGCTGCATCATCGATCGTCAGTAGTCAGCAGCGTGCGGAGATTCGAACGCCGGTCGGCTCGCGCTGTGGCGCCCGGCTTCCGGGCTGGCTCCTGGCTACTGTGAGCTGGCGGCTCGTCAGCGGCCCTCAGCTTCCTGAACCACCGCCGGCGGCACCTCGACCGTGCGCGAGCCGTTCAGCGTGAGCGCCAGCGAGATGCCGATCAGCGCGGCGACCATGCCCACCAGCACGAAGCGCTGCATCACCTGCGTCTCGCTCCAGCCCAGCAGCTCGAAGTGGTGGTGCAGCGGCGCCATCTTGAACACCCGCCGCCCCTGGCCGAAGCGCCGCTTCGTCCACTTGAAGTAGGTGGTCTGGATCATGACCGAGAGCGCCTCGGCGACGAACACGGCGCCCACCACCGGCAGCAGCAGCCACTGCTGGCTCTGCAGCGCGATCACCGCCAGGGTGCCGCCCAGCGCCAGCGAGCCGAGGTCACCCATGATCACCTGGGCCGGATGGGCGTTATACCACAGGAAGGCCGCGCACGCCCCGACCAGCGTGAAGCAGAACGTCATCAAATTGATAAACTCGCCGTTCAGGAAGGTGATCACGCCGTAGGCGGCGAAGGCGATCGTCAGGTTCCAGCCCGCCAGGCTGTCCAGCCCGTCCGTGAGGTTCACCGCGTTGCTGGTGGCCACGATGATGAACATCGCGAACGGGATGAACCACAGCCCGATGTTCACCTGGCCCAGGAACGGGATGCGCACGATGCCCTCGTTGTCCAGCCCGAAGGGCGGCGGCAGGTACAGCACCAGCGCGGCGCCGAAGGCCACCAGCAGCATCAGCGCCATCTTGGTGCGGGCCGTGAACCCGTGCGTCTTCGAGCGCGAGCCGACGATCGACAGGTAGTCGTCGACCGCGCCGAGAACGGCGAAGGCGATCAGCACCGCCAGCGGCAGCAGGATCGACCAGCGACTGACAAGGTTGAAGGCCACGGTCAGCACGACGACCGGGATCAGGATGATGATCCCGCCCATGGTCGGCGTGCCGGTCTTGACCATGTGGCTCTGCGGTCCCTCCACGCGGATCTGCTTGCCGATCTTGTGGTCGCGCAGAAAGCGCACCCAGAAGCCGCCGGTCGCCAGCGTGAGCACAAACGCCGCGGCCGCCAGCAGCAGGGCTCGGGCCATATCTTGGACCAGGACCGCGCGCAATGCCTCTTGCACGGCTCTCTTCTCCTCACCAGTCTCAGTACGAAGCTACGATGCTGAAGCGTCCCTGTGGGAGATGTCGCGGGCTCCGCGCCTCCCGGGCGCAACATGCTAGGGCTGCCGCTGCAGCGCGACGACGATCTCCTCCATGTACATCCCGCGCGAGCCTTTGATCAGCACGAAGTCGCCGGGCTGGATGAACTCACGCAGCACCGCGACCGCCTCGGCGTTGCTCATCACCTGGTGGATGTGCTCGCCGGCCATGCCGCTCGCCTCCGCCTCCTCGGCCACCCAGCGCGCGCGCCGCCCGACGGTCACGAGCCGCTGGGCCACCTCGGCCACCCGCGCGCCCACCAGCCGGTGCGCCTCCTCCTCGACGCTGCCGAGCTCGAGCATGTCGCCGAACACCACCACCCGTCGCCCGTCCAGTTCGGCCAGCAGGTTGAGCGCCGCCAGCGATGAGGCCGGCGAAGCGTTGTAGGTGTCATCGATCAGCTGCGAGCCGTTGTAGCCCGGCACCGCCAGGAGCCGCAGCTGGGCGCTCTCGTCGCGCAGCCCGGCGACGATCGCGTCCCACCCGAGGCCGAGCAGCAGCCCGGCCGAGATGGCCGCCAGCGCGGTGTGGACGCTGTGCCTGCCGATCAGAGGCAGGTTGAGCTGGACCGCCTCGTCGCCGTAGTGGGCCCAGAAGCTGATGCCCTGCAGCCCGCGGCTCTCGATCCCATCCGCCCACAGGTTGGCGGCCGGGTCGAGGCCGTAGAAGAACGGCCGCGCGGGGGTGACCTCGGCCATCGCCCGCACCAGCGGGTCGTCGTAGTTCAGGATGGCGTAGCCGTCGGGCGGGAGCGCCTGCACCAGCTCGCTCTTCGCGCGCTGGATGGCCTCGATGCTGCCCATGCGCTCCAGGTGCGACGGGCCGACGTTCGTGACTATGCCGATCTGTGGCCGGGCGAGGCTGCAGAGCAGCGCGATCTCGCCCGGCCCGTACATGCCCATCTCCAACACCGCCACGTCGTGGTCGGCGGTGAGCCCGAGCAGGACGATGGGCAGGGTGTTCTCGCTGTTGTACGATCTTGGATTTTTTAAGGTGCGGAAGCCGCGCTGCAGCACCGCCGCCGTGACCTCTTTCGTGGAGGTCTTGCCGACGCTCCCGGTGATCCCGATCACCGTCGGCGTGAACTTGCTGCGATGGTACGCTGCGAGACGGTGCAGCGCATGCAGCGGCTCGTCAACGGCGAAGAGCAGCACGTCCTCGGGGCCCGCCTCCGCCAGCCCTGCCCCGCTCGCGGTGTCCACCACCGCGAAGGGCCGGTTGAGCGTGAGGGCCGCGAGCCGATCGCGCCGCACCAGCGCCCCGCGGGCGCCGCGCGCAACCGCGTCGGCCACGAAGTCGTGCCCGTCCACCCGCTCGCCGCGCAGGGCGACGAACAGGCATCCGGGGGTGACCAGCCGCGAGTCGATCACGGTCTCGGGGAAGGTCACCTGCTGGAGCTCAGGCGGAACGACCGGCTGGTACCGCTCGCCCGTCTGCGTCCCAAGCAACACATCTTCGATATCCAACACCGCCATCTCCCGGGTGCTCAGACACTCCTGGAATGCGGCGGCATTGTAACATATGTAAAACCCGCGCCCGTCGGGGCGCGTCTCTACGGGCGCGCCGAGCCGCCCGGCGTCTGGCCGTAGCCCACATAGGCCGGGTTGGGCTGGATGCGCTCGTAGCGCAGCAGCTGCTCGGCGATCGCCTGGAACACCGGGATCGCCGTGCTCACGCCCCAGATGTCATCGCGCGGCCGGTCGATCTTCACCAGGATCGCGTAGCGGGCGTTCTCCACCGGCGCCAGCCCCACCACCGAGCCGATCGTGCCGTCCGCCCAGCCGCCGTGGCCATCGGGGATGGACGAGGTGCCGGTCTTGGCGCCCACCTCGTACCCCGGCACCAGCCAGGTGTCGCTGTAGTCGCCGGTGATCGGCCCCCACACCACCGGCGCGTAGTGGTTCGCCGAGTGCACCAGCATCCGCCGCACCGTCCAGGCCACGCCCGGCTCGATCGGCTGGCCGACCACCTTCGGCTGGGTGATCACGCAGTCATCGCCGCGGCAGCGCTTCTGCACGATGTACGGCCGCATCACCTTGCCGTCGTTCCCGATCGCCGCGACCATGCGCACCAGCTGGAGCGGCGTCACCGCGATGCTCTGCCCGAAGGCGTTGTTGTCCATCGTCACCGAGCTCCAGCTCGGGTTATCGGGCCAGATCACCAGGCCATCGGCCTCGCCGGCCATGTCCACGCCGGTGGCCTGCCCGAAGCCGAACGCCTTGAGCGTGGCGTAGTAGGAGTCCGCGCCGGTCATCTCGTTGAGCAGCAGCGCCCCGACGTTGCTCGAGTAGTACAGCACCTGCTCGGCGTTGATCATCCCGTTGCCGGCGCGGTTCCAGTTGCCGATGTTCCAGCCCTCGCGGTTGATCACGCCGACGTCATTCACCAGCGTGTCGGCGGTGAAGGCGCGCGCCTGCAGCCCGGCCGCCACCGTCAGGATCTTGAAGGTCGACCCCGGCTCGTACAGCCGGCCGATCGCCGGGTTGAGGTTGTAGGTCTCCGGGGCGTACTCGTTGTAGCGGTTCGGGTCGAAGGTCGGGTAGCTGGCCATGCCGCGGATCGCGCCGGTCTGCGGGTCCATCACCACCACGGTGCCGCCGTCGGCGTTGTGCTCGTCCACCGCCTTCTTCAGCTCGGCCTCGATCACGTGCTGCACCAGCGGGTCGATCGTCAGCTCGAGGTCGGCGCCGTCGCTCGCCGGCCGCTCTTCGGTCGGCGCGATCCAGATCGGGTTCTGCTGGGCGTCCACCTCGGCGGTGATCGTGCCGGTGTGCCCGGCCAGGATGCTGTTGTAGTACCCCTCGACCCCGCTGATCCCAACGCGCTCGAGGTTGGTCGCGCCGATCGCGTGCGCCGCGAAGCTGCCCTGCGGGTAGACCCGCCGCGGCTCGTAGACGAAGTGCAGCCCGGCCCAGGCCTGCGGGTCCTCCTCGATCAGCGCGCCGATCCGCTCGGCGATCTCGGGCTCGATCCAGCGCTTGATCGGCACCCACAGCCTGTCCGAGAGCATGCGCTCCTGGATGTCGGTCGCCGGCATGCCCAGCAGGCCCGAGAGCACCGTCGCCAGCTTCGGCGCCTGGTCCCGGTCGATGCGCGGCGGCTCGACGTACAGGCTCTCGCGGTCCACGTCGAGCGCCAGCACGTTGCCCATCCGGTCGCGGATGACGCCCCGGCGCGGCTCGATCGTCTTGGTGCGGTCGATCTCGCTGCGCGCCATCGCGGAGAGGCGCGCGCTCTGGGCCACCTGCAGCTCGCCCAGCCGCACCGCGACGCGGCTGGTGATCAGCACGGTGATCAGCAGGATCGCGCTGATCCGCCAGCGGCTGATCGTCACCGGGCGGCTGGATGCGGCGCGCCGCACGGTGGTCCGGCCAGGTTGTGCGCTTCGTACTGCCATAGGCTACGGCCCCGGCTCCACAGGCGACAGGTCAGGGGGTCATGACTTCACGGGCGTCGTCCAGCGTGGCCTCTTCGTCCTCCGCCGGCAGGTCCTGCGGCGTCAGCGTGATGTAGCGCGCCTGCTCGGGCGTCATCGGCCGCAGCCCGAGCTCCGTCGCGCGCCGCTCGATCTGGATGAGCGACTGGGCGCGCGAGAGCCGGTGCTCCAGCTGGCTGCGCTCGCGGAGCAGCACCACCTTGCGCTGCTGGAGCTGCGAGAGGTGGTAGCCCTGCGTGGCCAGCCGCCCGGTCTGCCCGAGCGACACCAGGCTCATGAGCGAGAGCAGCAGCGCCGCGGCGATCAGGTAGCGCCCGCCGTCGAGCTTCAGGTAGCGCCCGAGCTCGAGGCGCCGCTCCTTGGCCTGCTTGAGCGGATACAGAGGTTTGAGGGTGATCGCCATCTATGACCTCTCCTCTCGAACGTTGTGCGTTGCTCGTGCTAGGATGCTCGCTCCGCCGCCCGTAGCTTCGCGCTCCTGCTGCGTGGGTTGGCGCGGGCCTCGGCGTCGGACGCCTCCAGCGGCTTCTTGGTCAGGATCCGCAGCCGCCCGGCCTGCGCCTCGGCGCGGAAGAACAGCTTGACGATCCGATCCTCCAGCGAGTGGAAGGAGATCACCGCCACCCGCCCGCCCGGCGCCAGGAGCTCCACCGCCTGCGGCAGCGCCAGCTCCAGGCTCTCCAGCTCCCGGTTCACCGCGATCCGCAGCGCCTGGAAGGTGCGCGTCGCCGGGTGGATCTTGCCGTGCCGCCCGCCGAGCGCCCGCGCCACGATCGCCGCCAGCTCAGCCGTCGTCTCGATCCGCCGTTTGCGCCGCGCCTCGGCCACCAGCCGCGCGATCCGCCGCGACCCGCGCTCCTCGCCGAAGCGGTAGATCAGATCGGCCAGCTCCCCCTCCGGCAGCTCGTTCACCAGGTCGGCCGCCGTCACCTCGCCCTGCGGGTCGAGCCGCATGTCCAGCGGCGCGTCGCTCTGGAACGAGAAGCCGCGCTCCGGCGTGTCGAGCTGGTAGGACGAGACCCCCAGGTCCAGCAGCACCCCGTCGGCCGGGTCGAAGCCGTGCTCGCGCGCCAGCGCCGCCAGGTCGCGGAAGTTGCCGCGCGCCAGTGTCGCCCGCTCGCCGAAGGGCGCCAGCCGCGCCCCCGCCGCCGCCAGCGCCGCCGGGTCCACATCGAGCCCCAGCAGCCGCCCGTCCGGCCCGCTGGCCTCGAGGATCGCTGCCGCGTGCCCGCCGCCGCCCAGCGTCCCGTCGATGTAGCGCCCGCCCGGCCGCGGCGCCAGCTGCTCCAGCACCTCGGCCAGCAGCACCGGGGTGTGGCGGAACTCCAGATCGAAGCGTGAAGACTGCAGGCTCTCCGGCTGTCGATCATCACTCATCGCGCCTCACACCGGCGCCGCCGCCGCAATCTTCGGCCGCTACACGTTCAGCGCCGAGAGCTGCAGCGCGAACATGCTGGCGTTCGACTCCATCGCCTCGAGCTGCTCCTTCCAGCGCTCCGGCGACCAGATCTCGAAGTAGCGGTTGAGCCCGGCGATCACCACCTGCTCCCCGATCCCGGCGTACTCGCGCAGGTTCTGCGGGATGAGCACCCGCCCCTGCCGGTCGAACACCAGGTCGGCCGCCCCGGAGAACAGCAGGCGCTGGACGTTGCGCGCATCCGCCTGCGCCAGCCCGACGCTCGTGACCTGCTGCGCCAGGGTCTCCCAGAAGGGGCGCGGGAAGCCGTACAAGCACTTGTCGAAGCCGCGCGTGATGATCACGCCCTCCCCAAGCTCGTCGCGAAACCGCGATGGGATGGCGAGACGCCCCTTCTCATCGACTGTGTGCTCGTACTCGCCCAGAAACACGTGCGCCGCCCCGCTTCACACCTGGCCGCCCGGCTCCACCTGCTTCTTCCGCGCGGCCCCACAAATGAGCGCTTTTAGAACACTTGTTTGCAGTTATTCCCCACTTTACCCCACTTTTCCCCACGAGTTACCGGATTATACACCACGACGAATCACATTTCAAGACAGCGACATAAAATCGTGTCAATTCAGTCCAGATTCCGCCTACCATGCAGCCTCGTACACCGGCGCCCGCAGGCCGCCCCAAGACAACTCTCCGACAGGGCTTACGCGGTCGCCCTGCAGGTCGCCCATGTAAGCGCGGGGAGGTATGGAGGGCGGCGCCCCCGCCTCACATCTGTTAGAGGGAGTGGGGAGGATTCGCCCCCACCCCCCTTCCCGCCGCAGAGCGGCGGGAGAAAAGAGGATCTCGGAGGGCCTACAGCCCTCCGAACCTCCCGGC
>CALJIC010000227.1 GCA_937974195.1 uncultured Roseiflexaceae bacterium | reverse complement strand
CCCCGGCTTCCCTTTCCTTCGCGGGCGCTCCGCCCCGCGCCCCCGGCTCTTGCTATAACGTATGGCTCTGTCCGCGGGCGCTCCGCCCCGCACCCCGGCCAGGGGGCTTCTCGCCCCCTGGACCCCCTCGGCAGGGGCGTCGCCCCTGCACCCCAAACAACAGCCGTCCTATGCCGTCCGCCCGTTGTCATGCCCACGCACACGGGCGCACGTTAGCCATTCAACCGGTCTGCGCTAGAGCGCTTTCCGCATTGCTACGCTGGCCTGCGCGCAGCGGCACCCACATCGCGCTATGCCGTCCTGCGCCAGAGTGCTCCCGACGCTGCCTGCGACATCCTGCGTCGGTGTGCTGAGGCATGACAACGGGCGCCCTCACGATGGACTCGCTCCCTTTGGGGTCCAGGGGCGACGCCCCTGGCGCGGGTGCAGGGGCGCGTAGCCCCTGCCGCCTGCCGCGCGCAGCGGCGCCCACACTCCCGCGGCCCCCGCCGCTGCCTCGCGCAGCGACATCCTCCTGAAGCGGCGCCTGCGGCTCCCCGGCCGCACCACCGCCTGCCGCGCGCAGCGGCACACCGACGCTGCCTGCGACATCCTGCGTCGGTGTGCTGAGGCATGACAACGGGCGCCCTCACGATGGACTCGCTCCCTTTGGGGTCCAGGGGCGACGCCCCTGGCGCGGGTGCAGGGGCGCGTAGCCCCTGCCGCCTGCCGCGCGCAGCGGCGCCCACACTCCCGCGGCCCCCGCCGCTGCCTCGCGCAGCGACATCCTCCTGAAGCGGCGCCTGCGGCTCCCCGGCCGCACCACCGCCTGCCGCGCGCAGCGGCGCCCACCTGAAGCGGCCGCCCAACTGCCGCCTGCCGCGCACAGCGGCGCCCTCACTCCGGCACCCCCGCCGCTGCCTCGCGCAGCGGCGCCCACCTGAAGCGGCCGCCCGGCCGCAGCCTGCCGCGCAGCGGCGCCCTCAGCCGAGCAGCTCCCCGAGCGCGGCCAGCAGCGCGTCGTTCTGCTCGGGCGTGCCGACGCTCACCCGGACGCAGTCGGCCAGGCGCGGCTTGTCGAAGTAGCGGATGAGCACGCCCCGCCGCCGGAGCGCGTCGCGCAGCCCCCGCGCCGCCTCCGCGCCCGCCGCCACCCGGCACAGCACGAAGTTCGCCCGGCTCGGGTAGACCGTGAGCCCCGGCAGCGCGGCCAGCGCCCGCTCGAGCCGCTCGCGCTCGGCGACCAGCAGCCGCACCTTCTCCATGCGCTCATCCAGGTCCTCGAGCGAGGCCAGCGCGGCGACCTCCGCGGCCACGTTGACGTTGTAGGGCTGCTTGATCTTCCACAGGTGGCCGATCAGCTCCTCGTGGCACAGCGCGTACCCGACGCGCAGGCCGGCCAGGCCGGCCCACTTGCTGAAGGTGCGCAGCACCACCAGGTTCGGCGGCCCGCCGACCATGTCGGCCACGCTCTCCCCGGCGAACTCGGCGTACGCCTCGTCCACCACCACCAGCAGCGGCAGCTCCAGCAGCCGCTCCAGCGCGGCCCGCGGCAGCAGGTTGCCGCTCGGGTTGTTGGGCGCCGCGACGAACAGCATCTTCGCCCGCGTGCGCTCCGCGGCGTCGGCGATCCCCTCCAGGTCCAGCTCGAACGACTCGTCGCGCGGCACGTTCACCACCTGCGCCGCGTACAGGCCGGCGTCGAAGCTGTACATGCCGAACGTCGGCGGGCAGTCGATCAGCGCGTCGCCGGGGGTCAGGACGGCGCGCATCAGCAGGTCGATCAGCTCGTCGGCGCCGGCGCCGCAGATGATCCGCTCCGGCGGCTGCCCGACGAAGCCGCTCAGCGCCTCGCGCAGCCGGGTGTGGTCCGGGTCGGGGTAGATCGCGGCGCTCAGCGCCGCCTCCCCGCCCAGCCGCGCCAGGGCGGCGCGCGCCCGCGGCGAGGGGCCGTAGGGGTTCTCGTTGGCGTCGAGCTTGACGATGCGCTCGGGGGGCAGCCCGAGCCGCGCTGCGAGCACGTCGATCGGGACGATCGGGGTGTATGCCTCCAGCGCGGCGATGTCCGGCCGGAGGAGCGATGTGAGCAGGTTCATTGGCGTGTTGCTTGGCGGAGCGCGCTCCGCCTGTCCTTATGCGTCGGGCGCGACACCACAATGATACCACGGGGCCGCGCCGGCCTCTCCGGGGTGCGGCCCGTATGCTATAATCCTCCCTCGATGATGAATCGACGGGGACAAGCATGACGAACCGGCCCAGCATCTCGGCGTTCTTCCCGGCCTACAACGATGGCGGAACGATCGGCAGCTTAGTGGTCACGACGCTCAGGACGCTCGAGGAGCTGACCGACGACTACGAGGTGATCGTCGTCGAGAACGGCAGCACCGACTACACCGTCGAGGTGCTCGAGGAGCTGGCGCAGCAGTACCCGAACTTCCGCTACTACGCGCACCGCGAGGCGCTCGGCTACGGGGGCGCGCTGCGCGAGGGGTTCGCCAAGTGCACGAAGGAGCTGATTTTCTACACTGACGGCGACGCCCAGTACGACCCGCGCGAGCTGAAGCTGCTGCTGCCGGCGCTCGTCGATGGCGTGGACGTCGTCAACGGCTGGAAGATCGACCGCTCGGACCCGCTGCACCGCAAGATCATCGGCCGCATCTACCACCACACGGTGAAGCTCCTGTTCGGCTTCAAGCTGCGCGACGTCGACTGCGACTTCCGCCTGCTGCGGCGCAGCGTCTTCGACGTGATCGACCTCGAGTCGGACAGCGGGACGATCTGCCTCGAGCTGGTGAAGAAGCTGCAGGACGCCGGCTTCGTCTTCGCCGAGGTGCCGGTCCACCACTTCCACCGCGTCTACGGCAAGAGCCAGTTCTTCAACTTCCCGCGCCTGTGGCGCACCGGCGTCCAGCTCATCCAGCTCTGGTGGAAGCTCGTGGTCCGCCGCGAGCACATGAAGCGGATCGAGGCCCGCCGCAAGCTGGCCGGCAAGACGGCACAATGACGGCGGCGCCGAGCGACGCGGCGGCTGCGCCGGTTCGGCCCGCGGCGAGCGTCACCCGTCACGGCACCAGACAGGCACTGACTGCACCACGAGATGAGTGACTACGCCACGAAATACGACGGCGCCAGGGTCCTGATCACAGGCGGGCTGGGCTTCATCGGCGCCAACCTGGCCCACCGGCTGGTCGCCCTCGGCGCCCACGTCACGCTGGTCGACTCGCTCATCCCCAGCTACGGCGGCAACCTGCGCAACATCGCCGGCATCGAGGACCGCGTGCGCGTCAACATCGCCGACGTGCGCGACGAGCACTCCATGAACTATCTGGTCCAGGGCCAGGACTTCCTGTTCAACCTCGCCGGCCAGACCGCGCACCTGGACTCGATGACCGACCCGTACACCGACCTCGACATCAACTGCCGCGCCCAGCTCTCGATCCTCGAGGCCTGCCGCAAGAACAACCCGCGCCTCAAGCTGGTCTACGCCTCGACGCGCCAGATCTACGGCAAGCCGGACTACCTGCCGGTGGACGAGCGCCACCTGCTGCGCCCGGTGGACGTCAACGGCATCAACAAGATGGCCGGCGAGTGGTACCACATCCTCTACAACAACGTCTACGGCATCCGCGCCTGCGCGCTGCGCCTGACGAACACCATCGGGCCGCGCATGCGCATCAAGGACGCGCGCCAGACCTTCCTCGGCATCTGGATCAAGAAGCTGCTGGCCAACGAGCCCATCCAGGTGTACGGCGACGGGCTGCAGATCCGCGACTTCAACTATGTGGACGACGTGGTCGAGGCGATGCTGATGGCGGCGGTGGCGCCGGAGGCGGATGGGCAGATCTTCAACCTCGGGAGCGAGGAGACCATCAATCTGCGCGACCTGGCCGCGCTGCTGGTGGAGATCAACGGGGGAGGCAGCTACGAGATCGTGCCCTTCCCGCCGGATCGGAAGGTGATCGACATCGGGGACTACTACGGCGACTACCGGCTCATCCGGGGGCGGCTCGGCTGGCGCCCGCGCGTCGGGCTGCGCGAGGGCCTGTGCCGCACGCTGGCGTTCTATCGGGAAGAGCGGGAGTACTACTGGTGAGCACGCCGAAGAGAGTGGAGGTCCCTTTCGGGTCGCTTAAGCGCCAGTACGACGCCATTCGCGCCGAGCTGGACGCCGCCGCAGCGCGGGTGCTCGCCAGCGGCTGGTACATCCTCGGGCCGGAGGTGCGCGCCTTCGAGGAGGCGTTCGCCGCCTTCTGCGGGGTGCGCCACTGCGTCGGGGTCGCCAGCGGCACCGAGGCGCTCCAGCTGGCCCTGGCCGCCCTCGGCGTCGGGCCGGGGGACGAGGTGGTCACCGTCGCCAACGCCAGCGTGTACGAGACGCTCACGGCGCTCGCTGTGGGCGCGCGCCCGGTGCTGGTGGACGTGGACGAGCGCACGCACACGATGGACCCGGCCGCGCTGGCCGCCGCGGTCACTCCGCGCACCAAGGCGATCGTGCCGGTGCACCTGTACGGCCGGATGGCCGACATGGACGCGGTCATGGCCGTCGCCGGGCGCCACGGCATCCCGGTGGTGGAGGACTGCGCCCAGGCCCACGGCGCCACGTACCGCGGCCGGCTGGCGGGCAGCATCGGCGCGTGCGGCTGCTTCAGCTTCTACCCGACGAAGAACCTGGGGGCGCTCGGCGACGGCGGCGCGGTGGTCACCGACGACGACGCGCTGGCGCAGAAGCTGCGCCGGCTGCGCGAGTACGGCTGGGAGCGCAAGTACTACACCACCGAGCCCGGCGGCCTGAACTCGCGGCTGGACGAGATCCAGGCCGCGCTGCTGAGCGCCAAGCTGCCGCACCTCCCCGCCTGGAACGCCCGCCGCCGCGAGATCGCCCGGATGTACACCGAGCTGCTGTCCGGCACCGGCCTCATCCTGCCCGAGGACCCGCCGGACGGCGACCACGTCTACCACCTGTACGTCGTCCGGCTCCCGGCGCACCGGCGCGACGCGGTGCGGGCGGCGCTGCGCGAGCGCGGCATCGGCACCGAGGTCCACTACCCGCTGCCGGCCCACCAGCAGCCGGTGTACGCGCACCTGGCGCCCCCCGGCGGGCTGCCGGTCACCGAGCGGCTGGCGGGCGAGGTGCTCTCGCTGCCCATGTACCCCGAGCTGACCGACGATGAGGTCCGCGCGGTGGCCGGCGCGCTGCGCGAGGTGCTGTGAGGGGCCGCCGGCCCGCCGGAGCGGCTTTCCGCCGGGAGATGCGGGGGGCCGCTGGCACTCCTTTTTCCGCGAGACATCTCTCGGCTGAGGCGTCGCGGCGACGCCGGACACGCCCCTACGCTACGCGATGAACCGACGACCTATAGCCCGATACACGGATCTCACGCTCGCCCTCTCGGCCGCGCTCGTGGCGCTGCTGGCGCTGTGGGCGGCCTACGCCGCCGCCTGGCCGCTGGCGGTGGACGTGGGCGGGAGCGACCGGCGCTTCGCCGTGGGGTTCAACGAACCCGAGCTGATCGGCGCGACCAGCTTCCGCTGGACCGACGGCGACTCGACGCTCGCGCTCCCCCGCCCGCCGTCGAACCTGCCGGCGCTCGTCGCGCTCCGGCTGCAGAACGGCCGGCCGGAGGGCCAGCCGCCCGCCCAGGTGGCTGTCAGCGCCGACGGGCGGGAGCTGGCGCGCCTCGAGCTGCGCGATAATCTGTTCCGCACCTACTACCTGCTGGCGCCGCCCGAGGAGCGGCTCGACTGGGCGCTGCGGCTGCGGCTCGCGGGGGACAGCATCCTGCTGGCCGCCGACCCGCGGCCGCTCGGGGTCGTGGTGGACCGCGTGCACCTGGCGCCGGCGGGCGCGAGCGTCCCGCTGCCCTCCGCCTGGCTCACGCTGTGGGGGGCGGCCCTCGGGGCGCTCGGCTACGCGGCGCCTCGACTCGCCGGGCTCGGGCGCTGGGCCGCCCTGGGCTGCGCGGCCGCGGGCGCCGTGCTCGTCGCCGCGCTCGTCGCCGCCATGCCGCTCGACGTGCTGCCGTTCGTGCAGCGCTTCGCGGCGCTGGCCGCCGTCGGCTGCGTGGGCCTGCTGGCCGCGCGCGCGCTCGTGCCGCTGGCGAGCGGCGAGCACACGGCGGACGACCGCCGGCCATCGGTTCAGGGCGAGCACCTCCCGGTCCTCATGGCCGTCGCCTGGTGGACGCTGCCGCTCTTCCAGGGCTTCATGATCTGGGACGAGGCGCCGGGCGTCGGGCTGGCCCCGCAGACGATCTGGATCGGGGCGGCGCTCTGCGCGGCGCTCCTGCTCGGGCTGGGCGGCTGGTATCTGGCCCGCCGCCCGAGCCGCGAGGCGCTGGCGAAGAGGGCGCTCGTCGTCCTGGCGCTCTTCGCCGGCGCCCACCTGGTCTACAACCTGTGGTACGCCTACACCCGCCAGGCGCCGGACTTCTGGATCCTGTTCCGCGGGGCGCGCGAGTGGGCGCGCGGCGGCTCGCTGTACGACCTCGAGGCGGTGGTGACCAACCACTTCGGCCACGTCTTCAAGGTGCCGCCGTTCTACGGCATGCTCTTCCTGCCGTTCGTGTTCCAGGACGGGCTCACCATCCTGCTCTACCACCGCATCATGAACACCGCGCTGATCCTGGCGACGGCGCTGGTGTGGCTGCGGATGTGGCGCCTGCCGGTCCTCTCGCTCGCCGGGGCGTCCACGCTGATCCTGCTCAACTTCCGCCCGCTGGCCGACACGCTGGCCTACGGGCAGATCGACCTGGTGCTGCTGCTGCTGCTGACGCTGGCGCTCTGGGCGCTCCGGTCCGAGCGGCTCGCCGCGACAGGGCGCTGGGCATCGCACGCCCCCGACGTGATCGCCGGCGCGCTGGTGGCGCTCGGCACGCTGTTCAAGATCTACCCGGTGGTGCTGCTGGCATTCTTCGTGCTCAAGCGTCGCTGGGGCGCCCTGCTGGGCTTCGCGCTCGGCATGCTCGTCTGCAACGGGCTGGCGCTGGCGGTGATGGGCTGGGAGATGCACCGCATCTATCTGACGCAGGTGCTGCCGAATATCGGCGGCACGACCTCGTGGGTCGAGAACCAGACGATCTCGGGCTTCATCGCCCGGCTGGCGGACTCGCCGCGCGACGCGGAGATCTTCGCCAACGGCGCGCTGCAGCTGCTCGGCACAGCGATCTCCGGCGCGGTGGTGCTGGTGGCCTGCGGGCTGACGCTGCGGCCGGCCAAGGCGGACAGCACGCTCTTCGCGCTGCAGTACGGCCAGTTCCTGCTGCTCATGGTGCTCACCGTGCCGGCGGCCTGGATGCACTACCAGACGCTGCTGTTCGTGCCGTTCGCCGGGCTGCTGCTGCACCTGCGCGGCCGGCGGGTGGCGCTGCCGCGGGCGGCCGCCCTCGCGCTCAGCTTCGCGCTGATCGCCTACGGCAATCAGTGGAGCTTCTACGACGGCACGATCATGGGCGCGCTGACGATCGCCGGCATCTCGTACAAGTTCTACGGCATGCTGCTGCTCGGCGGGCTGCTGGCGGCGGAGCTCCTGGCCGGGTGGCAGCCGCTGGCGTGGCTGCGCGCCGCGCGCGGTGGGTCCCCCGCCCCTGAAGGAACGCTCTATGAGACGCCGATCGGTCAATGATCTTCCGGGGCCTGCCCCGCACCCGCAGCGGCCGCACAGGCCCGCGCGCGATGTGGTGGACGGGCTCCAGTTTCTCGCGCAGACCGTGCTGCTGATGTTCATCTTCGCCGCGCTGGTCGGGCGCTACGAGATCCACCAGACGAGCATGGAGCCCAACTTCCACGAGGGGGAGCGCATCATGGTCAGCCAGATCGGCAGCGCCCTGCCGGCCTGGGTCATCGAGCGCGCCCACGCGGCCGGCGGCGTCGCCGCGGCGCCGTTCGAGCTGCGCCGCGGCCAGGTGGTGGTCTTCCACGAGGACCCCGAGCGGCGCGGCGACGCCCTGATCAAGCGCCTGATCGGCCTGCCGGGCGAGACGATCGCGATCCGCGGCGGGCATGTCTTCATCAACGGCGAGCTCCTGAGCGAGCCCTACCTGGCCGGCATCGCCACCGACTGCTCGGCCTACTGCGAGCTGGCGCTCGGCCCCAACGAGTACTTCTTCATGGGCGATAACCGCGCCGTCAGCCGCGACTCGCGCAGCTTCGGCCCCATCCCCGCCGAGCAGATCGTCGGCCGGGTCGTGCTGCGCTTCTGGCCGCCCGACCGGCTGGCGTACATCCCGTGACGTGCCGCGCGGGGCCTGCGGTGTGCGTTTGACACCACGGGCCGGGCGTGGTACGCTATCGGGTACTAAGGTAGCCACAGACAATCGTATACCGCTAGGGGTGCCGGGTGAGCCCGGCTGAGATTGCGGCCCCACCGATGCCGCTGAACCCTCGGAACCTGATCTGGTTCGTACCAGCGTAGGGAAGCGTCGCGGCACACCGCCGGCTCTCTACGGGCCGGCGTTTTGTTTGCCGCCGCTCCGAAAGGGCACACCGATGCGAAAGCTCATCACCAGCGCGATCCTGATCGCGCTCCTCGCCGCCTGCGGCGGCCAGCCGGGCCCCGCGCAGCCCACCGAGGCGCCGCAGGCCAGCGAGCCGCAGCCGACCGCCGCCCAGGGCGCCGCGGACGAGGCCGGCGGCGGGCGCCTGGTCATCATGACCCACGACAGCTTCAACATCAGCCAGGAGATCCTCGACGCCTTCGAGCAGCGGACCGGCGCCACGATCGAGATCCTGCCCTCCGGCGACGCCGGCGGGGCGCTCAACCGGGCCATCCTCAGCCGGGACACCCCGCTCGCGGACGTGTTCTTCGGCGTGGACAACACCTTCCTCAGCCGGGCGCTCGCCGCGGACATCTTCGAGCCCTACGAGTCGCCGGCGCTCGCGGCCGTCCCGGAGCGCTTCCGGCTGGACGCGAGCAACCGCCTGACGCCGATCGACTACGGCTACGTGGCGATCAACTACGACAAGGCCTTCCTGGAGGAGCGCGGGCTCCAGCCGCCGCAGGAGCTGCGCGAGCTGGCCGAGCCGCAGTGGGAGAGCATGCTCGTGGTCGAGAACGCCGCCACCTCCTCGCCCGGCCTGGCCTTCCTGCTCGCCACCGTCGCCACCTTCGGCGAGGGCGGCGAGTACACCTGGCAGGACTTCTGGCGCGACCTGCGCGCCAACGACGTGCTGGTGGCCGAGGGCTGGGAGGATGCCTACTACACCCACTTCAGCGGCTCCAGCGGCCGCGGGCCGCGGCCGCTGGTCGTCTCCTACGCCACCAGCCCCGCCGCCGAGGTGTACTTCAGCGAGGGCAAGCTCAGCGAGCCGCCGACCGGCAACATGCTCGCCAGCAGCTTCCTGCAGATCGAGTTTGCCGGTATACTCAAGGGCACGCAGCAGCGGCAGCTCGCCGAGCAGTTCATCGACTACATGCTGAGCAAGGAGTTCCAGGAGGACATCCCGCTGCAGATGTTCGTCTACCCCGTGCTGCCCGACGCCGCGCAGCCGGAGGTGTTCGAGCAGTTCGCGCAGGTGCCGGAGCAGCCGGTGGCGCTGACGCCCGAGGAGATCGACCAGAACCGCGAGCGCTGGATCGAGGAGTGGACGCAGATCGTGCTGCGGTAGGGGCGCCGTACGCCGCGCAGCGCCCATCCTGAGCGTGCTGAAAGCGATGCCGGCGGCGCCCCGCGCGCGTTCCTGCCGGGCGGGCGCCACGCCGGCCGGGGCGCCGATCGCGACTCCAACCTGCTGCAGCCCCAGCGCGGCGCCGGGCGGCCGGCCCGCCCCACGGAGAGGTGCGGCGGAGAGATGGCCTGTCAGGCACCTCTCCGCCGCACCGCCACACGACGAGTCGTCTGAAGGCCACGAGGCAGCCATGATCAGACACGCGCTCCCACACCCGATCCGCGTCATCGAGCACACCTGGATCACCCTCTCGGACGGCTGCCGGCTCGCGGCGCGCATCTGGCTGCCGGAGGACGCCGAGCGGCGCCCGGTGCCCGCGCTGCTCGAGTACCTGCCCTACCGCAAGAACGACGGCACCGCCCGGCGCGACGCGCTGCGCCACCCCTACCTGGCCGGCCACGGCTACGCGACGGTGCGCGTCGACATGCGCGGCAGCGGTGACTCGGACGGGCTGCTGCTGGACGAGTACCTCGCGCAGGAGCAGGACGACGCGCTCGAGGTGCTGGCCTGGCTGGCCGAGCAGCCCTGGTGCACCGGCGACGTCGGCATCTTCGGCAAGTCGTGGGGCGGCTTCAACGCGCTCCAGATCGCCGCCCGCCGCCCGCCGCAGCTCAAGGCGATCGTCACGATCTACTCGACCGACGACCGTTACGCCGACGACGTGCACTACATCGGCGGCTGCGTCCAGGGGCTGGACATGCTCGCCTGGGCCTCGGTGATGCTCGCCTACAACGCGCTCCCGCCCGACCCGCAGGTCGTCGGCGAGGGCTGGCGCGACATCTGGCGCGAGCGCCTGGAGCGCACCCCGCCCTACATCGAGACCTGGCTGCGCCACCAGCGCCGCGACGACTACTGGCGCCACGGCTCGGTCTGCGAGACGTATGCGGGCGCCGGCGCGGCCTCTGCGCCGCCCATCACCTGCCCCGTGTACGTGGTGGGCGGCTGGGCCGACGGCTACACCAACGCCGTGCCGCGGCTGCTCGCCGGCCTCACCTGCCCGCGCAAGGGCCTGATCGGCCCGTGGGCCCACGAGTTCCCCGAGGTGGCCGAGCCGGGCCCGGCGATCGGCTTCCTGCAGGAGTGCCTGCGCTGGTGGGACTACTGGCTCAAGGGCATCGACACCGGCATCATGGACGAGCCGATGCTGCGGGTCTGGATGCAGGAGTACGTCCCGCCCGCCACCTCCTACGCCGAGCGGCCGGGCCGCTGGGTCGCCGAGGACTCCTGGCCGTCGCCGCGCATCACCCCACAGACACACCGGCTCGCGCCCGCCGCCGGCGCGGAGACGCCCGCATCCATCACCGGCCTCCAGAGCCACGGCATGGACGCCGGCGCCTGGTGCGCCTACGGCCTCCCCGGCGACTTCCCGCCCGACCAGCGCTCCGAGGACGGCGCGGCGCTCTGCTTCACCAGCGCGCCCCTCGGCGAGCCGCTGGAGATCCTCGGCTTCCCGGAGGTCACGCTCGAGCTGTCGGCGGACCAGGCGTGCGCGCTGGTGGCCGTGCGCCTGTGCGACGTGGCGCCGGACGGAGCCTCGCTGCTCGTGAGCCGCGGCGTGCTCAACCTGACCCACCGCGAGAGCCACGAGCACCCTTCGCCGCTCGAGCCCGGCCGGCGCTACACCGTCACCGTGCGGCTGAACGTTGCCGGGCACCGCTTCCCCGCCGGCCACCGCTGGCGCATCGCAGTCTCGCCGACCTACTGGCCGCACGCCTGGCCCTCGCCCGCGCCCGTGACGCTCACGCTCTACAGCGCGTCGCTCACGCTGCCCGTGCGCCCCCCGCGCCCCGAGGACGAGCGGCTCGCGCCCTTCGGGCCGCCCGAGACCGCCCCGCCGCTCCAGGTGGAGATCACGCGGCCCGCCTCGCGCCGCCGCGAGAACCGGCGCGACCAGATCTCCGGCGAGGTGGTCTGGGAGGACCAGCAGGACGGCGGCGGCTTCCGCCTCGCCGACGGGCTGACCTACGAGAGCCTTCAGATCGACCGCTACACAATCGTCGAGGGGCAGCCGCTCTCGGCGCGCGCCGAGAGCGAGCACCGCATCACCATCGCGCGCGGGGCGTGGCAGGTGCGCGTGCAGACGGCCAGCGCCATGACGTGCGACGCGGCGCACTTCTATCTCAGCAACACCGTCGAGGCGTACGAGGGCGACGAGCGCGTGTTCGAGCGCACCTCGACGTGCGCCATTCCCCGCGACCTGGTATGAAGCTCCGAACGCTCATCTACACGATCCCGCTCGCCTTCCTCGGCTTCTTCTTCCTGTACCCGCTGCTGTCGATCCTGCGGCTGGCGGGCGGGGGCGGGCTGGCGACCGTGCTGCCGGAGCCCTACTACCTGCAGGTGATCTGGTTCAGCGCCTGGCAGGCGGCGCTCTCGACGCTCCTCACGCTGGCCGCCGGGCTGCCGGCGGCCTACGTGTTCGCGCGCTTCCGGTTCCCCGGCCGCACGCTGCTGCGTGCGCTCGCCACCGCGCCGTTCGTGCTGCCCACCCCCGTCGTCGCCGCGGCCTTCACCGCGCTGCTCGGCCCGCGCGGCCTCGTCAACGAGTGGCTGCAGGCGCTCCTGGGCCTCGAGCGGCCGCCGCTGCAGGTGCTCAACACGCTGGGCGCCATCCTGCTCGGCCACGTCTTCTACAACTACAGCGTCGTGCTGCGGATCGTCGGCGGCTTCTGGGGCACCCTGGACCCGCAGCTGGAGCAGGCGGCCGCGGTGCTCGGCGCCGACCGCAGAAAGACCCTGCTCGCCGTCACGCTCCCGCTGCTGCTCCCCGCGATCGGCGCGGCGGCGCTGCTGGTGTTCATCTTCACCTTCGGCAGCTTCGGGATCGTGCTGCTGCTCGGCGGGCCGCGCTTCGCCACGGTCGAGGTCGAGATCTACCGCCAGACCGCGCAGCTGCTGCGGCTGGACGTGGCCGCCGCGCTCTCGCTGGTGCAGATCGCGGTGACGCTGCTGGCGACGCTGGCCTACACCCGGATCCAGGCGCGCGTGGCGGCCCCGCTCGAGCGCCGTGGGCAGCCGCGGGCCTCCCCGCCGCGCTCCTGGCCGGCGCGGGCGCTGGTGGCCGCCAACATCGCGGTGCTCCTGGCGCTGATCGGCGCGCCGCTCGCGGCGCTCGCGCTGCGCTCGGTCACCGCGCTCGGCCCCGGCGAGGAGGGCGAGCTCACACTTTCGTACTACTGGCTGCTGGGCGAGAACCGGCGCGGCTCCTTCTTCTTCGTCCCGCCGGCGCAGGCGATCGCCAACTCGCTGCTATTCGCGCTGGCCGCGACCGCGCTCGCGCTGCTGGTGGGCGTGCCCGCGGCGTACCTCCTCGCCAGCCGCCAGCGGCCGGCCGCGAACAGCCGGCGCAGCGCCACACCGCTCCAGACCGCCCGCCGCTGGTTTCTGCGGCTGCTCGACCCCCTCTTCACCCTGCCGCTCGGGGTCAGCGCCGTGACGCTCGGGCTGGGCTACATCGTCGCGCTCGGGCCGCTGGGGCTGCTCAGCTCGCCGTGGCTGATCCCGGCGGCGCACGCGCTGCTGGCCTTCCCGTTCGTCGTGCGCAGCCTCCTGCCGTCGCTGCGGTCGCTCGACGTGCGGCTGCGCGAGGCGGCGCAGCTGCTCGGCGCGCGCCCGATCCAGGTGCTGCGCGCCGTCGACCTGCCGCTGCTCGCCCCGGCGCTGCTCGTCGGCGCGGTGTTCAGCTTCACCGTCTCGCTCGGCGACTTCGGCGCGGCGCTGCTGCTGGCGCGCCCGGACTACCCGACCGTGCCGGTGGTGATCGGGCGCCTGCTCGGCCAGCCGGGCGCCGAGAACTACGGGCAGGCGCTGGCGCTCAGCACGATCCTGATGCTGATCGCCGCGCTCGGCTTCGTGGCGCTCGAGCGCCTCGGCTACCGCGATCTCGGCGAGCTCTGACCCGCGCCGCCCTCCGCGGACCTGCGCCCCGCCGCAGCCTCATTGCGGCAGAGCGCAGGAAAAACAGCTATAATCCCCCCGCGGAGCCAGACTATGGAGCTGATCCTCACCCACAGCTACACCGACTTCGACGCGCTGGCGTCGCAGCTCGCCGCTGCGCGCCTGTACAGGCGCGCCCTCCCGGTGCTCAACCCGCAGCTCAACGAGAACGTGCGCGAGTTCGCGGCCCTGCACGCCGAGGAGCTGCCCTTCGTGCGCGCCGAGGATCTGCCCGATGAGCCGATCGAGCGCCTCATCCTGGTCGACACGAACGACCCGCCGCGCCTCCCGCGGCTCGGCGACGCGACCGTGCCGACGCTGATCATCGACCACCACCGGCCCGAGCGCCCGCCCGCGGCCCACGAGGAGCTGGTGTACGCTGACACCGGCGCCAACACCACGATCCTCGTGCAGCAGCTCATGGAGCACGGGCTCCAGCTCACCCCGGTCGAGGCGACGCTGCTGCTGCTCGGGATCTACGAGGACACCGGCAGCCTCTCGCAGCCCGGCACCCGCCAGGAGGACGTGGCCTGCGCGGCGTGGCTGCTCGGCCAGGGCGCGCGCATCGAGGCGCTGGGCGAGTTCCTGCGCCGCCCGCTCAACCCGGAGCAGGAGGCGCTCCTGCAGCAGCTGGTGGCCAACATGCGCGTCGCCGAGTTCGACGGCTGGACGGCGCTGTTCGCCTGGGCGCGCGCCACGGGGAGCGTGCCGCAGCTCTCGCCGCTCGCCCACCACCTGCGCGACCTCTACCAGCCGGCCCTGCTCGCGCTGGCCGTCGAGATGAGCGACGCCGGCTGCCAGCTGATCCTGCGCGCCAACGGCGAGGCCGTGGACGCCGGCGCGATCGCGGCGCAGTTCGGCGGCGGCGGGCACCGGGCGGCCGCCGCAGCCTACGTCGAGGGCCGAAGCGCCACGGACCTGCTGCGCGAGGTCGAGGCTGCCGCGCGCCGGCTCGCGCAGCCCGCCGTCACCGCCGCCGACATCATGACCCGCCCCGCCCGCACGGTGCCGCTGCGGGCGACGGTCGGCGAGGCCGAGGAGCTGATGGCGCGCTACGGCCACAGCGCGCTGCCGGTCGTGGACGAGGCGGGGGTGGTGCGGGGGCTGATCTCGCGGCGCGACCTGGACCGGGCGCTGCGTCACGGGCTGCGCTCGGCGCCGCTGGCGCGCTACATGTGGCACGGCCCCACCACGCTCCCGCCGGACACGCCGCTGCACACGGTGCGCCAGGCGCTCGCCGCCGACAACGGCGAGCGCACCGGGCGCGTGCTGGTGGTCGACCAGGAGCGGCGCCTGCTGGGCATCGTCACACGCGCGGACCTGCTGCGCCACTGGGAGGGCGCGCGCGCCGCCGACATCGGCGCCCACGACACCCTCGCCGACGAGCTGGAGCGCTTCCTGCGCCCCGAGATGCTGGCGCTGCTCCGGCACGCGGCCCAGGTCGCCGAAGAGCGCGGCTGGGGCCTGTACGTCGTCGGCGGCCCGGTGCGCGACATGCTGCTCGGCCGCCCGCCCGAGGACCTCGATCTGGTGGTGGAGGGCGATGCGATCGGGCTGGCCAAGGCGCTGGCCGGCGAGCTCGGCGGCGCGGTCCGCAGCCACGCCCAGTTCGGCACGGCGACGCTGGAGCTCGGTAGCGGCTATGGGCGAGGCGCGCGGGGGCAGAACGGCTCCGAGCCGCCTCCGCTCACGCTGGACTTCGTCACGGCGCGGACCGAGTTCTACGAGCGCCCGGCCGCCCTCCCCGACGTGGAGGCGGCCTCGCTGCGCCACGACCTGCACCGGCGCGACTTCACGATCAACACGCTCGCGGTCTGCCTCAACCCGTCGCGCTACGGCCGGCTCTACGACTTCTACGGCGGGCGGTCGGACCTGGGCCGCGGCCTCATCCGCGTGCTCCACAACCTGAGCTTCATCGACGATCCGACGCGCATCCTGCGGGCCGCGCGGCTGGCGGCGCGCCTCGGCTTCACGATCGAGCCGCGCACGCGCGCCCTGATCGCCGACGCGCTTGAGCACGATGTGCTCGGCCGGACCACGCCGCAGCGCATCGTCCACGAGCTGCGCCTGATCTTGCGCGAGGAGCAGCCCGAGCGGGCGCTCGCGCTGCTGGACGAGCTGGGGGTGCTGCGCGCGCTCCACCCCGCGCTGCGCTGGACGCCGGACCTCGCGGCGCAGTTCGCCCGCGCCCGCGCCGCGCCCCCGCCCGACGTGAGCCTGGCCGACCTCTACCTGGGGCTGATCGTCTACCCGCTCAGCGCCGACGCGCGCGAGGCGCTCATCGAGCGCTACAAGCCCGCGGCGCCTCAGGCGAGGCTGCTGCGCGACATCAGCGCGCTGCAGGAGCGCATCGCTCTGCTGCAGCAGCCGGGAGTGCCGGACAGCGTCGTCGACCGAACGCTCCACGGCCTCAGCGACGGAGCGCTGCGCGCGGCGCAGCTGGCCGAGCCCGAGCCGATCGCCGCGATCATCGGGCGCTACCTCGACCAGCTACGCCACGTCAGGCTGGCGCTGGGCGGCAGCTTCCTCAAGGAGCTCGGGCTCAGGCCGGGGCCGCGCTACCGCGAGCTGCTGGCCGACCTGCGCGCCGCGGTGCTGGACGGGGTCGTCAGCACGCCCGAGGAGCAGCGCGAGTGGATGCGGGGCCGCGTGAGCGCCGAGCAGTAGCGCGCTGGGCCGCCACCGCGCTGATGCGCTCACGCGCACACGCGCCTCAGCTCTCTGCCGGCTCGACCTCCTCGCCGAGCAGCCCGCCCTCGTAGACCACGCCCGGCAGCACGTCCTCGGCGCTCTCCGGCGCGCCGCCCAGCACCGGCGGCGGCTCATCCACATCGCCCTCTTTGAGCAGCGTCGTCAGCCGCGCCATGCCCTCGTCGCCGCCCGCCAGCAGCCCGGGGATCGAGCCGACCACCACGTCCTTCCAGTTGCCGTCGTTCGGGATGCGGCAGTAGAGCACGTCGAGCGCGTAGGGCATGGCCACCAGCCGCTGGCCCTCGAGCACCTGCAGCTCGGCCTTGCCGCGCGGCGCCCCCACCCCGTGCTGGATCGCGTAGCGGCAGAAGAGCGCCGTCCGGTCGAACGCCCGCCCGGTGAAGGTCTGGTACAGGTCGTTCAGCACCGCGTCGCGCAGCGCCTTCTCCTCGGGCGTGTGGGGGTCCGCGCCGTACATGTCGCGCGTCAGCTCGCTCAGCCGGATGACCCGCCCGCCGTCCCAGATCAGCGTGTCCACCGCGAAGTGCTGCAGCGAGTAGGTCTTGCCGCCCACGCTGATCGCCTTGTCCGGCCCGAGCGGCACGCCGATCTCGGTCGGACGCTGCAGGAAGAGCTGGTGGAAGGCGGTGTTCGGGCGGAAGCCGTGCTGCGGGTCCGCGGTCTGGAACAGCAGCCCGAGCAGCGCGTCGCGGAACGGCCCGGGCCCCTCGGCGCTGAGCTGCTTCACCTCCTCCGGCTTGTCCTGGAGCGCGAAGAACAGGTCGCGGCCGTACGCCTCGACGATCGTCATCACCCCGGCGACGTTCACCGCCCGCTGGTCGTCGTCCTCGCCGACGCCGTCTCCGGTCGGGGGCGGGGTGATCGACCAGATCGGCATGCCGGTGGCGCGCGTGACGGCCTGCTTCAGCAGCGGCCAGCCGGCGGGGTGCGAGCTGCCCGCGGCGCGGTAGGCCAGGTCCACCAGCAGCTTGCGCAGCTGCTGGGAGGCCGGCAGCGGCTGCGGCTGAGGCTGCGGCGCGGGGGGGAGGCTGGGCGCCGGCTGGGGCGCGGGCGGCGCGGAGTCCGGCGCGAAGAGCTCGGCCATGAAGCGCTCCCACGGGAAGCCGCGCGGGTCGGTTTTGCGCTGCGGCGCGATGTCCAGGTGCCGCACCACCTGGCTGCGCGGGATGTTGTACTTAGTGACGAGCTGCTTCGTCAGCCAGAGCACCGCCTGGTACTGCGCCTCAGGGTACGGGTCCTTGCCGTTGTTCAGGTTCTCCAGCTCGATCCCGACCGAGATCGGGTTGCACGACGGCGAGACCAGCTTGCCGTCCACCTTCCAGGTGCTCTGGCCGGCGTGCCAGGCCTCGTCCGTGTCGGCGACCATCTGCGAGATCGTGCCGTCCTTCGCGATGTAGTAGTGGACCGAGACCGGCCGGTCGGGCGAACCGCCGCGCCGCAGGTAGTTGAAGTCACCCGGGCCGCGCGCCGCGGTCGAGTGGACGACGACCATGCGCACCGGGCGCTGCGGCCCGACAGCCTTGAAGCTCCTGCCGGTCATGCCGACCTGCCTGATCTCCACAGTTGCGCCTCCTTATCATCAACAAGGCTTACGCGGTGGGGCGAATCTCCAGGCCCCGACGGTGTGGGGAGCCGTCGCTCCCTTCTTCCACAGCTTGTGACGCGACGTGCGCGGCCGCGTCACTCGCGCGAGCGAACACCCCGATCACTGCTCAGGCGTCTTCCCGACGAGCAGCGGGCGCGCCAGCTGGACCTCGTCGAGCCCGTACAGGGTGTAGTTGAACGCCAGCGGGTTGTTGTGCTTCTCGAGATAGTAGCGCCGCAGCTGCCACAGGATCTCGCCCACCGGGCGCCCCTCGCCGAACCTCTCGAGGAAGCGCAGCGCGAAGTCGTGCGCCAGCAGCTGCGGCGCCTTGACCTCGGTGCCGATGAACCCGCGCGCGCCGCACTCCTCGATGAAGAACGGCATGAAGCCGTCGTAGTAGAAGGCGTCCTGGGTCGCGCCCTCGCACGCGTTGAGGAACACCAGCGGCCGCCCGCTGAGCGGCCCGGTGACGATCCGCCGCATGTCCGCCAGCCGCACCCGGTCGCCGCGGCTGAACGTCAGGGCCGACTCGCTCGGCAGCGCGCCGGGCCGGACCGCGCCGCTCTCGTGCTGCCCGTGGCAGTAGACGTAGAGCAGCGTCGAGTCGCCGGCCTCGGCGAGCGCGCGCCGCACCTCGGCCGCGCCGCATGCGATCCTGATGCGCTGCACCCCCAGCGCGCGCCGCACGAAGCGCTCCTGCTCATCGGTGAAGCGCCGCAGCGACTCGTCGTCGTGGAACAGGAGCCCCACGCCCGGCGGCAGATCGCTGATCGTCGGCTCCGGGTAGTTGCCCGGCGGGAGCACATCCATGATGTAGCGGTAGCCCCAGAACCCCGACCAGTCCAGTGTCTCGGCGTTGATCTCACCCGGCTTGTCGTACAGCAGCGCCCACGGCACGATGAACTGCTGGCTCTCGATCACAACCTGGAGCTCGCTGCCGTGCGGCAGGTCGCGCAGCGCCAGGACCGCCTGCTTCAGCCCTTCCGGCGCCCGCGGGCCCTGGAACAGCAGCTGCCACACCTGCTGCCCCGCGTCCGCCAGCGACACCGCCGCCTCGCGCGCCAGCGCCGGCTCAACCGTCAGCGAGTACGGGTCGGCGAAGGGGTAGTACGTCGCGCCGCCGTCCTCGACGCTGAACAGCACCATCCGCTCGAGCTCCTGCCGCAGCCGCAGCGTCGCGTTCTGCACCGCCATCGCGCTCACCGGCACGGTGTAGATCTGGTGCAGGTGGCCGCCCGGCAGCTCGGCGTCCACCACCGCGGTGAAGCTCTCCGCGTCGCGGCCGCTCGCGACCGTGATCCGCACCTCGCGCGGCCGCAGCCCGGCCGCGTCGAGCGGCAGCTGCACCGCCCGCCGGATCGAATCCGGCATCGCGGCGCCGGCGGCCGCGCCTGCTGGCCTCACCTCGCCGGCCGACGGGTCCGCCGCCTGCACCGGCAGCCAGACGTGCTGCACCACCGCGCGGGTGTCGGCGCGCTCCACGCTCAAGTAGAGCTTGTCGCGCCCCGCGGTCAGCGCCGTCACGCGGAACACCGCCGCCTGATCGGTCGTGCCGGACGGCGCCACCACCATCTCCGGCTGCACCGCCTCGATCCTCCAGCACTCCGGGTCGGCGTCGAGCTGGACGACGAAGGTCACCGGCTCCTGCTCGCCGGCGAAGTTGAACGCGAACGGCCGGCTGCCGCGGCTCAGCCCGGAGGCGATCTGCTCGCCCACCCACACGAACAGCGACACCTCCCGGCCGACCGGCAGCGGCTCATCCGGGCCGACGCCCTTGAACTCAGTGTTGAGGTGCGGCTCCGGCCTGGCGCGTTCGCCAGCCGCCCCCGGCGCCACCTGCGTGTCTGGCGGCTCCTGGCTTGGCTCCTGGGGCGAGGGCCACGGCAGCTCGCCAGGCTCGCGGACATCGCCCCTGTCCCCGGAGGCCAACATGTCGATCAGAACCTGGGGCGAGGGCCACGACGGCGCGCCGGGCTCGCGGACATCGCCCCTGTCCCCGGAGGCCAACATGTCGATCTGGACCTCGGGCGAGCTACGCGCGGCCTCGCGCCTGCGGCGGTACAGCAGCGGCGCGGTCAGCACAGTCCCCAGGCCGGCGCTCGCCAGCGAGAGCGTCCCGAGCTGCCGGCTCGGGATCAGCGGGGCGTCGGCGGGGATGTGGATCGTCTCCGCCCAGACCGTCTGCCGGATCGGCTCCCCCCCGTCGGCCGGCGTCCAGGTGACGTCGATCTGAACCAGCGGCGCGTAGGCCCCTGCCTCCGCCGCCGTCACCTGCCAGGTCCACTCCACCTGCTCGACATCGATCGGCAGGCAGCCCTCGTCGGTCACCAGCCGTGCCTGCAGCCCGTCGCCGGCGGCGAGCCTCGCCGTCGCGCAGGCGGTGTAGGCCGCCCCGAACGCGCGCGGCAGGCTGGTGTCCGGCGTTCCGACCGGCACCGGGCTGGCGGCCTGCGCGGTCCGGTCAGGCGCTACCGTCGGAAGGTTCGGCAGCACGGCTTCGTTCAGCAGCCGCACCGTCACCGTGTCGGACTCACCCACCTCCAGCCGGCCCGGCCAGTCGGCGCGGATGACCGTGCGGGCCTGCGCCTCAGGCGTTGCGGTGGGCGGCGCGGTCGGGCCCTCGGTCGCCGGCAGGGTGCTCGGGAGAACTTGAGGCACAGCGGTGTCGGTCGCGGGCGGCTCTTCGCCCTGCGCCTCCGCGGTCTGCGCTGCTGCCGTCTGGCGCGGTTCATCGCCCTGCACCTGCGCCTCCGCGGTCTGCGCTGCTGCCGTCTGGCTCCGCGCATCAGCCTGCGCCGTCGCGGTGCCGAGCTGCGCCTGCGCCGTC
The DNA here is from genome assembly GCA_937974195.1 of uncultured Roseiflexaceae bacterium. Classification (GTDB taxonomy): domain Bacteria; phylum Chloroflexota; class Chloroflexia; order Chloroflexales; family Roseiflexaceae; genus CALJIC01. The sequence continues at coordinate 9,595 of CALJIC010000227.1, read as the reverse complement.
GCAGTCTCATCCCCCGGCCCGTCGATCGTCCCCGTCTCCCGATAGATGCGCAGCTGCGCCAGCAGATCGTCGCTGAGGTCAAGCAGCTCGCGGCGCACCCAGCCGTCCACGCCGCGCGCAGTCGTCACGCCGATCCACGCGCCGTCCGGCGTCCGCACGAACGCCAGCACCTCCTCGCCCGGGGCGATGCCGTCCAGCACGCCCGCCGCCGCATCCGGCGCGCCGTAGACCTCGCCCGGCCCCAGCACCGCCAGCGGAATGCCGTCGTTCGGGTTTGGGATCGCCGTCGGCTCCAGCCCTTCATCCGTGGCCTCCGGAGGCGCCGGAGTGAAGGTCGGCACGGCCACGATATCCAGCGGCGCCAGCGGGACGTTCGCCAGCTCCCGCACCTGGGCGAGCGGCAGCACGAGCGCGTCGCCGGAGACCCAACCCTGCTCCGCGCGCTCCGTCTCCACGATGAGCCAGCCCATGTCCCTCGACCGGGCCAGCAGGCGCACCCGCTCGCCAGCGGCGACGCTCGCGCGCACGCTGCTCACGTCCTGCGGCGTGGCGTACACATCGCTGTCCGCGATCACAACGGCGATCGGCCCATCCGCGGGGGCGGGCGCGCCGGGCGTGAACACCGGCACAGCCGTGGGCGCGCTCCCCCTGACTGCGGTGGCCGTCAGCGCCACGGAAGTCCCGTTCACCACCTGGGCGGTCGCCCTGAGCGCGCCCGTGTCGACGGCCGGGTCCAGCGGCGTATCCGGCGGAACGAGTGGGATGAGCGGGAGCAGCTGCAGGAGCTGGCTGAGCGGAAGCGACACCGCCTCGCCGGTGACCCAGCCGCGCGCGCCGCCCGCCTCGATCACAAGCCACTCGAAGCCATCTGCCCCCGCCAGAAGGCTCACGCGCTCCCCCAGCGCGACGTAGCCCAGCACCTCAGCGCCGCCCCCGAGGCTGGTGTAGACCTCCGCCGGCGCCAGCACAAGGCCGATCGGGACATCGCCGCGAACCCAGCGCCCTGCGGTGATGCGGCCCGGGACAGGGGTGATTTCCTGCGCTCGCCTCGGGGCGGATCTGAGCAGCGCCGCGGGCCTCGCGGGCGCGGCCATCGGCTGGAGCGCCACCTGTGGCGCCGCCGGGCGCAGGGAATCTGAAGCGGGCCGCTGCGGGCCGCCGCGCGCCAGCCAGAGCGCCAGCAGCGCGGCGGCCACGAGCGCCGCCAGCAGAACCACGATCACGAACGCCCGCCAGCTGCCGTACACCGCCTGGCGGCCTGCTCCGGCCACCGCGGGCGCCGGGCCCGCCTGCGGGCCAGTGCGAAGCGCCAGCGCCGCGAGCACAACCGCCATCGCCACCAGCAGCGCGGCCGCCAGCCAGAGCGCCAGCCCTTCGCCAGAGGTGGCGGGGGTGGGGAGTGAGGCCGGCGGCGCCGCCAGCTGGCCGGGGGCGGCGAGCGCATCCGCGGGAAGCGTCGCCTGCAGCCCCTGGCGCGGCACCGAGCGCGCCGCGAGGGTCGCCGTGCCACCGGCCGCCAGCAGCAGCAGGATCAGCCCGAAAACGAAGGCCGCACGCATCAGCATCGTACTCCTGCCGGTGCTTCTGGAGCCACCTGATCGGCGGAGCCTGACGCACAGAAGCTCCGCGGCCGCGCCGCCCGCCCTCCCGTGCCAGGAGGTGCGGAGGGCTTGAGCCTGCCACGGACCTCTGTTCCGCCGCACAACGGTGGAAAAGGGAGACCCTGAAGAGACGCTGCTCCCCCAAGCCCCTCGATGGGCGCGGGAGCCAGGCCACCGCGTCAGTCGTATTACTCAGAAAACGCGACGCCCGCTGTGATTCATCCTGCCGTATGCCCATAGTATACAACGGCGCATGCAACCGGCACGATTCGCCCCTCGTCGGCAAGGTGGTACAGCGGTCGCGCTACCCGACCTCAACGGAGAAGTCTGAAGGGCCGCTGGCTCGCCGCGAACGTTCCCTTCCGCTTACGCGAGCGTACCATCCGTTTCCTGCCGGGGAAGGATGAAGGACGCCAGCCCTTCTCAGCGCTTCCACGCCGCGTGGTCTGAAGGGCCGCTAGCTCGCTGTGGGCGCTTCCTCCCGCCACCTATGCGGTACGGGCTGCAGCGCCTGTCGCGGGCAGGAACGAAAGACTGCACACCCGCCTCGGACGCTTCCTGCCACTCGCGCGGTCGCGCCGCCCGGCCTCGACGGAGAGGTCTGAAGGGCCGCTGGCTCGCCGCGAACGTTCCCTTCCGCTTACGCAGTGCGGTGCTGCGGCGCCCGCCGCGGGAAGGGGTGAGCCGCAGACACGTTTCCGCCGGGAGGTTCGGAGGGCCTGCGGCCCTCCACGATCTTTTTTCCGCCGCTCTGCGGCACCAGAGTCAGAGATATGGAGGGCCTGCGGCCCTCCACGATCCCTTTCTTCCGCGGCTCTGCGGCTGCCAAGCAACTACAGAGCTGCGGAAAGGGAGACGAAGCCTCCCAAACCCCTCCAGAGCGCGTGAAAGCCTCGCCCGCCGCGCAGGCGAGTCATTGACATGCGCGCCCGGATCGCCTATAATAGTAGAACATACGAGCTAATACGAGTGAGAGGAACGAGCCATGACAATCGGCCGCAACAGAGTCCGGATGGTCCAGGACGCGATGACGATACAGTGGGCCAACGGCAAGAACGAGGCGCGGCTGACGCCCGGGCAGGGGCGCTTCGTATCGCACGTCGGCTTCTACGCAGAGGTTGGCAAGGATCACGAGTTCGACCGCGCGATGGAGGCTGCCGGCATCAGCCAGATGGAGATTCGCCACCCGCGCCCAGGCGGCCCCGCGCAGATCGTGCGCCACTGGAACCTCGGCGAGCAGATCCGCCTGTTCCCGATCACCAGCGGCCCGGTCGCGCCGACGGTCGCGGCCAGCCTCTCACAGCGCAACATCGCCGCGACGGTCGAGGCCGGCATCGGCATTCGCTGGGGGCGCGGCGAGGGCGAGCGCAGCAGGCTCGCCATCCGCGGCTACCTGCAGGTCGGCGCGGCCGGAGATGGCGCACCGCACCTCTACCCGCGCCCGGTCCAGCTCAGCGTCCGCAGCCGCATGACCGATGAGTTGCTGGCCGCGCTGATCGACCACGTGCGCGTCTGCGAGCTCGCCGACGACCTGATCGACCGCTCCAAGCACCCGGACGTCGTGCAGCTCTACGAGCTGGCGCTGCCGCTCGGCGCGGGCACCGAGGAGCAGTGGGGCAAGGACGAGACCACCACCGTCTCGCCGCTCGCCAGCCAGCACCCCGAGAACGTGGACCTGCCCTACCTGCGCAGCCTCTGGCGCCCCGAGCAGGTCGTGGAGATGGCCCTGCGCGACTGGCCCGATGTGCAGGCCTGGGCGCAGGAGTTCAGCTTCGCGTCCCCGCAGCAGCAGAGCGAGGAGCCGCCCATCCACGACGAGGGGCTCCAGGTCGCCAACGGCCGCCCGGTCTACTCGGACGCGCTGTAGCGCTACGTGCACATCCTCCGCACCGGCCCGGAGATCGTCCTGATCTCCGGGCCGGTGCGTTGGGACCGTTCACGCCGGGCGCAGGCGGCGCACCTCGCGGCCCCTGCGCAGACGCCCGCGGTGACGCCACCCGCATCCTGCGCTATAATGACAGGTGCAGCTCATTCGATGCTGGAGCTTGCCTATGTCAAGCTGGTTCTCGAACATCGCCGAGCGTATCTACCGCGAGTACGACCGGCGCATCCGCCGCGCCAGCCTGGTCACCGAGTACGGGGCCCACCACGACCACGACGGGAGCGGCGCGCACCACGCCGGCGACACCGAGCTCCCGCCGGACGAGGACGTCGCGATCGCCAACCTCCCGCGCGGCGCTACGGCCGTCCCCCAGCCCGCAGCGGGCGCGGAGGAACATCCGCCGCGGGGCGAGGATTCCCTATCGCTCGCCGACCTGACGATCGATCCGCCGCCGAGCCGCCCACAGCCCGCCGGCACCCACACGTCCCCGCCCGATGAGGACGGCGAGGCCGAGATCGTCAACCTGCCGCCCGGCGGCTGAGAGCCTCTGGCTACAGCCGACCGCGATCTAACGCCCTAGCCGCCCCACCCCTGCGGGTCGGCGGCCCAGCTCTCGACAAGCGCCCGCTGCTCCGGTGCCAGCCGGCCCTCCTCGGCCGCAACATCGAGCAGCACCGGCAGCGTCGTCAGGGTGCGCAGCTCCAGCTCTGCGCCGGCGAAGGCCGCCCGCGTCGCCTCCCAGCCCCACGTGAAGATCCCCACCACTCGCAGCACCTCGGCCCCCTCGCCGCGCAGAGCCTTTGCGGCCGCCAGCACGCTCTCTCCGGTGCTGATGGTGTCCTCAAGCAGCGCCACCCGCCGGCCCGCCACCGCCGCCCCCTCGATCTGGCGGGCGCGCCCGTGGCCCTTCGCGGACCCGCGCACATACGCCATCGGCCGGCCAAGCGCCTCGGCCGACCACGCCGCCCAGGGGATGCCGGCCGTCGCCGTCCCGGCGATCACCTCCGCGTCGGCGCACACCTCGCTGAACGCCGTAATCACCGCCCGCCGCGCCTCGACATCGCCGATCAGCAGCCGGTTGTCGCAGTAGATCGGCGAGCGCAGCCCCGAGGCAAATGTGAACGGGTCCTCAGGGCGCAGCAGCACAGCCCCGGCCCGCAGCAGCACACGCGCAATCGTCTCAGCGGTTGTCATCGTCTCTCTTTCTGCTTCATGAACTGTCGCCGGCCGATCCTATCACGCCTCCCTACCTGTGGCAATCGCCAGCGCACACGCCGCGCCGCACGCGCCTCCTACCGGAGACGGATTGCGAGCCGCGCTCGTCCCGGCTATAATGCCCCGTACAACTTGATGACCTTTGTGCTGGAAGGTCGGTGCGGAGAGGCACCGGCCCCTTTTGTGCTGCTATCGGGGGGAGATGCGATGCGTGTCGGGCTCGACTTCGGGACCACCAACTCTAGCGCCGCCGTCTACGACGGCCGGCGCGTCCGGCTGCTGAACCTCGACCCGATCAACAATGTGCCGACGATCATGCGCTCGGCGCTGTTCATCACCCGCGACGGCGTCCCCTTCGTCGGCCGGGAGGCGATCAACCGCTTCACCGAGGGCAACGTCGGCCGGGAGATCGAGTACCAGTGGCGCTACATCGGCGAGACCGAGGTCACCCTCGCCGAGGTGGGCACGGTCATGCAGGCGCTCTACGCGTTCGTCGACGCCAACACCCCCGGCCGGTTGTTCCAGTCGCTCAAGTCCCACCTGCGCGACGGCAGCTTCACCGGCACCGATGTCTTCGGCGTCCGCTACACGCTCGAGCAGCTGATCGCCGTCGTGCTGCGCATGACCCTCGAGCGCATCGAGGCCGAGCTCGGCCAGAAGGTGACCAGCATGGTGATCGGCCGCCCGGTGCACTACGCGCTCAACGAGGAGCAGGACGCGCTGGCGATCGCGCGCATGCGCCGCGCCTGCGAGCTCGCCGAGCTGCCGCCCTTCGAGTTCCTGCCGGAGCCGACCGCCGCCGCCTACGCCTACGCCGCCGCGGCCGAGCGCACCCAGCACGTGCTGGTGTTCGACTTCGGCGGCGGCACGCTCGACGTCACCGTGATGCGCGTCGACGGCCAGCGCAACACCGAGGTGCTCGCGACCGACGGCGTGCCGATCGGCGGCGACCTGATGGACCGCCGGATCGTGATGGGCAAGGTGCTGACCCACTTCGGCGCCGGCGCCACCCTCGGCCCGCGCAGGCTCCCGCTGCCCGCCGTGCTGCTCGACCACCTCTCCGAGTGGCAGACGATCGTCGAGCTGACGCAGGAGCGCTACCTCAATATCATCGACGAGGCCATCCGGACCGGCGACAAGCCCAAGGAGCTGCGCGCCCTCCGCACGCTCGTGCGCGAGAACTACGGCCTGCCGCTCTACGAGGAGGTCGAGCGCGCCAAGGTCGCCCTCAGCGACCAGCGCTCGGTCACGTTCGGCATGCACGTGCCCGGCATCGACTTCGAGGATACGCTCGAGCGCTGGGACTTCGAGCGGCTCATCGGGCCGGACGTGCGCGCCGTCGCCGCCTGCGTCGATCGAGCCGTCCAGGCTGCCGGTCTCGACCACGCCGACATCGACGTCGTGCTGCGCACCGGCGGCTCGTCGCGCATCCCCGCCTACGTGCGCATGCTCGCCGGGAAGTTCGGCGCCGACAAGCTGCAGGAGATGGACACCTTCACCAGCGTCGCATCCGGGCTGGCGATCGCCGCCGCCCGCGGCCTGGCCGCCGCTGCCTGACAGCACTTTCGCAGAGCAGCGGAAAAAAGCATCCGTGGAGGGCTCACACCTCCACGTAACTCCTGTGCTTGAGAAGCGGTTAGGGAGCCGTAATGTACGGAGGTTGGTCGTAGGTCCGGCGGCAGTCTATTGTAGAAGCAGCTTACTGGGTCGCGTCAGGAGCTGCTTCGATGGACTATGATGACCTACCGACCGATGCGCCGGGCGGCGACTGCCCGGAGACCGGGCCCTACGCGGAGGAAGGGGACTAGCTGCACGCCAGCTGTATATCCGGGCGCGCCACCACGACTCCACACCCGCGGGCGCGCCTGGTCTTGTTTTCACCCCTGCGCGACAGGCGGCTCGAGCGCAATCGAGCGCCGCTCGTAGTCGAGCGTCACCGCAGCGAAGCGCGACAGGAGCCGGTTGCCCAGGTTCGCCCGGCCCACCCGCCCCAAATCACCCTCGCCTGTGACGTGCGCGTCGAGCTCCACATCCCGCAGCACGAACGGCCCGATCCGCAGCCTCTCGCAGGTGCGCCGCACCACATCGACTGCGCCGCCGAACCCCGTCCCGCGGGCCAGCGTGACATCCGCAGCGTCGCGCCGGAGCCCTAGCTGATCCGCCAGATCCGGCCCGACGCTCAGCGCCGCGTTCGAGCCGGTGTCGATCGTCGCCAGCGGAATCCGTATCTCGCCCACCTCGATATCGCGCAGCGCGGGGAAGTGCTCGAAGAAATCGAGCGCCAGCCGGGCGCCGCGCGGCGCAACAGCCGGCAGCCCCAGATCCGGGTGCGCGAAGGTGACCGTGCCGCGGCGATAGTCGATCCGCAGGGCCAGCTGGCGCAGCACCGTGTAGCCCAGCACGACATCCACCTGGAACGGCAGCGCCTTCAGATCGAGCGCGGGCGCGAACAGTTCGCGGATCGTGAGGCCCGCCTCGCTTGGCTCGCCGATCCGCAGCCAGGGCAGCACCGCCTCGGTGAACGTGACGGCATCGCTCGCCGCGCCCTGGCCCGTGCCCTTCCCGCCGGTCCGCAGCGCCAGGCGCCGCGCGAGGCCGGAGTCCATGGCCGCCGGATCGGTGCCGGTGTCGATCAGCACCCGCAGCGCGTGCCCCCCTGGGCCGGCCGCGAGCACGCACACCAGACCCTCGGGCGGGCACAGCCGCGCGGTGGCCATGCCGCTCGAAGGAAACTCCAGCGTTGTCCGGTCCTCGACCATCCGAGCCTCGTGCGCGTCTCACAGCTGCCGCAGCGAGCCTGAAAGCAGGTATACTGAGGGGGAGCACAAGGGCAGTGCCCCTGATACTCCCCCTATGTGCCGGCCCCACCGAGCCGCTACCTCGTTCGCTGCTACGCGATCGTCTTCTGGAAGCAGGCGCGGTGGTGGTACGTCTTGTTGCGGCGGCGGGCGTCCATCACCACCACCATCTCGCGGTCGTTCTCGATGCGCTGACCGCAGTTGACGCAGTCGTGGTTCGTCGCGCGGCCGCTCTTGTTGCGGGCGGCCACGTCGGTCTTCGACTTCCTCTCTGCCATGGTTTGCAAACTCCAGTTGTAAGAGTGGGCGGCCGCACTTCGGCCGCCATCCGCTGTCTCTAGTGGCGTATTATACCATATCTGGCAACGCCGCGACCGTGGCACAGGATATGCACTGTACTCTGTGCATACTGTGTGAAACGCGTCCTGCGGCCGCACCTCGGGCCTGCCGCGGTGGAGCACCCAGCCCGCCATCGGTGGCGGCAGACGCGACGAGGAGACAACCATGGACGTGTTCAAGACTAGCAGCAGAGACGTCAGGCGGAGCAGCGGCGCGCACCCCAAGGCCGTGACCGTCAGCCGCTCGCGCACCATCGCCGCCTCGCCCGCCGCGATCTTCGCCGTGCTCTCCGACCCGGCGCGCCTGGCCGGCGTGCTCCCGCGCGTCACGCAGGTCGAAGTGATCGAGCGCGGCGCCTCAAGCGCCCGGGTCGTCGCCCACATGCGGCTGACGCCGTTCAACGCGCTGCGCGCCGAGGGCGAGGTGCGCTGGCTACAGGACCGTGAGATCGTCTTCGCCACGCGGCACCCGGTGGCGGTCGAGACCCGCTTGCTGCTGTGTCCGGAGGACGGGGGCACCCGGCTCGATGCGACGCTCACGCTCGACCTCACGCCGCTGATGGGCCCGCTCGCCGCGCTCGTGCCGCACGACCAGGTTGCGCGCGCCGCCGCGCCGGACCTCGAGGCGACGCTGCAGGCCATCGCCCGCGCCAGCGAACACCGCTAGAGACCCCGATGGGCCGTCGCCCGCGGCAGACCCTCGCCACCCCGCATCCGTCGCGCCGGATCGCCGCTGCACCATCCCTTCGCATCACATCCGGCGCGCCCGTGCTATGATACGGCGCACTTTCGTCGCTCCTGGAGTGTGCCGTGTTCGACCTCCCGCGTATCCTTGCTGGCCTGGCGCTGAGCGTCCTGATCGGCGGCCTGGCGTACCACCGCGGCTCACTGACCCGCGGCGGCTGGCTCGGCGCGATCATCACTGGCACGTGCACCTTCGGTTTCGGCGGCTGGACCTGGGGCGTGGCGCTGATCGTCTTCTTCGTTACGTCGAGCGCGCTCTCACACTTCCGCCGCTCGCACAAGGAGCGCGTCGCCGGCGAGAAGTTCGAGAAAGGCGGCCGGCGCGACTTGGGCCAGGCGCTGGCGAACGGCGGGCCTGGCGCGGCGCTGGCTCTCGCCTACGCCCTGAGCGGCGAGCCGGCCGTGCTGCTCGCGGGATTCGCGGGCGTGATGGCGACGGTGAACGCGGACACGTGGGCCACCGAGCTCGGGGTGCTGGCCGCGCGCCGGCCGCGCCTGGTGACGACGCTGCAGCCGGTTCCCGCGGGGACATCCGGGGGCATCACGGCGGCCGGGACCCTGGCCAGCGCGGCCGGCGCGCTGCTGATCGGGGTGGTGGTGCTGGCCGCCTATGCGCTGGAGCGCGGCCCCTGGGAGCTGCCGCTCGTGCCGGCGGCGCTCCTCGGCGGGCTGGCCGGCAGCCTCGCCGATAGCCTGCTCGGCGCGACCGTTCAGGCGATGTACGCCTCGGCGGCGGGCGAGACCGAGCGGCCAATGGCCCACGACGGGACGCCGCACCCGCTCGTGCGCGGCTGGCGCTGGATGACGAACGACATGGTCAACGCCCTGAGCTCGCTCGCCGGAGGATTGGTGGCCGCGGCGGTCTGGTTGGCGGCATAGAGACGCCCCAGCGGGCTAAACCGCCGGGGCGTATCTTCGCGACTGCTACGCCGTCAGCTAGGGCTAGGCGTTCGGATCGGCCGGCTGCGCGTTCGGGTCCACCGGCTGCGCGTTCGGGTCCACCGGCTGCGCGTTCGG
>CALJIC010000226.1 GCA_937974195.1 uncultured Roseiflexaceae bacterium | reverse complement strand
ACGCCCTCGATCAGCTGGTGCGGGTTGCGGTCGATGATCTGGTGGTTGTTGAAGGTGCCCGGCTCGGACTCGTCGCAGTTGCAGGTCAGGTAGCGCGGGTAGACGTCTTTGGGCAGGAAGCCCCACTTCACGCCGGTGGGGAAGCCGGCCCCGCCGCGCCCGCGTAACCCCGCGTCCTTGATGATCTGGACGACGTCGGCGGGCTTGCGCTCGGTCAGCGACGTGCGGTAGGCCTCGTAGCCGCCGTGCTGCAGGTAGACATCGAAGTCGGCGATGTTCGGGACATCCAGGTCGCGCAGGACCACGTGCTCAGTCAGAGGGGGCATATGATATCAGCTCGCTTTCCATTCGCGGAAGCGGACAGACATGAGGGTATGAGCAAACCTGTTCGGAATGGTAGGTCCTAGGGCGATACTGTACCACCAGGACGGCTTCGTGTCAAACGGAACAAAGTCGGCGACCGACCGCCCTTCCCAGGCAGCGCCCGCGGTCTGCTACAATGACACGGCATACGCGAGTGGACGTGGAGGAGACGGCTCGGATCGACGCTATGGCGGAGGGCGCGCGGCCGGCGCGCGGCGGGGCAGCCGCGGTGCGCGGCCTGATCTTCGACTTCGACGGGCTGCTGCTGGATACGGAGACGCCGGCGTTTGAGAGCTGGCGCCGGATCTACGCGGAGTTCGGCGTGGAGCTGCCGCTGGCGCTGTGGAAGGAGGCGCTCGGCACCGCGCACGGCTTCGATGCGCTGGCGCACCTGCGCGCGCGGCTGGGCGCGGACCTGGACTGGCGCGCGATCGCCGAGCGGCGGCAGCTGCTGAAGCAGGAGCTGAGCGCCAGCCAGCCGCTGCTGCCCGGCGTGCTGACGATCCTGGACGAGGCCGAGGCGCTGGGCCTGCCGTGCGCGGTGGCCTCCAGCAGCGGCCGGGGGTGGGTCTACGGCTGGCTCGAGCGCCACGCGATCCTGGCGCGCTTCGTGTGCGTGCGCACCGCCGACGATGTGGCGCGCACCAAGCCGGACCCGGAGCTGTTCCTGAGCGCGGCCGCCTGCCTCGGCCTGGCGCCGCAGGAGTGCCTGGTGTTCGAGGACTCGCCGAACGGCATTCTGGCGGCGCACGCGGCGGGGATGCGCTGCGTGGCGGTGCCGGGCGCGATCAGCAGCCAGCTCAGCCTGCCGCCGGCCGAGCTCACGCTGGCGCGGCTGGACGCGCTGCCGCTGGCGGAGATCCTGCGGGCGGTCGGTGGCTGAGGGCACGAGTTCGAAAGGAGCGCACCCATGAAGCTATCGCAGGAGCGTTGTACGGCCTGCCGCCCCGGCTCGCCGCCGGTCACGGCGGAGGAGGCGGCCGAGCTGCGCGCGCAGGTCCCGGCGTGGGCGCAGGTCGAGCGGGACGGCGTGCCGCAGCTGGAGCGGGTGTTCCGCTTCGAGGGGGCGGATGCCGCGCAGGCGTTCGTGGCGCGGCTGCGGGCGCTGGCGGACGAGCAGGACCACCACCCGGTGCTGAGGGCCGCGGGCAGCGAGGTGGCGGTGCGCTGGTGGACGCACGCCATCCGCAACCTGCACCGCAACGATTTTATTATGGCTGCGCGCACCGACCGGCTCTTCGAAGAGATGGCTGGCGCGCGGCAGTGAATTGACATAAAATATCTTATCATGTTCACTATTCGCCTCTTTGGGCAGCCGGAGCTGCTGAGCGACGGGCGGCCGGTGACGGTGGCGCGCCGGAAGAGCCGCGCGCTGCTGTACTACATCGCGGCGCGGCGGGCGCCCACCCCGCGCGAGCACGTGATCGAGCTGCTCTGGCCGGACCTGACGCGCAGCGCCGCGCAGCAGACCCTGCGCGTCACGCTGTACGGGCTGCGGAAGACGCTCGGCCCGGCGCTCATCACCGGCGACGCGCTGGCGCTCGATCACTCGGTCGATGTGGACCTGTGGGAGCTGGACGACGCGCTCGCGGCGCCGCTGGATGACCCGCGGCCCCTGGCGCGCGCGCTCGAGCGCTACCGCGGCCCGTTCCTCGACGGGTTCACGCTGCCGGACGCGCCGGAGTTCGACGAGTGGGCCGCCGGCGTGCGCGAGCGCTACCACAGCGCCGTGGTCCACGGGCTGGCCAGCCTGGCGCGGGCCTACGAGGAGCGCGGCGATCACCGCGCCGGGCTGGAGGCGCTGGAGCGCGCGCTGGCGCTCGACCCGCTCCGCGAGGATGTCCAGCGGGAGGCGATGCGGCTGCAGTACCTGACCGGCGACCGCGTCGGGGCCATCCGGCGCTACGAGCAGCTGCGGCGCCGGCTGGACGACGAGCTAGGCGTGCCGCCGATGGCGGAGACGCAGCAGGTCTACGATGCGATCGTCACCGATACGCTGCTGCCGGCCCCCCGCCTGGCGCGGGCGAACGGCGCCGGGGCCCCGCTCGGGTGGGCGCAGCCGGCGCACGCAGGCCAGCGCGCAGGCGCCGCCCGGCACGCGGCGCTCCTGCCCTTCACCGGGCGCTCGGCCGAGCTCGCGGCCATGGCCGCCGCCGCTGAGGCGGGGCAGCTGGTGCTGGTGATGGGCGAGCCGGGGATCGGCAAGACGCGCCTGGTCGAGGAGTTTCTGCAGGACGCGGGCGGGCTGGTGCTGGTGGGCGCGGCGCGCGAGCTGGACCACGCGCTGCCGTACCAGCCGGTCGTGGAGGCGCTGCGCAGCCTGACGGGCCAGTGCGAGTGGCCGGAGCTGCGCTCACAGCTCGGCCTCTCCCCGGTGTGGATGGTGGAGGTGGCGCGGCTGCTCCCCGAGCTGATGCCGTCCGACACCCCGGCCGCGCCGGTGGCCGCGGACGAGTCGCGGCTGCGCGAGGGCGTGAGCCAGCTGATGCGCGCGCTCGCCCGCCGCGGGCCGGTGACGTTCTTCATCGACGACCTGCAGTGGGCGGATACGGCGACGCTCGGCCTGCTCGGCTACCTGGTGCGGCAGCAGCTGCCAGGGCTGACCGTCGTGGGCGCGACGCGACCGCCCGAGCTGCGCTCGCCGCTGGCCAGGCTGACGCACGCGCTGATGCGCGAGGGCCGGCTCGGCCAGGTGCAGCTGAGCCGCCTCACCCTCGACGAGACGCGCCAGATCGCGCGGCACCTGAGCGCGGAGTCGGCCGAGGAGCTGGCGGAGTGGCTGCAGCGCAACGGCGAAGGGAACCCGTACATCATCGCCGAGCTGGTGCGCTACGCCCGCGACACCGGCATCCTGCGCCCGGACGGGTCGCTCGAGCTCGCCGCGTTCAGCGACGCGGCGCCGGTCGTGCCGCCGACGATCTACAGCCTCATTGTCTCGCGTCTGGCGCGGCTGCCGGAGCCGGCGCGCCGCGTGCTGGACGCCGCCACCGCTGTCGGGCGGGAGTTCGCCAGCGACGTGGTGGCGCACGTGGCGGCGCTCTCCGAGGACGCGGTGCTGGACGCGCTCGACGAGCTGGTCGCGGCGGGGCTGGTGCAGCCGGTGGAGGGCGGGCGCTACGCCTTCGACCACGCGCTGACGATGGAGGTGGCCTCCCACGAGGTCGGCGAGGCGCGCCACCGGCTGCTGCACCGGCGGGTGGCGGAGGCGCTCGTGGTGCTCCACGGCCGCCAGCTGGATGCGGTGGCCGGGCTGATCGCGGCGCACTTTGTGGCGGGCGGCGCGCCGGAGCGGGCCGCGAGCTTCGCGCTGCGGGCGGGCCGGCGGGCGGCATCGCTCGCCGCCTGGACCGAGGCGATCAGCTTCTACCAGCAGGCGCTGGCGGGGATCGAGGATGGGGAGCGCTACGACGTGCTGATGGCGCTCGCCGACGCGCACCTGCAGTCCGGCCAGCACCAGCAGGCGGTGGAGGTGCTGCGCGAGGCGGTGGAGGTCGCGCGGCGCAGGGGCGACCAGCGCGGCGAGGCGCTCGCCCGGCTGGCGATCGGGCAGGCGCTGCTGCTGCAGGGCCGGTTCGGCGAGCTGATCGCGAACGCCCAGGAGGTGCTGGCGTCCGGCGACCCGCAGCTGAGCGTGCGCGCCGAGCTGCTGTGGGGTGCGGCGCTGTCGGTCGAGGGCTCCGACCTGTACGGCGCTGCGGTCCATCTGCGGCGGGCCGAGGAGCTGGCCGCGCAGCGCGGAATCGAGCGGCAGGGGGCGGCCGACGTGGCCCACGCCCGCTTCGAGCTCGGGAGCGTGCTGGCGCAGCAGGGCGACATCGAGGGCGCGGTGGCGCACTACCGCGAGGCGCTGGCGATCGCGGCGGAGGGCGGCGAGGATGCGGTGAAGTGGTACATCCTGGCGCACAACAACCTCGCCTACCACCTGCACCTGCTCGGCGACCCGTCGGCGCTGACCTACGCGCGCATGGGCCTCAGCGTGGCGCAGGAGCGCGGCGCGATCAGCCTGCAGCCGTACCTGCTCTCGACGCTGGGCGAGATCGCGCTGGCGCAGAACGACCTGGCCACCGCCGAGCGCCACTTCAGCGAAGGGCTGGCGCTGGCCGAGCGGCTGGCCATGCCCGAGCGGATCGCCGGCCTGGGGGCGAACCTGGGGCTGGTGGCGCTGCGGCGCGGCCAGACCGCGCTGGCGATCCACCGGCTCTCGACCGCGCAGGCGCAGGCCGACGCGCTCGGGACGCGCCACCTGGCCGCGCAGATCCGTATCTGGCTGGCCCCGCTGCTCCCGCTGCCGCAGGCGCGGGCCGTCCTCGCCGAGGCGCGGGCGCTCGCGGAGAGCGGCGGCCGGCGGCGGCTCCTGGAGGAGATCGCGGCCGCCGAGCAGGCCCTCGAGCGAGCCTCCTCGTAGCGAATATTCTCAACCAACTTGCGCAATTTAATTTTGTTTACGCCCATGTTCACGCCGGCGTTGACGGGCGGCGGGTATGCTGTGGGCAGTTCAGTAAAAACACATGGAGGGAACACCCAATGCCTTGGCAGATTGATGCGAGCCACTCGCAGATTAATTTCGTGGTCCGGCACATGATGATCTCGAAGGTACGCGGCAGCTTCGAGCGCTTCGAGGGGACCGTGGAGGCCGACGAGAACAATCCCACTGCCGCGACAGTTGACGTAAAGATCGACGCTGCGAGCATCAACACCAAGGATGCCAAGCGCGACGAGCACCTGCGCTCGGCGGACTTCCTGGACGTCGCGAACCACCCCCACATCACGTTCAAGAGCACCCGCCTCGAGCAGCTCGACGAGACCCACGGCAAGCTGCACGGCGACCTGACGATCCGCGGCGTCACCCGCCCGGTCGTGCTGGATGTGGAGTACCAGGGCCAGGCGCGCAGCCCGTGGGGCACGGTGAGCGCCGGCTTCAGCGCCACGACGAAGATCAACCGCAAGGACTGGGGGCTCACCTGGAACGTCGCGCTCGAGACGGGCGGCGTGCTGGTGGGCGACGAGGTGACGGTTGAGATCGAGCTCGAGCTGGTGAAGCAGGCCGAGCAGCCGAGCGAGGCGGAGGCCGCGCAGGCGACCGCGTAGACATAACGCAGATCAACCGACCGGGGGTACGGAGGCAGAGCTCTCCGTGCCCCCGGTCTTTATTTTGAAGCCTCTCCACGCTGGCAGCGCACTTCACTTAACCAACAGCCGCCGCCCCATCGGCTCCCTAGGTCACCAACTCCCCAGGTCACCATCTCCTCCGTCACCGTCTTCTCGCGGCGGCGAGGAGCTTCATAGAGCTTCACTGCGAGCCCGTGTGTGA
>CALJIC010000225.1 GCA_937974195.1 uncultured Roseiflexaceae bacterium | reverse complement strand
GCCGGGCAAGCGCATGTGACCGGCGAAACTTCATCGAGTGACTTTCCGACGGCGAATGCCGCGCAGTCAGCCTATGGGGGAAGCGGCGACATCTTCCTGGGGATTCTCAGTGCTACGGGCAATAGTCTGGTTGGTGGTGGCTACCTGGGCGGAAGTGGCAGTGAACTAGGGTTTGGCATTGCTGTTGATAGCCAGGATGTAATCTATATTGCCGGCTACTCGACATCAACCACGAGTTATCCGACGGTTGATCCGGTACAAGGTTCGAATGCTGGACTGGAAGATGGCGTGGTCACGAAGCTGACGCCAGGTGGTGCGGAGATTGTATACAGCAGCTATCTTGGTGGCAGTAGCTTTGATACTGCCAATGCGATTGCAAGTGATGATTCGGGCGCAGCCTATGTTACCGGCGTAACGCAATCGAGTGATTTTCTTACCAGTAATGCCTTCGATGGCACGCTTGGCGGCTTTAGCGATGCATTTGTTGTCAAGC
This sequence comes from uncultured Roseiflexaceae bacterium, assembly GCA_937974195.1. Classification (GTDB taxonomy): domain Bacteria; phylum Chloroflexota; class Chloroflexia; order Chloroflexales; family Roseiflexaceae; genus CALJIC01. Next base: position 11,229 of record CALJIC010000225.1, on the reverse strand, counting down.
TTAGTGGTGCGATCCTTCCGGACGATCAGAACTGGCTGCCCGAAAGCCCGCCGCTTGCCTGTAGTCAGGAATGCCGTGGTGGCCCGATCAACACCCGCAGCGGGAACCTCTGGACGACCGCAACCGATCTGGTGGTTGTCTCGCCAGGGCCACGACTCGCCTGGGAGCGGAGCTATGCGAGCCAATCGACGGATGATCTGAGCGGTACCCTTGGTGTCGGCTGGCATCATCCCTATGCAACCCGCGTCATTACGTCCGGCGCAGCCCTTGGTGAGCCAGACACGGTATTGGCCATTTCCCCAAAGGGCAACCGCTTGCGGTTCGCCGAGCTTGGTGGCGGCCAGTTCCAGGCTAATCCCGGCGTGTATGAGACGCTCATCCTCAGTAGCGGTGTCTACACCTTAACCCTGCGCGACCAAAGCCAGCAGCAGTTTGATGCGGTGACAGGTCGCCTGACCAGCGTGCGCGATCCGCAAGGCCGTGACCTGACCCTCAGCTATGACGGCAGTGGGCGGCTGACGGCGATCCGCGATGCGGCTCGGCCAACAGAACGCTATCTGGAGCTGGGCTACAGCGGCAGTGGGACCTTGATCCAGAGTGTGACTGACGGCACGCGCACCGTGCAGTATGGCTACGACAGCAATGCGGATCTGACGAGTGTGACCGATGTGATGGGGCGCACCACGACCTACACCTACCAGTCCCATCTCCTGACCCGAATCACCGACCCGCTGGGCCAGATTGTTGAGGAAACGGCGTACGAGACACCGTATCTTGCCTCCAGCCGGGCAATCAGCCAGACTCTCCAGGGTGGTCGCCGGCTGGAGCTCGCCTACCTCGACACGACCACCGTGATCACGACCACCGGCGCGGATAACCAGCAGGATGTCGAGATCATTGACTATGCGCCCAGCAACACGGTCGCTGCCCAGACCCTCAACGGCATTACGGTGCAGGAAGCAGCACACGACGGCAATTTTAGCCCTGATCAGTTCGCCGACGCGAACGGAAATACCACAACAACTCGCTTCAACCGAGCAGGCCAGCTTGAGCGGCTGACGAATGCCCTGGGTGAAACGACGGCGATCAGCTATGACAGTGCCAACCGGCCGATTACGATCACTGACACGCTGAATCGCCGGACCGCGATGGCCTATGATGCCAATAACAATCTGATCCGGCTGACGACGGGCATCACAACGACATTCCCCCAGGGGTTCACCCCAATCTACACGTATACAAATAGCTATCTGAGCGAGCAGCAAGGCCCCAACGGCGTGGTCATGCGCTATGACCGCAATCCTGATGGCCAGGTGATCACCGCGACGGTGGGCTACGGTACGAGCGATGCCCAGGTCACGGCATATGGATATGACTCCTTGGGCCGCGTCGTAACGACGACGGTGGGTGTCGGCACCGCGCTCGCCCGCGCTGATGTGACAGTGTACAACGACGACAACACGGTAGCGCGGACAACTCAGAACTATGTCGATGGTGTCTTCACTGCGGCCAACCCCGATGAGGATCTCATCACGGAGTATGGCTACGACGACCTTGGGCGCCAGGTGTGGGTGAAGAACTCCCTCGGCCGCTACGATGTGACCCACTACAACGCGGACGGTCGGGTTGACTGGACAGCACAGAATCTCACCCCCTTCCAGGTAGACACCGATGGCCTGCCGATCTTCCAGAGCTTCGACCGCACAGCGCCGGATCAGAATGTCGCCACACTCTACGCCTACGACGGGCTTGGCCGCACCACGCTAATCACCCAGACAGGCATCCTCACTGGCACCTTTGACCCATCAACGCGCACGTTCAGCGATGTGATTACCCGTACGACCCTCACGGAGTACGACGCTCTCAGCCGGCCTATCACCGTCACCTTGAACTACCAGCCTGGCGTGTCGGCGGGGCCGGACGTGAATGTGCAAACCCTGACTCAGTACGATGATGCGGGGAACGTTGTCGGCCAGCGCGATGCCCTGGGCCGCTGGACGGTCACGGACTACGATGCGCTGAATCGCCCCATCACCGTTACTCTGAACTATGAGAACGGCGACCCGCTCACCGTCGATGCCGGCAACACCTCCTGGGCTACCATCACCGACACCGACCAGATACAGGTCACTGCCTACACCGCTGATGGGCAGATCGACTATGTGATTGATCATTACGTCGACGGTAGCTTCGACCCCGCTGAGCCGGATCGGGATCGCAAGACCGTCTACGTCTACGACGCCCTCGGCCGCCTCTCCCAAACCATCCAGAACTATCACGACGGCAATCCGGGAACGAACCCCTACGCGCCAAACCCTGATCGCTACGACACCGACCGTATCAGTGAGACTGCCTACGACAGCGCCGGGCGCCTGCAAGGCACCGAGGACCCCTTGGGGCGCTGGGTCAGCCAGCAGTATGACAGCCTGAGCCGCGTGGGCACGGTGGTGCAGAACTGTCGCGACGGGAGCGGCACGCCCGTGGCGAGCGGCTGCGCCGCATTCAGCAGCGCCACACCTGACCGCAATGTTCCGGTCATCACTCGCTACGACGCACTGGGGCGCGTCTGGGAGACCGAAAACGCGCTGGGGCAGGTGGATCGCACCATCTTCGACGGTGTGGGCCGCACGGCTACGATAACTCGTAACTACGTGAATGGCGGCCCAAGTGATAGCGACACCAACGTCACCACCCGCCAGGGCTACGATGCGCTTGGCCGCACCACCGTCATCACCGACGCGCTCAATGTCGCCACCTTCCGGGCCTACGATGCGCTTGGCCACACCACCGTCATCACTGATGCGGTTGGGCGGGCATCGCGGCGCGGGTATGACGGTACTGGGAGACAACGCTGGTTGGAGACGCCAGATGGACGCTTCACCGTGCTCCAGACGGACGGCCTTGGCCGCGTGATCGCCACGATCGTCAACTATGACGACGGCGTGGTCGGCGGTAGCGAGCCGGCCGACCAGGACCTGATCACCCGGACAATCTATGACGCAGCCGGCCGGCGCGTGCAAATGATAGACCCTGCTGGCCGGGTGACGGCCTTCACCTACGACCTGCGCGACAACCTGCTGAGCGTCACCGAGAATGTCGCGAGCGGCACCTGCCCACTAGCTCCGTGCAACGTGACGACCAGTTACCGCTACGACCGGGCGGGCAATCGCCTCAGCATCACCGACGCGAACAATCACACCCGCACCTTCGCCTACGATGCGGCAGATCAGCAGATCGCCGCGATCGATCCGCTCACCCAGGTCACAGCGTTCCGCTATGACTCGCTGGGGCGCCTGACCCTCAAAGACGACCCGCGCGGCAGCGACTACGATGTCACCTACAGCTACGATGACGCGGATCGACCGACAGGGATAAGTGCGACCGAGCTGGATGCGCCGATTACGATGGCCTACAACGCGCTGGGATGGCGCACAAGCCTGGGGGATGGGACTGGCAGCACCAGCTTCAGCCATGACGATCTCGGGCGGATCACGGGCCTGACGGCACCGAACACCGGCAGTGTCGGCTACGCCTACAACGCCCGTGGCGAGCGCACGCAGCTCACCTACCCCAACAGTGTGGTGCTGGACTACACCTACTGGAACGATGGGCGCATGCGCGAGGTGCGCCAGGGCAGCAGTGTGCTGGCCAGCTACACCTACGACAGCGCCGGGCGCCCGGCCACCACTACCCTGGCCAGTGGGGTAATCGTCACCAGCGCCAGCTATGACGACGCAGACCGCCTCGATGACCTGCACACCCAGGTAGGCAGCACCACCCGCACCCGCTTTACCTACACTCTTGATCGGCTCGGGTTGCGCACCGCCGTGAGCGAGGTTCTGGGCAGCAGCACACGGAGCGTCAGCTACACCTACGATGGCCTGCTGCGCCTGACTGGCGCCACTGAAAGTGGCGCGACGAGCAACAGCTACAGCTACGGGTACGACCTGGCCGGCAACCGCACCAGCGCGACGGTCAACGGGAGTACCATCACGACAACCTACAACGCGGCGAATCAGATCACCAGCACTGGCTACGTCTACGATGCGGCCGGGAACCTGACCAACTCGCCGGGGATCACCACGACCTACGACGCGCTGAACCGCTCGACGAGTGCGACCGACGGGACGACCACGAGCAGCTCGGTCTACAACGGCGACGGAATATTGGTCGAGACGAGCAATGGCACCGTCACGACGCGCTATGCCCAGGATCTGGCGGGGTCGCTAAGCCAAATTCTGCGCATCACTCAGGGGTCGAGTGGTGGGACGGTGCTATGGGGACGCGAGAAGCTGGCTTCGGTGAGCAGCGTGCTGCGACTGTGGGAGATCGGTGATGCGCTCAACAGCGTGCGGGCCACGCTCACCGATGCAGGCACGGTATTCACCACGACGAGCTATGACCCCTGGGGCGTGCCGCAAAGCGCGTTGACGACACCTTTTGGCTTCACCGGCGAGCTGCAAGACAGTGCCAGCGGGCTGGTGTATCTGCGCGCCCGGTGGTATGACGCCTCCCGTGGCCGCTTCCACCAGCGCGATCCCTTTGCTGGATGGGCCGACCAGCCATACAGCTTCCACTATTATCAGTATGCCTATTCGAACTCGGTTGTATGGTTTGATCCAACTGGGCGGCAGACTCAAGTCAATCCTCGCCGTGACAGTCCAGAAAAGTGCTTTCCTTGGGAATATTTTGATCCTATTCTCCGGGAATGCCTCCAGAGATTGTCGCCGCCATATCCTAATAATCCAACAGACGCTACATCCGGCTCGTCGAAAACTGGCTCGAAGCCTCGTGATTCGCGCTCTCCACTGATCGATGTCGAGGAACCGGATATAGACATTGGGATAGGTGATATTGGGGTCGATGTTGAGCCCGAGTATGAGCCGCCTACCGGCCTGAGCAAAGGAGCACGCGGAGGGATAGGAGTCTTCCTCGCGCTATGCCTCGCCAACGTCTTGGCGCAAGCTGTTGGCCCAAATGTGCCCTTGCCAGCACCTCCTGACGATTGGCGCCAATATGAGCGAACTGTCCTTGTATTAGGCGAGAATCCCCCCCTCGATTATGCAACTGGTCTGGCTGCAAAGCATCCCGACTGGAAGATCATCGCCTCGACCTATGGTGATGGATCGAATTCCCAAGTCGTCAATGGCGCTCAGAGCAGCTTACCGAACTTGACCGTCGTGGACAACGTGGATGCTAGGCGCCTCCACGAGGGAAGCTACACTAAAACACGCCGTTTTGATGATGTCGCCTTTAACGCTCCTAGAGGCTTTGAACTCGATGGGAGTGCGGGCTGGGTGGATGAGACGAATCTCCTGATAGAGGGAACACTCAGTAGCGCTCGAATCGTTCTACTCCACGGTGGACGAGCTCGGTTTAGCAGCTCGCCCAATATGCCTGGAACCCAATATCTGCGAGGTTTTCGACGTGCAGGACCTCCCGGTTACTCGCGGGTGCAAGTGACAAATTATCAGGAGGATGTCAACTGGTTTGTTGAGGAATATAGACCTCAGACGCTTGATGGAAGGAGGCTGGGAACCAAAACACTACAGTGGTATATCTTCATTAAGCAAAATTAAACGCGAGCGTAACGCAAGATGCACGAGTGAGTTAATCACCTCGTGCATCTTGCGTTAAATAATGTTCGGTATCGGATCATCGCAGTAGTTTCGTAAAGGGAGGCGATATGCAAACCTCGCAAAGGGCCGGGCAATACTACATATCATGCAATCTCTTGTGGTATGTACTGTCAGCGATAGAGTACTTTCACGAGCGCTATAGCTCTGAGGAGTTTGGTATGCGCCGTAGCAAATGGGAGGATTTGGCTGAATCTCTCGCTGATTGGTCGCTAGAGGAATGTGCTTTTACCATTGAGCACGTATCACTAAGTATTGCAATGGAGCAAGAATGGCAGAAAGTGGCGCGTGCGCAGGGGGGGGTGTTTTTTAGTAATTTTTCCGGCGGCATAACAGCAATCACCGATACAGAGCAGGTAAAAGCTTCCACCGTCAATATATCAATGGTTGTGTATTATGCATACTGTTCAACGCTTCGTCTAATTCTCGCAGAGTTTGACGGCGTTATGCAAAACATTCTCGCTCAACCTGATGTCTTTTACTCTCGCTACCAAGCGAATATCGAGGCATTTACTGCCCTGTCAAATATCTTGTCAGGTGAACGAATTACTCTAGCTTCCCTCAATGCCCCGCTTCAACTGATGTTGGAAACACACTCCCAACACTTTGCCGACAAATGGGCTGAGGCTGTAAGGGTATCTGTGGTTGCGTTAGACCAACTTACCTAATACCGCGAAGCACTCAGCCGCAAACCTGCCTTATCGGATGAGTTCTTGACACCATGTGGTATCTTTACGGTAGAGTTGCCGGCCCTATCCCGGCGAAAACTCGACCGTAAACCCGGCTCTACCGATAACCCGGCCACATGGATCTCGACACCAGCATCGCGACCTGGGAGCAGGCGCTGTCCCGCGAGAGCGGGCGCTCGGCCGCGACCGTGCAGCAGTATGTCGGCGACGCCCGGCGCTTCGCGGCGTGGCTCCAGTCCCACGCCCCCGGCAGTACCCTCGCCGACCTCACCCCCGGCGATGTACGCGACTACCGCGACGCCCTGCTCGCCGCTGGCCGGGCGCCCACCACGATCAACCGCGCCCTTATCAGCCTCGGCCTCCTCTGCGACCACGCTGGCCGGCGCGACGACAACCCAGTACGGCGGGTCGATGCCGTGGACGAGGTGGAGCAGGCTCCCCAGGCCCTCTCGCGCCTGGAGTGGAACGCCGTGCGCCGCGCCGCCGAGCAGCGTGTTTCACGCGACCACAGCCTCTCACTGGCTCTGGTCTGCCTGATACGCTACGCCGGCCCCCGCGTCGGCGAGGTCGCCGCGCTCCAGCTCGCCGACGTCATCCTCTCCGCCCGCCGCGGAACGCTGATCATCCGCCGGGGCAAGGGGGTCAAGCGCCGCGAGGTGCCGCTGATCGTCGAGGCCCGCGAGCCGCTCCAAGACTACCTCAACGAGCGCAGGCGCACTGCCGAGCGCTGGGCGCAGCGGTCGAGCGCTCGTGGTGAGCGGGCTCCGGCCTGGGCTGGCTGGCCCGACGGCCATCTCTTCCTTGGCCAGCGTGGCCCCCTCACCGAGCGCGGCGTCCGCCTCATCGTCGCCCAGCTCGGCCAGGCAGCCAGACTGGAACAACCCCTCAGCCCGCATCAGCTTCGCCACACCTTCGCGACGGCCCTCCTCGACCCCGCTGCCTACGGCCTGGATCGCTCCCCGGCGACCCTCCCTGCTGTGCAGGCGCTGCTCGGCCACAGCGACATCGCCACCACCGCCGGCTACACCCGTGCCTCGCCGGCCGACCTTGCACGCATGCTCGGCGAGCCATCCGAACTCGACTGATCGCTGCCTTGTAGAGGTGCTATGCGCAGCATTCAGGACACTGCCTACCCCCGCCTCCGCAGCCGCGTCACCGCCCTCGACCTCGTCCACCACTACACCCCGACCGCCGATGAACTCGCTCTTGCGAAACAGAGCACCCGCGGCCTGCCGGCCCGCATCGGCTTCCTGATCCTGCTCAAAGCCTTCCAGCGCCTCGGCGCATTCCCGCTCCTCGCCGAGCTGCCGCTGGCGATCTGCTCTCACATCGCCCGCGCCGCCGGCGGCAGTGTCACACCCGAGGATCTCCAGCGCTACGACGCCGCCGGCACCCGCGGACGCCACCTCGCCGTCATCCGCGCCTACCTCCAGGTGCAGCCCTATGGTGCCGCCGCCCGACGCGCCATGCTCACCGCGATGGTCGAGGCGGCTGCCAGCAAAGACGACCTGGCCGACCTGATCAACATTGGGCTGGAGGAGTTGGTTCGCCAGCGCTTCGAGCTGCCCGTCTTCCCCACCCTGGCGAGCGCGGCCCGCCACGCCCGCGCCGTGGTGTCACGCGCCTTCTACGCCCAGGTCGCCGCGGCCCTGTCCGAAGCCGCCCGTAACCAGCTCCTGGCCCTGCTCGACGTCGCACCGGGCGCAACCCACTCCCCCTGGGAGCGGCTCAAGGCCGACGCCGGCAAGCCGACGCTGAAGAACCTGCGCGAGTGGGAGGCGCATCTGCGCTGGCTCGACGCCCGCAACGTCGGCGTCGAGGCCCTTCAGGCCCTCCCCGCCGTGAAGGTCCAGCGCTTCGCGGCCGAGGCCCGCACCCTGGATGCGGCGCGCATGCGCGATCTGCGTGAGCCCAAGCAGCTCACCCTGCTCGCCTGCCTGGTCGCCGTGCAGGCGGCCCGGGTGCGCGATGCACTTGCGGAGATGCTCGTCAAGCGCATGGCCCGTATCCAGCGTCAGGCCCGTGAAGCGCTCGCCACCTACCGCAAGAACCACGCCCAGCAGACCGACCACCTGGTCGCCACCCTGCGCGAGGTCGTCACCGCGCAGCAGCGTCCCGGCACGACCGACGAGCGGCTGGCCGCGATTGATGCGGTGATCGGGACGAACGGTGACGCGCTGCTGAGCGCCTGCGAGGCCTACATCGGCCACAGCGCCAACAGCCACTTCCCCTTTCTCTGGGACCCCTTCAAGGGCGAGCGGGCGGCGCTCTTCCGGCTGCTCGGCTCGCTGGAGCTGCGCAGTACCACCCAGGACACGGGGCTGGAAGAGGCCGTGCGCTTCCTGCTGGCCAACCAGCACCGCAACGGCGACTGGCTCGATACGGCTGAGACCATCGTCCAGCGCGGCACGCCCCTCATCTGGAAGCCGCTGGTTGACCTCAGCTGGATCCCCGACTCCTGGTGGCGCCTGCTCAGCGACCTGATCCCGCGACCGGCCGCACCGCGCCGGGTACGCCGGCGCATGTTCGAGGTCTGTGTCTGCGTCCACGTCTTCTGGGCGCTGAAGGCCGGCAACCTAATCGTGGTGAACAGTGACGAGTTTGCCGACTATCGCCAGCAACTGGTCGACGACGATGAGTTCCAGCGCCTGGTCGCGGTCTACGGCGAGCAGGTGGAGCTACCGACGACGGGCGATGCCTTCGTCGTCCATTGGCAGCAGGCCCTCTCCCGTGCGGCCAGGACCACGGATCACGCGTTCCCTGCCAACCAGGCCGTGACCCTGGAGAACGGCGAGCCGCGGGTGAGTCGTCCCAAGCGGCGTCCCACGCCGCCAGGGCTGCGCAAGCTGGAGAAGCAGATCGCCAGCGGCCTCGGCGATGTGAAGATTCTCGACGTGCTCACCGACACCAATGTGTGGCTCCAGTGGACACGTTGCTTCGGCCCCATCTCAGGCCACTCCGCGAAGCTTTCGGATAGCGCGCAGCGCTACCTCCTGGCAACGCTCTGCTACGGCTGCCAGATCGGGGCAAGCCAACTCGCGCGCGCCCTGGGCTCGGTTGACCGCCGGCAACTCGGCTGGGTTCACCTCCGCCACATCAGCGAGGAGGCTCTCGACAACGCCAATCGCCTGATCATCAACGCCTATCACCGCTTCGCCCTGCCCGGCCACTGGGGCGACGGCCACAGCGTCGCGGCCGACGGCACCAAGTGGGACCTGTACGAGCAGAACCTGATGGCCGAGTACCACATCCGCTACGGCGGCTACGGCGGCATCGGCTACTACCACGTCTCCGACACCTACATCGCCCTGTTCAGCCACTTCATCCCCTGTGGCGTCTGGGAGGCGGTCTACATCCTCGATGGCCTACTCCAGAACACCAGCGACATTCAACCTGATACGGTCCACGCCGACACGCAGGGACAGAACGAGGCGGTCTTCGGGCTCGCTGCCCTGCTGGGCATCAAGCTGATGCCGCGTATCCGCAATTGGAAGCATTTGACGTTCTACCGGCCAAGCCGCGACGCGCAGTACGAGCACCTCGACGAGCTGTTCACCGACACGATTGACTGGAACCTGATTGCCACCCACCTGCCCGACATGCTCCGTGTCGTCGTGTCGATCAAAGCGGGCCGCATCGTTCCCTCGACCATCTTGCGCCGGCTGAGCAGCTACAACCAGCAGAACACGCTCTACCAGGCCTTCCGCGAGCTCGGGCGGGTAGTTCGCACGATCTTTCTACTTGAGTATCTCGGCGACGAGGAGCTCAGGGTCACGATCAACGCGGCGACGAATAAGAACGAGAGCTTTAACCACTTCGTGCAGTGGCTGGCCTTTGGTGGCGACCGCACGATCACCGAGAACGACCGCGATGCCCAGCGCAAGCTGGTGAAGTACAACCACCTGGTGGCGAACTGCGTGATTTTCTACAACGTGTTCGCGATGAGCCGGGTGCTGGCCGACCTGGAGCGCCAGGGCGAGGTCATCCACGACGCGGCGCTGGCGGCACTGAGCCCGTATGTGACGAGCCACATCAACCGGCTTGGGCACTACGTGTTCGACCGCAAGCGGCGACCGCCGGAACTTGACTTCACACTGTTCACCCGCCCGGCGCCGCCTCGCCCGACCTCAAGCCGTCATCCTACGACACTTGCGTCGTAACATTATGTTCTATGGCGGCAGAATCAACGAATCGTTGCCAACCCCCAACACCGGGCTCACGGGCGACTACTCGCTGCTGCTCTCGAACAACGCGCACACCGGCGGCACCTGCTTCGGCGACTCGGGCGGCCCCAACTTTGTCGGCGACACGAACGTGATCGCCGGGGCGACCTCGTACGGCCTGAACGGCAACTGCGCTGGCACCGGCGGCGTGTACCGGGTGGACCGCGCCGACGACCTCGAGTGGCTCTACGGCCAGTTCGGCGACCTGCTGTAGACCCTCGCTAGACCCGCCGGCCCCCGGCGCGCGATCGGTGCGGAGCCGCATCGCGCGCCGGGGGCCTCCTGCGCTCAGGGCTGCTGCCACGGGGGCGGCGACGCCGGGTCGAGCACGATCCGCGTGATGACCCAGCGCTCGCCTTGGCGGCGCATGGTGTAGGTGGCGTTGAGCGTGTAGGGCGGGCGCACGCCGGCGAGTACCGGGTCGCTCAGCTGCTCGTCGAAATAGGGGCTGCCGGTGTAGAGCTCGTCGCTCCAGGTCTCGCGGCTGGTGACGATGGCGTTGTCGGCGTCGACAAAGTCGAACGAGCGCAGCTGCATCTCCAGCAGCTTCGAGCCGACGAACTGGCCCTGCGCCTCCAGCCCGGCGATGTAGGCCGCGGTGTCGGCCAGCTCCTCGGGGCCGAGGAACTCGGCGACGCGCTCGGCCTCGGTGTACCAGAAGGCCTCGACCAGCCGCTCGTT
>CALJIC010000224.1 GCA_937974195.1 uncultured Roseiflexaceae bacterium | reverse complement strand
GGCCTGAGAAGTGACGCGGCCGTGCCGCCCTCCTAGAGGCGTGGCGGGCCGCTGGCCCTCCGAGATCCTTTTTCCTCCGCTGCTCTGCGGCGACGCGGTTGCGGCAGGGAGGCGGAACGAGAGATGCTGGGAAGGCAGCGCCACCCCAACCCCTGCCAGGGGTGCGGGGGCGAAGCCACCGCATCACTAAAGGAGTCCTACGGTGACGACACTGACGAAACGCCAGCGAGTGGACGCCGCGCTGCGCGGTGAGGCGCCGGACCGGCCGCCGGTGGCGGCGTGGCGCCACTTCATCCCCGAGGAGCGCGCAGCCGAGCCGCTCGCGGACGCCCACGTGCGCTTCTTCCAGAGCAACGACTGGGACTGGCTGAAGGTCAACCCGCGCGCCACATACTACGCCGAGGCCTGGGGCGCGCGCTACGACTACGACGACTACCACGGCGTGCTGCCGCGCCTGCTGGAGTCGCCGGTGCGCTCGCCCGCCGACCTGGCGCGCATCAGGCCGCTCGGCGCCGACCAACCCGCGCTTGCGGAGCAGATCGACCTGCTGCGGCGCATCAAGGCCGGCATCGGCGACGCCCACCTGGTGCAGACCGTCTTCTCGCCGGTGTCGGTGCTGCTGTTCCTGCTGGCGCGCCCCGAGGACCCGCGCGGCGACGCTGGGCTTGCGCTGCAGCTCGACCGGCTGCACGAGCTGCTGCACGACCACCAGGCTGCCGCGCACGCCGCGCTCGCGGCGATCGCCGAGACGCTGGCCGGCTACGCGGCGGCGAGCGTGCAGGCCGGGGCGAGCGGCATCTTCTTCGCGATCGTGCGGCTGGCGCGCGAGGGGGCGCTCTCGCGCGACGAGCACGCCGCGTTCGGCACGCCCTACGACCTGCGCGTGCTGGAGGCGGTGCAGGGCGCGCCGTTCAACATCCTGCATATCTGCGGGCCGAAGGTCTACTTCGACCAGGCGCTCGAGTACCCGGTCCAGGCCATCAACTGGGCCACGGTCGGCCAGGGCAACCCGACGCTGGCCGAGGCGCGCGGGCTGACGGACAAGGCCCTGATCGGCGGCGTGGACGAGGACGGGGCCGTGCTGCACGGCACGCCCGGCGAGGTGCTCGCCCAAGGGCAGGAGGCGCTGGCCCGCGCGGGCCACCTCGGCGTGCTGCTCGCGCCCGGGTGCGCCGTGGCCCCCGAGACGCCGCAGGAGAACCTGCAGGCGCTGCGCCGCGCGGTCGAGCCGGTGGCGGCGGCGCACACCGCCTAGGAGGGGATCGGTCGCCCGAGCGGCTGCCCGCTCAGGCGCCCCACCGGGAGGTGGAGCGGGCGAGCCCGTCACGTTCTTCCGCCCGCCGGAAGGCGATGGCGAGGGCCGCACGGACTCCGGGGCTGTTCCCCGCCGGGAGGTCCGGAGGCCCTCCGAGATCCTTTTCCCTCGCCGCTCTGCGGCGGAACGCAGAAAGAGGTGTGGTGGGCTTGCAGCCCGCCACACCTTCCGTCGAGAGAGCGGCCGTGCCGGCCGCCGAACTCGTGTAGACACAGATGAACTCATTTCTCGACCACACCATCAACGGCCTGATCATCGGCAACATCTACGCGCTGGTGGCGGTGGGCCTCGCGCTGATCTTCGGCGTCTCGAACCTGATCAACTTCGCCCACGGCTCGGTGTACATGGTCGGGGCCTACATCGGCTGGGTGTGCGTCGCGGCGCTCGGCACGCCCCTGCCGCTCACGCTCGCGACGGTGATGGCCGGGTGCGCGGTGCTCGGCGTGGCGATCGAGCGCCTCGGGCTGCGGCCGCTCCAGGGCGCGCCGCGCATCGCCCCGCTGCTGGCGACGATCGGCATCAGCTTCGTGCTCGACCAGCTCGTGCAGCTGATCTTCAGCCCTGACCCGCGCTCCCTGCCGAGCCAGCTCCCCAGCTGGCGGCTGCAGGTCGGCAGCGGCAGCATCGGCGCGCTCGACCTGTTCGTCGCCGCGGCCGGCATCGCCAGCGCCGCGCTGCTGTACGCCTTCCTGCGCTTCACCCGGCTCGGGGCGGCCGTGCGCGCCACCGCGCAGGACCGCGACGCCGCGCTGCAGATGGGCGTCGACGTGAACCGCGTGAACCAGGTGGTCTTCGCGATCGCCTCGGCGCTCGGCGGGCTGAGCGGCGTGCTGGTGGGCATGTACTACAACAACATCTTCCCGGCCATGGGCTTCCAGGCCACGCTCAAGGGCTTCGTCGCCCAGCTGGTCGGGGGCGCGGGCAACGTGCCCGGCGCGATCGCCGGCAGCCTGCTGCTCGGCCTGATCGAGAGCTACGGCATCGCGATCCTCGGCACCAGCTACCGCAACCTGTTCGCCTTCATCATCCTGATGGCGGTGCTGGCGTGGCGGCCGAACGGGCTGTTCAGCGCAGGCCGGAAGCTGCCGCCCGAGCCGCTCACCGGCACCTTCGTCGCGCCGAGCCGCCCGCTGAGCGTGCCGCGCTGGGCGCTCGCCGCCGCCGTGGGCGCCGCGCTGATCCTGCCGCTCGTCTGGCGCGACTCGTACGTGGTGCAGACGCTCACCAACGCCTGGCTGTACGGCATGCTGGCGCTGAGCCTGACGCTGGTGGCCGGCACCGCCGGCCAGATGTCGCTCGGCCACGCCGGGCTGCTGGCGATCGGCGGCTATGCCTCGGCGCTGCTCGCGCTGGACCTGGGGGTGCCGGTGCCGCTGGCGGTGCTGCTCGCCGGCCTGATCACCGCGGCGCTCGGCACGCTGCTGGTGTTCCCGGCCTTCCGGCTGCGCGGGCACTACATCGCGATCGCCACGCTGGCGATCGGCGAGATCGTGAACCTGGTGATCCTCAACTGGGAGGGGCTCACGCGCGGGCCGATCGGCGTGGCCGGCATCCCGCCGCTCGAGCTGTTCGGCCAGCCGCTGGTGGACGCCGCATCGGTCTACTGGGTCGCGCTGGCCGTGATGGTCGGGCTGGCGCTGCTCCAGTGGCGGCTCACCCAGTTCCACCTGGGGCGGACGCTGCGCGCCATCCGCGAGGACGACGTGGCGGCGCGCGCCTTCGGCATCAGTCTCAACCGCTACAAAGGGCTGGCGTTCGCGGTCAGCGGCTTCGCGGCCGGGCTCAGCGGCGCGATCACCGCCCACATGTACTCCTACATCAACCACGAGACGTTCAACACCCAGATCTCGGTGCTGGCACTGACGATGGTCATCCTCGGCGGCCTCGGCAACATCGTCGGCGCGATCCTCGGCGCTGTCGCGCTGATCGGCCTGCCGGAGCTGTTCCGCGGGCTGGCCGAGTACCGCATGCTGGTCTACGGCCTCGTGCTGCTGCTGCTGGTGCGCTTCCGCCCGCAGGGTGTGATGGGCACGGTCTGATGCCCCAGATTGGATTGTGAGCCTATGTCGCTGCTAGAGATCGTGAATGTGACCCGCTCCTTCGGCGGCCTCACCGCGGTGGACGGCGTGAGCCTGACGGTGGCCCCCGGCGAGCTGGTGAGCGTGATCGGGCCGAACGGCGCCGGTAAGACCACGCTGTTCAACCTGATCACCGGCCTGGACGCGCCGGACGCGGGGGAGATCCGCTTCGAGGGGCGCTCGATCGGCGGGCTGCCGCCGGAGCGCCTCGCCGCCCTGGGCCTGGCGCGCACGTTCCAGCACGGGCGCGTGTTCGCCAACCTGAGCGTGCTGGACAACGTGCTCCTCGGGGCGCACACCCGGCTGCGCGCGGTGCGGCCGCAGGTCCCGCTGGTCGGGCCGCTCGTCGAGCTGGCGCTGGCGCTCGTGCGGCCGGCGTCGGTGCGCGCCGAGGAGCAGCGGCTGCGCGACGAGGCGCGCGAGATCCTGACCCTGTTCGGCGAGCGGCTGCTGCCGCGCATCGACCAGCCGGCCTACAGCCTCTCGTACGCCAACCGCCGGCGGGTCGAGATCGCGCGCGCGCTGGCGCTCCGGCCGCGCCTGCTGCTGCTCGACGAGCCCACCGCGGGGATGAACCCGAGCGAGACGGCCGAGATGCTGGAGATCATCCGCGCCCTCAAGGCCCGCGGGCTGACGATCCTGCTGATCGAGCACAAGCTGGAGCTGGTGATGGAGCTCTCCGACCGCGTGGTGGTGATGGACGACGGGCGGGTGATCGCCGAGGGCGCGCCGGAGCTGGTGCGCAACGACCCGGCGGTGATCGAGGCCTACCTGGGCCACAGCACCATCGGGGAAGCCGCCGACGCCGCCCCGCGCGAGCTGGAGGCCGTATGAACGACGCACTGCTCGAGCTGCGGGAGATCAACACCTTCTACGGCCCGGTGCAGGTCCACTTCGACCTGAGCCTGTCGGTGGGCGCCGGACAGATCGTCTGCCTGCTGGGGGGCAACGCCAGCGGCAAGTCGACGACGATGAAGATCATCCTGGGGCTGCTGAAGCCGCGCAGCGGCGAGGTGCTGCTCGACGGCGAGCCGATCACGGGCCTGCCGACGCCGCAGATCGTCCGCCGCGGCGTGGGCTCGGTGCCCGAGTCGCGGCGCCTGTTCCCCGCGATGACTGTGCGCGAGAACCTGATGATGGGCGCCTATACCCGCGAGGACCGGGCGGCGGTGCGGGAGGACTTCGATCGCGTGCTGGAGCTCTTCCCGCGGCTCCGCGAGCGGCTCGGCCAGCAGGCCGGCACGCTCTCGGGCGGCGAGCAGCAGATGGTGGCGATGGCCCGCGCCCTCATGGGGCGGCCGCGGCTGATCTGCATGGACGAGCCGACGATGGGCCTCTCGCCGCTGTACGTGGAGCGGGTGCTGGAGCTGATCCAGGCGATCAACCGCCAGGGCGTGACGGTGTTCATGGTGGAGCAGAACGCCAGCCTGGCGCTCCAGATCGCCCACTACGGCTACGTGCTGCAGACCGGCCGCATCGCGCTCGCCGGGCCCGCGCACGAGCTGCTGCGCAACCCGCAGATCCGCGACGCGTACCTCGGCGGGCAGGTGGTGCGGGGCGCATAGCAATACGCCCCGCCCACGCACATCACTCCGCCACCGGCACCCGGCGCGCGACCTCCGGGTCCACCGTCAGCAGGGTGCGGTTCACCCAGCCGGTCACGCCGCGGATATTCGTGATCTGGTACCAGTCACCGCTCTCGGTCTTGGCGTGCAGCTGCACCGTCTCGCGGGCGTTGATCTGGTCCAGCACCTCGCCCTGCAGGTTCGGCGCCGCCCGCACGTTCCCGCCGTTGAACACGATCGCGGTCAGCCCGGTGCTCGGCGGGACCGCCTCGTCCGGCTCGCCCGCCTCCTCCGGCACCGGGGTCTCGGCCGGCACAGCCGGCGTGAGCGCCGGGAGCGCCGTGAGGGTCGCGGCGGGCGGGATGGGCACCGGGTCGTCGGAGATCGGCAGCGCGCGCCGGGCCTCGAGCGAGACCGTGAGCAGCGTGCCGCTCACCCAGCCGGTGATCTGGCGCGGGTTGATGATCTGGTACCACGTGCCGCTGCTGTTGCGCGCCAGCAGCTGCACCGTCTCACCGGCGTGAATCTGGTCCAGCACCTGGCCCTGCAGGTTCGGCGCCGCCCGCACGTTCCCGCCGTTGAACACGACCGCCGTCGGGCCAGCGGGCGGCGCCTGCAGCGGCAGCTGCTCCGCAGCCTCCAGGTCGACGGCGAGCAGCGTGCCGCTCACCCACCCCTCGCCGGCCTCGGCCTGCAGGAGGAACCACTGCCCATCCGGGCTGCGCGCCAGCAGCGTGACCTCCTCGCCCATCTGCACCTGCCCGATCACCTCGCCCTCCAGGTTCGGCGCCATGCGGATGTTCCCGGGGTTGCGCACCGTCGCCGTGAGCGTCACCTGCTCCGGCTCCTCGGGCTCGGGCTCGGGCGTCGGCTCGGCAGCCGGCTCGGGCGTCGGCTCCTCGGGCTCAGGCGCGGGCGTCGGCTCGGGCTCGGGCGTGGGCGCCTCGGCCGTGAGCTGGTAGAAGTCGGCCGCGAAGTTCGGCAGCACCGTCACCGTCGCCGGCTCAGACTCGACCGCGAGGCCCGGCTGCGACGAGGAGAGGATGACGGTGTACTCCTCGCCCTCCTGCGGCGTCGGCGCATCCCCGACGCGGTCGAGCGTCATCGTCAGCTTGCCCGCCAGCACCGTGGTCTCGGCGCTGTCCGGGTTGTACCACGGGAACTCCTCGTCGCCGTGCCACAGCGTGGCCCGCACCGGCGTGCCGTCCGGCAGCGTCGTGTCGGCGCGGACGACGATCTTGCCCACGCCGGCGACCTCGGCGATGACGTTGGTGATCGTCGGCGGCGGGAGGGCCGGCGTGGCGCTTCCTGCGGATGAGCCCGGCTGGGACAGCGTGAGGATGAGCGCGGCCAGGACGCCGATGATCGCCAGGGGCACCAGCACGACGAGCGCCTTCACCGCCGGCGAGGCGTTGCGGAAGCGGTCGGCCAAGCTCGTCGGCTCCTCGTACGGCAGCGAGGTGTAGTCGATCGTCTCGCCGATCTCCGGCGGCGGGAGGATCTCCTCCGCTGCCGCCCGGCGACGGCGGATGACGAGCAGCGCCGCCAGCACCAGCACCAGCACGATAACGGCGATGACGAGGATCAGAGGGTTCTGAATCAGATCCATAGTTTACGGAGTCCTTTCGCGCAGGCGCATCGTCGTGCGGGGGATCAAGGCCGCCCCGTAAATACTATGGCTATCATATTCGAAGATGACGCTGCGCGCAAGAGAATGGCGGAAGGCGACGCCGCCAGCGGCCTAGCGCATCCGTATCCGCGCTCTCAGCGAGCCGGCGCCTCTGCACCCGGCGAGAGGTGTGCTATAATAGCCCGACATTTCTTCCAGGGGTGAGATCAATGAAGGATCTGTTCCGCCGTGGGCCGAAGCGCTTCACGCCGGCCGCGCGCGATAACGGGCAAGATATACCAGATAACATGTGGGTCAAGTGCCCCTCCTGCGGCGACCTGACCTACGTCAAGCAACTCAACGACAACCTCAAAGTCTGCAAGTGCGGGCACCACATGCGCCTCAGCGCCCGCGAATGGCTCGGCATCCTGGACGCCGGCTCGTTCATCGAGGAGGACGCCGAGCTAGCCCCCGTCGACCCGCTGGGCTTCGTCTCCGCCAAGGACAACTACGCCGAGAAGCTGCGCACCGCCCAGAAGAACACCGGCCTGAACGACTCGCTGATCGCCGGCAGGGCGACCATCGACGGCCACCCGGTCCAGGTTACGATCTCCGAGTTCGGCTTCATCGGCGGCTCGATGGGCAGCGTCTACGGCGAGAAGTTCGCCCGCGCCGTCGAGCGCGCCGTCGAGCTCGGCTACCCGCTGCTCACCATCACCTCGACCGGCGGCGCCCGCCAGCACGAGGGCGTGCTCTCGCTGATGCAGATGGCCAAGACGAATATGGCGCTGACGCGCCTGGCCGCCGCCCGCCTGCCCCACATCGCGCTGCTGGTGGACCCGTGCTACGCCGGCGTGCTGGCCTCCTACGCCTCGGTCGCAGACGTCATCATCGCCGAGCCGGGCGCCAACATCGGCTTCGCCGGCCGCCGCGTGATCGAGCAGACCATCCGCCAGAAGCTGCCGGCGCACTTCCAGACCGCCGAGTTCCTCCTCGAGCACGGCATGGTGGATATGGTCGTCCCGCGCGCCGAGCTGCGCACGACGCTCGCCAAGCTGCTGCGCCTGTACAAGAGAGAGCCAGACCGCGCCGCCGCGCCGGCCTTCGAAGAGCACGCCGTCCTGAAAGCCTGAGACCGAAATGTCATGTGCAACGCGCAAGCGAGAACGCTGCCGGCGGTGATGCCGCATGTTGCACGTTGGGCATTACACTTGGCACTATGACCACACTCACTCCTTGGGATAAAGTCCAGCTGGCCCGCCACCCGCAGCGCCCGCACACGCTCGACTACGTGCGCGCGCTGTGCGAGGACTTCGTCGAGCTGCACGGCGACCGGCGCTTCGGCGAGGACCCGGCGGTGGTCGGCGGGCTGGCGCGCTTCGACGGCCAGACGGTGATGATCGTCGGCCACCAGAAGGGCAAGGACACGCGCGAGAACGTGCGGCGCAACTTCGGCATGCCGCGCCCGGAGGGGTACCGCAAGGCGCTGCGGCTGTTCCAGCACGCCGAGAAGTTCGGCATGCCGCTGCTGTGCTTCATCGACACGCCCGGCGCCGACCCGAGCATGGAGTCCGAGGAGCGAGGTCAGGCCGAGGCGATCGCCGAGAACATCATGGTGATGGCCGGGCTGCGCGTGCCGATCATCGCCACCGTGATCGGCGAGGGCGGCTCGGGCGGCGCGCTGGCGATCGGCGTCGGCGACCGGCTGCTGATGCTGGAGCACACCACCTACTCGGTCGCCTCGCCCGAGGCGACCGCCGCCATCCTCTGGCGCGACGCGTCCAAGGCCCCCGATGCGGCGCGCGTCATGCGCATCACCGCCCAGGACCTGCTCGAGCTCGGCATCGCCGACGCGATCATCCCCGAGCCGAGCGGCGGCGCCCACACCGACCCCGAGGCGGCCACGGCGGCGCTCGGCGCGGCGCTGCGCGAGCACCTCGCCGAGCTCCGCCAGCTGAAGACCGAGGAGCTCCTGGATCGGCGCTACCAGAAGTACCGCTCGATCGGCAAGTTCCAGGAGCGCCAGCGCGCCTCGCTCGCAGTCTCCGCCAACGGCCAGGGCCTGGTGTTCCCCTAGCGGCGCCTGGCGAACACGCCCCTATCGCCCGCCGGGGTCACAGCGAGGCCCCGCGGGCGCCGCCCACCCCACGGCCGCGCACGCCCGGCGCCGCGGGCCTGCTGCCGACATACGTACGAATGTACGACTACAACCCTTGACGCTGCCCTCATAGGTTGCTATAATACTTCCACCTGGTTGCCCAGGCCTCCAATATTTACTCCCGAGACACAAAGCTGTATACCCACCGTCCTCGAGCGGACTTACGGAGCCGTCTCGTTTCGGAACACCTACCGCACCCGTTGGCCCAAAAGATGCGGTAGGAAACGTTCAGCAGCAGCAGATGCACCTTAGCAAGACCGCTTAACAGGGAGCCACCCAGGCGCATTGTGCGCCGGGCGCCGAAGCGGTCGCCCCCCGTCATCTCCACCAGCGCGCGTTGGTGGGCGGTTGGCGGTACCAACCAGGAGGACAACCCATGACCACCACGGCAGGCGCATCACTCCTGCAGCTCGTCAGTCAGCTGCAGGATCGCAAGAAGTTTCAGGAGCTCAACTGGACCGGCACGTTCGCCGACTACCTCGAGATCGTCGCTCGGGACCCGAAGGTGACGCGCAACGCGTTCCAGCGCATCTACGACATGATCATGTCGTACGGGACCGAGGAGTTCATCGACGCCAAGAAGCGGCTCATCCGCTACCGGTTCTTCAGCGACCCGTCGTTCGACGAGGACGACGCGGTGTACGGCCTGGAGATCCCGCTGATGCGGCTGGTCAACTTCTTCAAGGCCGCCGCGCAAGGCTACGGCACCGAGAAGCGCGTTCTGCTGCTGCACGGCCCCGTCGGCTCCGCCAAGTCCACCATCGTCCGGCGCCTCAAGCGCGGCCTCGAGCACTACTCGCGCACCGATGAGGGCGCCCTCTACACCTTCGACTGGTACATGGGGGACATCGAGGACATCGAGGCCGGGCGCGTCAAGGAGACGGACTGGGAGAAGTGCCCCATGCACGAGGAGCCGCTGCGGCTCATCCCGCCCGAGTCGCGCGAGCGCTTCGTGGAGGAGTTCAACGCCAGCCGGGGGGAGGGCGAGTACCAGCTGCGCATCGAGGGCGACCTGTGCCCGGCCTGCCGCTACAACTACCGCGACCTGATGCTGCGCTACAACGGCGACTGGAGCAAGGTGATCCAGCACGTGCGTGTGCGCCGCCTGGTCTTCTCCGAGCAGGACCGCATCGGCATCGGCACCTTCCAGCCCAAGGACGAGAAGAACCAGGACTCGACCGAGCTCACCGGCGACATCAACTACCGCAAGATCGCGATCTACGGCTCGGACTCGGACCCGCGCGCGTTCAACTTCGACGGCGAGTTCAACATCGCCAACCGCGGCATCATCGAGTTCATCGAGATGCTCAAGCTGGACGTGGCCTTCCTCTACGACCTGCTCGGCGCGTCCCAGGAGCACAAGATCAAGTCGAAGAAGTTCGCGCAGACCGACATCGATGAGGTGATCATCGGGCACACCAACGCGCCGGAGTACCGCCGCCTGGAGAACAACGAGTTCATGGAGGCGCTCAAGGACCGCACGGTGCGCATCGATATCCCGTACATCACCCGCCTGCGCGACGAGATCCGGATCTACGAGCGCGACTTCAACAAGAAGAAGGTCAAGGTCCACATCGCGCCGCACACCCTCGAGGTGGCCGCCATGTGGGCGGTGCTCACCCGGCTCGAGGAGCCGAAGAAGCCCAACCTGACCCTGCTGCAGAAGCTCAAGCTCTACAACGGCCGCACCCTGCCCGGCTTCACCGAGGACAACATCAAGGAGCTGCGCAAGGAGGCGACCAACGAGGGCATGGAGGGCATCAGCGCCCGCTATATCCAGGACAAGATCTCCAACGCGCTGGTCAACTACCAGTCCGACGGCTACATCAACCCGTTCATGGTGCTCAACGAGCTCGAGAGCGGCCTCAAGAACCACGCTCTGATCACCTCCGAGGAGGACCGCAAGCGCTACCGCGACCTGCTGTCGGTCGTCAAGGAGGAGTACACAGAGATCGTGAAGAACGAGGTCCAGCGCGCCATCTCGGCCGACGAGGAGGCGATCAAGCGCCTGTGCGCCAACTACATCGACAACATCAAGGCCTACACCCAGCGCGAGCGGGTGCGCAATAAGTTCACCGGCCAGATGGAGGAGCCCGACGAGCGCCTCATGCGCTCGATCGAGGAGAAGATCGACATCCCCGAGAGCCGCAAGGACGACTTCCGGCGCGAGATCATGAACTACATCGGCGCGCTGGCGATCGAGGGCAAGACCTTCGACTACAAGACCAACGAGCGGCTGCACAAGGCGCTCGAGCTCAAGCTGTTCGAGGACCAGAAGGACTCGATCAAGCTCACCTCGCTCGTCTCGCGGGTGATCGACAAGGACACCCAGGAGAAGATCGACGTGGTCAAGGCGCGCCTGATCCGCGACTTCGGCTACAACGAGCAGAGCGCCACCGACGTGCTCAACTACGTGGCCAGCATCTTCGCACGCGGTGACCTGAAGAACTAAGGCTGCCCTCACCCCCTGCCCCCGCGCCCGAGCGGGGGTGGGGAGCGGGGGAGCTCGGTTCCCCCGCTGCTCCTCCCCCTCCCCGTTGCGGGGAGGGGGCGGGGGAACGGGCGGTGGAGTGGATATATGTCAATCCGACGCGTCGAGCGCGACCTAAACCGCTTCCGACAGATCGTGCGCGGCAAGATCAAGAAGGACCTGCGCAAGTACATGTCGCAGGGCGAGATGATCGGCCGCCAGGGGCGCAAGTACGTCTCCATCCCGATGCCGCAGATCGAGCTGCCCCAGTTCCGCTACGGCGCGAAGCAGGGCGGCGGCGTGGGCCAGGGCGACGGGGAGGTCGGCGACCCGATCGGCCAGGGGGACGCGCAGCAGGGCCAGGGCGAGGCCGGCAGCGAGCCGGGCCAGCACATCATCGAGGTCGATGTGTCGCTCGAGGAGCTGGCGCAGATCCTCGGCGAGGAGCTGCAGCTGCCGAACATCGAGCCGCGCGGCAAGAAGAACATCATCTCGCGCAAGGACAAGTACTCCGGCATCCGCCGCGTCGGGCCGGACTCGCTGCGCCACTTCAAGCGCACCTACCGCGAGGCGCTCAAGCGCCAGATCTCCTCCGGCGAGTACAACCCCGCCGACCCGATCGTCGTCCCCATCCGCCAGGACATGCGCTACCGCTCCTGGAAAGAGACGCTCATGCCCGAGTCGAACGCCGTCATCATCTACATGATGGACGTCTCCGGCTCGATGGGCACCGAGCAGAAGGAGCTGGTGCGCATCACCGCCTTCTGGATCGAGACCTGGCTGCGCTCGCAGTACAAGGAGATCGATATCCGCTACATCGTCCACGATGCGGCGGCCAAAGAGGTGGACCAGGAGACCTTCTACCACATCCGCGAGGGCGGCGGCACCAAGATCAGCTCGGCCTACAAGCTCTGCAACCGCCTGATCGACGAGCGCTACCCCCCGGACGAGTGGAACATCTACCCGTTCCACTTCTCCGACGGCGATAACTGGGGCGGCGGCGATACGCGCGAGTGCATCGAGTTGCTGCGCTCGCACATTCTGCCCAAGGTCAATCAGTTCTGCTACGGGCAGGTGCGCTCGCTCTACGGCTCCGGCCGCTTCGCGCACGACCTCGAGGAGTACCTCGGCGGCCACGAGGAGCTTGTGATCTCCGAGATCGCCGACCGCGACGATATCTACGACGCGATCAAGGATTTTCTTGGGAAGGGCAAATAAGCATAATGCGTCATTCGTCATTCCCCATTGGCCGCCCGCGATCTGTATCCGCAGCTCCTCATCCGTCATCTATTCCGTCGATAGTGGTGCGGAGCACACCTGCTACGCATTGCGCACTGCGCATCACTATCACGCATTAGGCATTATGAAGAGTACCCGCCTACCGCCCGAGCTTCAGGCCGCGTGGGAGGAGATCGAGGGCTACGCCAAGGAGTACGGCCTCGACTTCTTCCCGATCATCTACGAGGTGCTCGACTACCGCACCCTCTACGAGACCGCCGCGCTCGGCGGCTTCCCGACGCGCTACCCGCACTGGCGCTACGGCATGGAGTACGACCAGCTGCTCAAGGGGCATATCTGGCTCGGCTCCACGATCTACGAGATGGTGATCAACACCAACCCATCGTATGCGTACCTGCTCGAGGGCAACGAGATGGTCACGCAGAAGATGGTGATGGCCCACGTCGCGGCGCACGTGGACTTCTTCAAGAACAACATGTGGTTCGCCCACACGAACCGCAAGATGCTCGACGAGATGGCCAACCACGCCGCGCGGGTGCAGCGCATCATCGACCGCTACGGCTACGAGCAGGTCGAGGAGTTCATCGATATCTGCCTCTCGCTCGACAACCTGATCGACTACCACGCGCCCTACATCCGCCGGCCCGAGGCCCAGACCCCCGAGCCGCTCGTCGCCGAGGACGACCCGCAGGTGGTTGAGGGGCTGCCGGTGGAGCGCGAGTACATGAAGGGCTACATCAACCCGCCCGAGTTCCTCGAGCAGCAGCGCCGGCGCCTCGAGGCCGAGCGCGCGAAGCAGAAGCGCTTCCCCGAGAACCCGCAGAAGGACATCCTGCTGTTCCTGATGACCTACGCGCCGCTCGAGCGCTGGCAGCACACCATCCTCGAGATCATCCGCAACGAGGCGTACTACTTCGCCCCGCAGGGCATGACGAAGATCCTGAACGAGGGCTGGGCCAGCTACTGGCACTCGGAGATCATGACCAAGAGGGCGCTGCGGGACGACGAGCTGGTGGACTTCGCGGACCACCACTCCGGCGTGGTCGCCGTGCACCCCGGCCGCCTCAACCCCTACAAGCTGGGCCTCGAGCTGCTGCGCGACATCGAGGACCGCTGGAACAAGGGGCGCTTCGGCAAAGAGTACGAGGAGTGCGAGGACATCCGCGAGAAGAAGAACTGGGACCGCCAGCTCGGCCTCGGCCGCCAGAAGCTCTTCGAGATCCGCCGGCTGTACAACGACGTCACGTTCATCGACGAGTTCCTGACGCCGGAGTTCTGCCTGGAGCAGAAGCTCTTCACCTTCCGCTACAACCGCGACACGGACATGTACGAGATCGCGTCACGCGAGTTCAAGGAGATCAAGGAGAAGCTGCTGTTCCGCCTAACGAACTTCGGCCAGCCGTTTATCTATGTAGAGGACGGCAACTACAACAACCGCGGCGAGCTGTACCTGAACCACCGCCACGAGGGCGTGGACCTGAAGATGGACTACGCGCGCGATACGATGCGGAACATCTACCGCATCTGGACGCGCCCGGTCCACCTCGAGACGACGGTCGACGAGAAGCGCCGCCTGATCACGTTCGACGGCAGCGACTTCAGCGAGCGCAGGATCGACTAGGCCGAATCTCGATATCTGCAGCTTCCCGGCGCCGCTGGCGAAGCCGGCCGCACTGGAATCCCCGCCCTGGGCGGTGAAGGACACGACGCGCGGTCGTGCCGCTCGTGCTCCCGACTGAAGGCTGGCGGGCCTGCGGCCCCCAGGCACTCTTTTTGCCAATGCCTCCTCAGTGCTGCAGCATCTGCCGCAGGGAGGGCACTTTTCTCCGCAGCGCGGCGGAGCGAGGGAGATGCTGGAGAGGCGCTGCCTCCTCAATTCCTTCCAAGCGGTGCGAGGGCCAGGCCACCGCGTCAGTCGTGTAAAGGAGGTGTACATGCCACTCGGGAAGCGAACGATCGAGACGCTCAGAGACTTGGCGCGCGACCCCTCGATCGCGAGCGACTCAGCCGACGGCGGGCAGAAGCGGCTGGTCATCAGCGAGGGCGCCGCCACCGCCCAGCTGGAGATCGCCGACAACGACCGCTACAGCGTCACGCTGCGCTCGCTCGAGGTCGAGCTGGACAGGCCCGCGCCGGAGGACGTGCGCGCCTTCCTCAGCGAGCGCGCGGCGGCGATCATCCGCCAGCTCAGCTTCCTGGAGGAGCCGCTGGCGGTGTGGGAGCTGGACGAGGGCGAGCGCACGGCACAGCTGCGCTCCTCGCCCCCGCTGCGCGAGGGTGAGGAGGTCTCGTACTGGGAGGTGGCGCTGCGCGGCGACGGGCGGCCGCGGGCGAGCATCACCCGCTACCGCTGGCGGCCGGGCATCCCCGAGCGCGAGGCGGAGCTCTACCCGGCCACCTTCGCGCTGGTCGGGCGGATCACGCAGAGCCTGGAGGCCGCGCTGTCCGAGTAGGGGCACCGGCGGCGCCTCCGGCACAGGATGACTGCGGCGCGAGGGCACAAAGGGCGACGGTACACGTTGGCGTGCGCAACCTGGCGACGCCGCGTCTCGCCCTTTGGCTCTCGCGTCTCTTTGTGTTCGTGGTACAGTAGGCGCCATGAAGAAGACGATCGCCGCCGCGCTGGCCGATGCGGCCGAGCGCCTGCGCCCCACAAGCCCGACGCCGCGCCTGGACGCCGAGCTGCTGCTGGCGCACGTGCTCGGCTGGCCGCGCGCCCGGCTGCTCGCCGAGCTGCGGAGCCCGGTGCCGGATGCGCAGCTAGCCGCCTTCGAGGAGCTTGTAGCGCGGCGGGCGGACCTGGTGCCGGTGGCCTACCTCGTCCGGCGGCGAGAGTTCTTCGGGCTCGAGCTGTACGTCGACGAGCGCGTGCTGGTGCCGCGCCCGGAGACCGAGCTGCTGGTGGAGCTGGCGCTCGCGAGAGCCAGGGGCCAGGAGGCGAGGGCGCTGCGGAGCGGCGGCCCATCCCGCCCGCGGCTCACCCTCGCAGACGTGGGTACCGGCAGCGGATGCATCGCCGTGGCGCTGGCGGTCCACCTGCCGCAGGCGCGCGTGTTCGCGACCGACCTCTCGCCCGACGCGCTGGCGGTGGCGCGGCTGAACGCCGAGCGGCACGGCGTCGCGGGGCGGGTGACGCTGCTGCAGGGCGACCTGCTGGCGCCGCTGCCGGAGCCGGTGGACCTGCTGGTGAGCAACCCGCCCTACACCGTGCTGTCGGAGATCGACGAGGGCGTGCGGCGCCACGAGCCGCGGGCGGCGCTCGACGGCGGGCCGGACGGGCTGGAGCTCTACCGGCGGCTGCTGGCGGATGCGCCGCGCCACCTGCGGCCGGGCGGATCCGTGCTGCTGGAGATCGGCGCCACGCAGGGCGCGGCGGTGACGGAGCTGGCGCTGGCGGCGTTCCCGCGGGCGACAGTGAGCGTTCACAAGGACCTGGCGGGCCTGGATCGGGTGGTCGCGATCGACACGGACGACGCCCTCGCCGAAGGGGCGCCGTAGCCCCCGCCACCGGCAGCAGCTCGTGTTCAACCTTCGTTCTGAAAGCTCAACGCAACCCAGGAGCGACCCGTGACCTATAAACTCCTCGCGCTGGACCTGGACGGCACAGTGATGGGGCACGACCTCGTGATCGCCCAGGAGCTCGTCGACGCCGTCGCGGAGGCGCGGGCGGCCGGCATCCACGTGACGATCGCCACCGGGCGCATGTTCTTCGCGACGCTGCCCTACGCGCAGCAGCTCGGGATCACCACCCCGATCATCTGCTACCAGGGCGGCATGGTGCGCGACCCGCTGAGCGGCGCGATGCTGCACCACATCACCATGCCCGCCGAGGCGGCCGCCGAGGCGCTCGAGGAGCTGGCGGCGGACGGGATCTTCGCGATCGCCTACATCGACGAGAAGCTGCACATCGCCGAGCGGCGCCCGGAGCTCGACCAGTACCTCAGCTACCACCCCGAGGGCGTCGAGGTGGTGGTCGAGCCGGAGCTGGCCAGCTACGCGCGCAGCCGCCCGCCGACGAAGATCCTGTTCCTGGCCGAGCCGCCGGTGGTGGAGCGGGAGCTGGCGCGCATGAGCGCCCTGTTCGGCGAGCGGCTGTCGGTGGTACGCTCGCACACGCTGTTCGGCGAGCTGACCGCGCCGGGCATCAGCAAGGGGTCGGCGCTGGCGATGCTGGCCGAGGACCTGGGCGTGGCGCGCGAGGAGACGGTGGCGATCGGCGACCAGGAGAACGACATCCCGATGATCGCCTGGGCCGGCCTGGGCCTGGCGATGGGCAACGCCATCCCGGCGGTGAAGGAGATCGCCGCGGCGGTCGTGCCGCCGGTGGAGGAGCTGGGCGTAGTGTGGGCCATCCGGCGCTATCTTCTGGGCCGCGCCCGCTGATTTGAGGCGCGGGGGGACTTTGTCTCCCCGCCACCCCTCTTCTCTTGCCGTCGCTCTGCGGCGACTGCGTCGCCGCAGAGCGACGGGGAAAAGGGTCCGTGGAGGGCCTGCGGCCCTCCACACCTCCCTGCTGGGCGCCACTACTCCTCCCGCCGTGCGGGCCTGCGGCCCTCCACATCTCCCTGCTGGGCCTGCGGCCCGCCTCTCCCCTGCGGAAGAAGCCCTGCTGGGCCCTGTTCTCCCCCACGGAAGCTGCCTCGCCGGGCCTGCGGCCCTCCGCTCCCCTGCGGAAGCTGCCTCGCCGGGCCTGCGGCCGCCGGGACCTCACCATCGCATCGCCTGGAGGGGGTTGGGGAGGCGAAGCCTCCCCAGAATCTTCCTCTTTCCGCCGCTCTGCGGCGACGAAGTCGCCGCAGAGCGGCGGAAAAAAACCGTGGAGGGTCCCCTCCACACCTCCGGCCGCGCGGGCCCATGCCCGCGGGAGCGCACTGCAATGCGATCGCCGGGGCGCTGGAGCGACGAGGTAAAATTTCTATTGCGCGACGTAGTCGTATCACATATAATGTCGCTCGTCAGAGCGCCGGGGGCGCCAGCAGCCCCAACGACAAAGGCCAGAGTCCTCAAGGACCCTGGCCCTCGTGTCGAAGAAGCGCAACCGCTAGCGCGCCTTGTAGAGCGTCCGGAGGCACCGCGTACACACTTTCATCTGAACCTGAACACCGCCGGCCAGCGTCACCGTGGTCTTCTGGACGTTCGCCTTGAAGGTGCGGTTAGTCTTCGGGGCGCGGCGCGCCCACCCGCCCGATGCCTGGTGGCGGATGTTCCGGCCAAACGAAACAGCCTTGCTGCAGATCTCACACTTTGCCATAATCCCTGGACCTCCTCGGCTGCGGCCGAGTTACATCGCATTGTTTGAACACACTGAGGGCGCATTATACCGCATGGTGCGGCCGTCTGCAACCTCAGGCTTGCGTAGGGTAGGGAGATGCAACACGTGACAGAAACATCCCCCACGCTCCCCGCCGGGCGGGTCGAGGTGCTCCCGCGGGCGATCGCATCGGTGGCGGCGCGCGCCGCGCTGGAGACCGAGGGGGTGGCCGGGCTCGCGCCGGCGCCCGGGCCGCCGCCCGGCCCGCTGCGCCGCGATGACCCGCGTCGCTCGGTGGAGATCCAGCTGCACGGCGCCGGGCTGGTGCTCGAGGTGTATATTCTAGTGGCCTACGGCGCGCCGATCGCCGCGGTGGCCGAGGCCGTGCAGGAGCGGGTGCGCGCCGCGCTGCACCGGGCGCTGGGCCAGCCGCCTGCCGCAGTTCGCGTACGCGTACAGGGCCTGCGCTGAGGAACAGAACAATGAGCAACATCAAGATCGTGACCGACAGCTCGTGCGACATACCGCTCAGCCTCGCGCATGAGCTCGGCATCGAGATCATCCCCATGCAGCTGCAGGTCGGCGAGCAGATCTACCGCGCCGGCCTGGATATCACCAACGACCAGTTCTACCAGCTGATCCAGGACAACCGCTCGCGCGTCAGCTCGAACAGCCCGCCGTCGACGGTCTTCGAGCAGACCTACCGCCGCCTGGCGCTGGAGTACGAGTACATCTTCTCGATCCACCTCTCGAGCCGGCTGGGCGGGAACTACCGCACCGCCCAGCAGGCGCGCAGCCGCCTGCCCGCGTCGGCGACGCGGATCGAGATCATCGACAGCAAGCTGGCCTCGATGGCGCTCGGCACCGTCGTGCTGCACGCGGCGCGCGCCGTGCGCGACGGCATCTCGCCGAAGGAGACCGCGCAGCTGATCAACATGCTGATCCAGCACTCGCACCTGGTCTTCTTCGTCGATACGATCGAGTACCTCGAGCAGAGCGGGCGCCTCTCGCTCGCGACCTCGGTGCTGGGCTCGATGCAGCGCATCAAGCCGCTGATGCTGCTCGACGAGGGCGAGATCGTCCCCTACGAGCGCACCCGCACGCGGGCCAAGGCGATCGAGGGGCTGTACACCTTCATCGAGGATTTCCCGCGCGTCCAGGAGGTCACGGCGCTGTACGCCACGACGCCGGAGGACGTCGAGAAGCTGCTGGAGAAGGTCGACCCGATCTTCCCGCGCGACCGGGTGCAGTCGGCGCAGTTCGGGCCGAGCTTCGGCGCGCACCTCGGCCCGGGGGCGATGGGCGTGGCGGTGTTCGAGGGGATCGACTAGCCTGGAGGTCGGGAGCCGGGAGGGCTGCGCCCTTCCGGGTCTCCCCGGGCGCTGGCCGAGGCGCGGGAGGGAGCGGGCGCGCCGCGCGGGCCAGCGGGCCGCGACGTTTGGATGCTATGGAAGGCAGAGACCAGATCATCAGCCTGGGCAAGGTGCTGCGCGCCGAGCTAGACCGCGGGTGCGACGACGGCGCTGTGGCGGGCGGGCTGGAGCGCTTCCTCACCGCCTGGCGCCTGGAGGCCAACGGCGCGCTGAGCTACGAGCCGGTGCGCCACGCGCTCGAGCTGCTCGCCGGCTACGGCGTCTTCGACCTGACGACGCGCCGCGCCCGGCTGGGGATCGCGATCGAGGGGCTGCGGAACCTCTTCCGGACGCACGACGCAGCGCGCTACGGCCAAACCGCCGGGGGCCGAGCCGACGCGCCGGCGACCCGCACAGCCCCAGCGAAGGTCCAGAGCCCGAAGCCGAAGGTCCAGAGCCCGCCCAAGCCGCTGGCGCTCAGCTCGCCGATCGAAGAGGTGCCCGGCATCGGCAGGGCCAGCGCGACCGCCTTCCGCCGCCTGGGGGTCAAGACTGTCGAGGACCTGCTGTACCACTTCCCGCACCGCTACGACGACTACACGCGCCACAAGACGATCGCCGAGCTGACCTTCGGCGAGGTGGAGACGACCGTCGGCACGGTGAGCGACGTGCGCACCTTCGGGACGCGCGCCGGGCGGGGCGGGATCGAGGTGCTGGTGAGCGACAGCACGGGCGACCTGAAGGTGGTGTTCTTCAACCAGCCGTGGCTCGCGCGGCAGTTCCAGATCGGCGCGCGGCTGGTGCTGAGCGGCAAGGTCACGGCGGACAGCCGCACCGGCATGCGCTCGATGGTCGGCCCGGACTGGCAGCCCTACACCGAGGACGAGCTGGTGCACGCCGGGCGGCTGGTGCCGGTCCACCCGCTGACGCGCGGCCTGGTGGAGCGCAGCGCCCGCACACTGATCAAGCAGGTGGTGGACCGCGCCGCGCCGCTGGTGGAGGACCACCTGCCGGAGGCGGTGCGCAAGCGGGCCGGGCTGCTGCCGCTCGCGCAGGCGCTGGCGCAGATGCACTTCCCGGACAGCAAGGAGCTGCTCGAGCAGGCGCGGCGCCGGATCGGCTTCGACGAGTTCCTGTTCATCCAGCTGGGGGTGCTGCAGCGCAAGGTGCTCTGGCAGGCCGAGCGCGGCTACCCGATGCAGATCAACCAGGCCGTCCACGAGGAGTTCCTGCGCCAGCTGCCGTTCGCGCTGACCGGGGCGCAGGCGCGGGCGCTCGAAGAGATCTTCCGCGATATGAGCCGCCCGGTGCCGATGGCGCGCCTGCTGCAGGGCGACGTCGGCAGCGGCAAGACGGCGGTGGCGGCGGCCACGGCGCTGCAGGCGGTGGCGAACGGCTTCCAGGCGGCGATCATGGCGCCGACCGAGATCCTGGCCGAGCAGCACTACCGCGGGCTGAAGGCGCTGCTCGGCCGCGTGCGCGTCCCGCGCGAGAGCAGCGGGGACGAGGCGCCCGGCGACCAGGCCCCGCCCGAGTCGCGGGTGCGCCAGGAGCAGCTGGCCGAGATCAAGCGCCTGCTCGGCATGACCGAGGACGACGACATGGAGGGCCAGGGCGTGCGCGTGGCGCTGCTGACCGGCAGCCTCGGCGCGCGCGAGCGGCGCAAGGTGCTGGAGGGGATCGCCCGCGGCGACGTCGACCTGATCGTCGGCACCCACGCGCTGATCACCGAGAGCGTCCAGTACGCGCGCCTCGGCACGGTGATCGTGGACGAGCAGCACCGCTTCGGGGTGGAGCAGCGCCAGCGGCTGAAGGACAAGGGCTTCAACCCGCACATGCTGGTGATGACCGCCACGCCCATCCCGCGCACGCTCACCCTGACGATCTACGGCGACCTCGACACCTCGGTGCTGGACGAGCTGCCGCCGGGGCGCCAGGAGATCAAGACGCGCTGGATCACCTCCAGCGAGCGCGAGAAGGCCTACCGGCACATCCGGCGCGAGATCAGCCGCGGCCGCCAGGCGTTCGTGATCTGCCCGCTGGTCGAGGAGAGCGAGAAGGTCGACCTGCCCTCGGCCGAGGAGATGTACGAGAAGCTGGCCAGCGAGGTGTTCCCGGACCTGCGAGTGGCGCTCATCCACGGCAAGATGCTGCCGCGCGAGAAGGACGCGGTGATGCTGGCCTTCCGCAACCACGAGTACGACATCCTGGTGGCCACGGCGGTGATCGAGGTCGGGATCGACGTGCCGAACGCGACGACGATTGTGATCGAGGGCGCCGAGCGCTTCGGCCTGGCGCAGCTCCACCAGTTCCGCGGCCGGGTCGGGCGCGGCAGCCACCAGAGCTACTGCATCCTGATCTCGGACAAGGAGAACGAGCAGACCAGGCAGCGGCTCGAGGCGATGGAGCAGACCCGCGACGGCTTCAAGCTGGCGGAGATCGACCTGCAGCTGCGCGGCCCCGGCGAGTTCTTCGGCACGCGCCAGAGCGGCACGCCGGACCTGAAGGTGGCCCAGCTGGCGGACACGCGCCTGCTGCACGCGGCCAACCTCGAGGCGCAGCAGATCCTGTCCGAGGACCCCAAGCTCGAGCGGCCGGAGCACGCGCTGCTGCGCAAGAAGGTGGACGCCTTCTGGGCCGACGCGCTGCAGGCCGGCTAGCGCCCCGCGCACATCCCCCTGCGATGCCAGCCCGCTCAGCGCGCAGGCGCGCCGCGGCCAGCGGCTGAACGAGCGCCTGCGCTCGACGTCTCATCCCCACTGGCCGAGCCGGCGATCGGCGACAGCACGAGACCACAGAGAAGGAGACTGCACATGGGGACAGTGGCTTCAAAGGATGGCACGGCGATCGCCTTCGACCGGCTCGGCCAGGGGCCGGTGGTCGTCCTCGTCGGCGGAGCGCTCCAGCATCGAGCGCTGGACCGGGTGATCGGGCAGCGCGCGCAGGTGCTCGCCCAGCACTGCACGCTCATCCAGTACGATCGCCGGGGGCGCGGCGACAGCGGCGACACCCAGCCGTACGCCGTTGAGCGCGAGATCGAAGACCTGGAGGCGATCATCGACAGCGCCGGGGG
This sequence comes from uncultured Roseiflexaceae bacterium, assembly GCA_937974195.1. GTDB lineage: Bacteria > Chloroflexota > Chloroflexia > Chloroflexales > Roseiflexaceae > CALJIC01. Next base: position 8,684 of record CALJIC010000224.1, on the reverse strand, counting down.
CGAGGCTGTTGTGCTGGGGATGTCCTCCGGCGGCGCGCTCGCCCTGGAAGCGGCGCACGCGCTTGGCCCGAAGATAACGAAGCTGGTCCTCTACGAGGTCCCGTACAACGACGATGCAGCCGCCCGCGCATCCTGGGAGCGATTCGCCGCCGAGCTGCGCTCCCTGCTCGCGGCGGACCGCCGCGGCGATGCTCTGGCGCTGTTTATGAGACAAGTCGGGACACCCGACGAGCAGATCGCCGAGATGCGCCGCAGCCCGCTATGGCCGATGCTGGAGGGTGTCGCCCACACGCTGGCGTACGACATCGCCGTTCTGGGCAAGGACAACTCCATCCCCGCCAGACACGCCCGCATCACCGTGCCGACGCTCGTCCTGGACGGCGGCGCGAGCTTCCCGTTCATCCACGCCACGGCGCGGGCGCTGGCGAACATGCTGCCGCACGCGCAGCATCGCACGCTGGAAGGCCAGACGCACGCGGTGGAGGCGGAGGCGCTGGCCTCCGCTCTGGCGGATTTCATAGGCGCCTGACAGGCCTCACGCGCGGCCGGAGGCCTGAGCGAGCGCTAGCCCGCCCGGAGCGCGCGCAGCGCCTCCCCGAGCCTCCCGCCGTGCCGGACGAGCGCCTCGTGCACCTCGGCGCCGCTCAGCCCGCTCAGCAGCGCGAAGATCGCCGCCTTCGCCGAGCCGTAGGACGCCAGCGCCTCCTCCGCCTCGCGCCGCCCCACCCCGGCCACCTCGCAGATCATGCGCACCGCCCGCTCGGCCAGCTTGCGGTTGGTCGGCTGCACGTCCACCATCAGGTTGCCGTAGACCTTGCCGAGGCGGATCATGGCGGCGGTGGTGAGCGTGTTGAGCACCAGCTTCTGCGCCGTGCCGCTCTTCATGCGCGTCGAGCCGGCGATCACCTCCGGCCCGACCGGCACGACGACCGGGTAGTGCGCCAGGCGCTCCATCGGCGAGCCGGGGGTGTTGACAACGCACCCGACGGCCGCGCCCACCGCGCGGGCGTGGCGCATGGCGCCGATCGTGTAGGGGGTGCGCCCGCTGGCGGCGATGCCCACCAGCACGTCGCGCGCCGCGAGCCCGAGCGCCCGCGCGTCGGCCGCCCCCTGCTCCTCGTCGTCCTCGGCGCCCTCCACCGAGGAGCGCAGCGCGCGGTCGCCGCCGGCGATCAGGCCGACGACCAGCGCCGGGTCGGTGCCGAAGGTCGGCGGGCACTCCGAGGCGTCGAGCACGCCCAGCCGCCCGCTGGTCCCGGCGCCGGCGTACACCAGCCGCCCGCCGGCCCGCAGCGCCTCCACCACCGCGTCGACCAGCGCGGCGATCTGCGGCAGCTGCTCGCGCACCGCCGGCGCCACGAGATGGTCCTCGGCGTTGATGCGCTCCACGATCTCCAGCGTCGTGAGGGCGTCGATGTCGGCGGTGCGCGGGTTGCGGAGCTCGGTCGAGGGTATCGCGTCCATCATGAGCACCAGTGAGTAGCGAGGGCAGCGACGCCGCGCCTGCTGCGGCTAGCGGGTCTCGGTGACCTTGCGCAGCCCGCGCGGCCGGTCCACGTCGAGGTCGCGCACGTGGGCGAGCGACATGGCGAACAGCTGCCCGGCCACGATCGCCGTCACCGGCGAGGCCCACTCCGGCACGCTGACCGGCAGGCGCAGCGGCACGCGCGCCTCGGCCAGCGCCCCCTCGTCGTCGCTGATGACGATCGTCTCGGCGCCGCGCTCCTTCAGCGTGCCGATGAACTGCCGGATCTCCGGCAGCATCTCCCCCGAAGGCGCGATCACGATCGCCGGGAACGCCTCCTCGACCAGCGCGATCGGGCCGTGGAGGAAGTCGGCGCTGCTGTACGGCTCGACCATCGTGTAGGTCAGCTCCTTCAGCTTGAGCGCCAGCTCGTAAGCCGTGGCGTAGTTGAAGCCGCGGCCGATCACCACGCCGGCGCGCATGTAGCGGTAGCGCTCGGCGAAGCGCAGCGCCTCGGGGAAGAGCGCCAGCGTGCGCTGGACCGCCTCGGGGAGCGCCCGCAGCGCCGCGAGCATCCCGGCGTCGCCGCTCAGCGCCGCGCTGAGCAGCGCGATCGCCATCAGCTCGCTGGTGTAGGTCTTGGTAGCGGCGACCGAGCGCTCCTCGCCGGCGTGCAGGCGCAGCACCACGTCGGCCGTCCGGCCGAGGTCGGACTCGGGGAAGTTGGTGATCGCCGCGGTGAGCGCCCCCTGGCGCCGGCCCTCGGCGACGACCTCGACGATGTCGGGGCTCTTGCCGCTCTGGCTGATGCCCATCACCAGCGCGTTGCCGAAGCGCGGCGGCCGCCGGTAGATCGTGAATAGGCTCGGCGTGGCGAGCGAGACGCTCAGGCCGTTCGTCGCGCCGAGCAGGTACTGGGCGTAGCGCGCCGCGTTGTCGCTGGTGCCGCGCGCCGCGATCACCACCTGGTCCACCCCGCGCCGCCGCAGCTCCGCGGCTAGCTGCTCGGCGGCGCCCTGCTCGTGGCGCAGCACCTCGCTCAGCACCGCCGGCTGCTCGTGGATCTCCCGGTATAGATAGGTCTGCTCGATCATCGAGCGGCTCCTTTGTGATGCAGGCCGCACCTTGGCGCCGGGCAGGGAAGCTGCGCCCCCGCCCGGCCACCCTGCCACAGCAGAGCCTACTGTACCACAGATCGACGGCGGCTTCGCCGCCCCCGGCCTTCAGCGGGCCGCTACGGGGCCAGCACTACCTTGATGCACTCGTCCTGCTTGTCGCGGAAGATCTGGTAGGCGTGCGGCGCCTCGTCGAGCCTCATGCGGTGGGTGATCACGAAGGAGGGGTCGATCTCACCGCGCTCGATCCGCTCCATGAGCGGCCGCACGTAGCGGTGAACGTGCGTCTGGCCGGTCTTGATCGTCACGCCCTTGTTCATGACCGCGCCGAACGGGATCTTGTCCAGCAGGCCCGTGTAGACGCCGGGGATCGAGAGCGTGCCCCCCTTGCGGCACGCCAGCATCGTCTGGCGCAGCGCCGTCGGCCGGTCGGTGCTGATGCGCACCGCCTGCTTGGCCTGGTCGTACAGGTTGCCGATGCCGGTGCCGTGCGCCTCCATGCCCACCGCGTCGATCACCGAGTCCGGGCCGCGCCCGCCGGTCAGCTCGCGCAGCGCCTCGAGCGGGTCGGTCTCCTCGTAGTCGACCACCTCGGCGCCGCCCTGCTCGCGCGCCATGCGCAGCCGCTCCGGGAAGCGGTCGATCGCGATCACGCGCTCGGCGCCCAGCATGAAGGCGCTCTTGATCGAGAACTGGCCCACCGGGCCGCAGCCGAACACCGCCACCGTGTCGCCCGGCCGGATGTCGCAGTTCTCGGCGGCCATGTAGCCGGTGGGGAAGACGTCGGTCAGGAACAGCACCTGCTCGTCGGAGAGGTGCGCCGGCACCTTGAAGCAGCCGACGTCGGCGAACGGCACGCGGACGTACTCGGCCTGGCCGCCGGCGTAGCCGCCGGTCAGGTGCGAGTAGCCGAACAGGCCCGCCGGGCTGTAGCCCATCACCTGCTCGGCCAGGAGCGCGTTGGGGTTGGAGTTGTCGCAGCAGGACCAGAGCTCCTGCTTGCAGAAGAAGCAGCTGCCGCAGGCGATGTTGAACGGCACGAGCACCCGGTCGCCCGGACGGAGGCCCGGCACGCCCGGCCCCACGTCCACCACCTCGCCCATGAACTCGTGGCCGAGGATATCGCCCTTCATCATGGTCGGGTTGTAGCCGTCGAACAGGTGCAGGTCCGAGCCGCAGATCGCCGTCGACGTCACGCGCACGATCGCGTCGCGCGGGTTGATGATCTGCGGGTCCGGCACGCTCTCCACGCGCACCTTGCCGGCGCCCTCCCAGCACACTGCTCTCATGCGACGCTCCCTTTCTTCGCGCCAGCCCGCGCCAGCAGCCTCGCCGCGCGGGGGTCCGGCTCGTCCATGCCGCGGCCGGACGGCTGGCCCCTGGTCGTCGGCACCTCCCCGGCCTCCATCAGCGCCTTGAAGTTGCGCAGGTCGTCGGCGACCTGCTTGTGCGGCTCCTCGCCGGCGACGAGCGCGGCGAGCGCCCCCAGCGCGCCGCCCGGCGGGGTGTACTCCATCTGCACCCGCACCACCGTGCCGCGCCCGCCGGTGGCCTCGCGGAACTCCACCCGGCCGGCGCTCGGCACCTGGGCGCCGGGCAGCGAGCGCCAGGCGATCAGCTCGCCCGGCCGATCCTCGACGATCTCCGCGTCCCACTCGACGCGCGTGCCGAGCGGGGCCTTGGCCGCCCAGCGCGAGCGCCGCTCGTCCAGCGCGGTGACGGACTCGAGGTGCTGCATAAAAGCCGGCAGGTTCTCGAAGTTGCGCCAGTGGCGGTACAGCTCCTCGCGCGGGCGCTCGACCGTCTCCGCGCGCGTGACCGTCAGCGGCTGCGGCGCCGGCAGGGCGTCCGGCCCGGCGCTGGTGAGCCCGAGCGCCCGGTAGGCGGCGCTTCTTCCCGTCAGGCCGCGGTACACCAGCGCCGCCCCGAGGCCGGTGAGCAGCAGGCCGCCCGGCCCCCGGCGCAGCCCGTAGAGCGCCAGCGCCCCGCCGGCCAGCGCCGAGATCGCGCGCTCGTCCTCGCCGATGTTCTCCTCCGGCTGCGCCTGCCAGTTCTTCTTCAGGTGCGACAGCATTTCGGTCATTCAGGCCCTCCTCGGTCCAGGCGCTCGCCAGGCGGCAGCGCGGCACGCGATTCCTCAGCAGCAAACGTGCCACGCTGCGGGGAGGCGTGGCGGCGCGCGACACACCTCTTCCTGCCAAAAAAGAAAGCGGGGAAGCGTTCGCCTCCCCGCATCTTTCGGGAACCGCCGGCCGTCACTCCTCGGGCGGCCGGTAGAGCACGACGACCGAGCGCGCCTCGACGCAGTACTCCGGCAGCTCGAGCGGGACCTCATCGCCGGGCGCGAGGATGTCCTGCGGGCTCGGCAGGCTGGTGTCCACCACGCGCAGCCACCCGCCCGCGCCCCACTCCTGCACGCGGAAGCGCAGCGGCTGCCAGTAGGCGTTGATCATCACATACAGGTCGCCGTCGCCCAGCGACGCGCCGGACAGGAAGTACGCCAGGCTGTGCGAGCGCGGCGAGAAGTCCACCGGCCCGTCGACGCCGTACCAGCGGACGTCCTCGCGCCAGAAGGTGCTGCGCCCGATCGACGGGTGGGCCTTGCGGAAGGCGATCATCTCCTTGAAGAAGCGGAACATGTCGCGGTTCTTCTCGAGCAGATCCCAGTCCAGCCAGGTGATCTCGTTGTCCTGGTTGTACGGGTTGTTGTTGCCGCGCTGGGTGTTCATGAACTCGTCACCGGCGCAGAACATCGGCGTGCCGTTCGCCAGCATGAGCAGCGCGAAGAAGTTCTTGATCTGCTTGCGCCGCAGCGCCAGCACCTCGGGCGGCGCGCCGTCGTCCCCCTCCCAACCGCAGTTCCAGCTCAGGTTGTAGTCCATCCCGTCGGTGTTGTTGTGGCCGTTCGCCTCGTTGTGCTTGCGGTTGTAGGAGACCAGGTCGTACAGGCAGAACCCGTCGTGGGCGGTGATGAAGTTGACGCTCTGGTACGGGCGGTAGGTGTCGGTCAGCAGGTCGGGGAACAGGTCGTCCGAGCCGTAGAGCCGGGCGATCACCGCGCCGACCTTGCCGGGGTCGCCCTTGACGAAGGCGCGCATGTCGTCGCGGAACATGCCGTTCCACTGGCGCCAGATCTCGCCGGGGAAGCTGCGCCCGAGCTGGTAGGTCGCGATATCCCAGGCCTCGGCCACCAGCCGCACGCCGGACTGGTAGGCCAGGGCGCTGATCTCGGCGATCAGCGGCGCGTCGGGGGCGACTCGCCCGTAGCTGTCGCGCGTCAGGATCGAGGCCAGGTCGAAGCGGAAGCCGTCGACGTGCATCCGCTCGATCCAGGCGCGCAGGCTCTCGTAGATCAGCGTGCGCACGATCGGGTGGCCGCAGCGCATGGTGTTGCCGGTGCCCGAGTCGTTGACGTAGGAGCCGTCCTCGCGGATCAGGTAGTAGCTGCGGTTGTCGATCCCGCGGAAGCTGTAGGTCGGGCCGTTCTCGTCGCCCTCGCTGGTGTGGTTGTAGACCACGTCGATCCAGACCTCGATGCCGGCGCGGTGCATGGCGTCGACCATCTCGCGGAACTCGGCCTGCGGGTCGTCGGTGCTGGCGTACTGGCGGTGCGGCGCGAAGAAGTTGAGCGGCATGTAGCCCCAGTAGCTGCCCTCCTGCGGGTCGGCCTGGTGCACCGGCAGCAGCTCGACGACGGTGACGCCGAGCTCGACCAGGTAGGGGATCTTCTCGACCAGCCCGGCGAAGGTGCCGCGCTTCTCGGGGCTGACGCCGGAGTTGGCGCGGGCGGTGAACCCCTTGACGTGCAGCTCGTAGACGACGGTGTCGTGGCAGTGCCAGGGGCGCGACGGCGGGCTCCACGCGGGGGCTGGGCTGCGGGGCGGCAGCACCCCCAGCGGCGCGCGGCCGTCGGTGGGCCCCGGGCGGCTGCAGGCGGCGCGGCTGTAGGCCGGCGGGAAGAAGACCTCGGTGGCGAACGGGTCGAGCAGCACCTTCTGCCAGTCGAAGTGATGCCCGCGCCGCGGCTCGTACGGCCCCTCGACGCGGTAGCCGTAGAGCGTGCCGCCCGCGAGCCGCTCTTCGGGCACCCGGCAGTGCCAGATGTGGCTGGTCTTGTTGATGCGCGGGTCGAGCCGGTACTGGTACACCGGCGTGGCCGGGTCCTCCTCGCGGTAGATCAGCAGCGTGACCCCGACGGCGTGGCGCGAGTAGAGCGCGAAGTTGTAGGCCCGCTCCTCGGCGACCCAGCTGGCGCCGAGCGGGGCCGGGGCGCCCTCGACGATCTCGCGCTCGGGGCGCACGCGCCTACGCATCGTCCGACCCCGTGGCCGCGCCGACCCGGCTCAGGAACAGCATCCCGGCGACCCCGGCGATCAGCGAGCCGATCATGATGCCGAGCTTGGCCGAGGCGAGCAGCGCCCCGTTCTGGAAGGCCAGCGCAGCGATGAATAGCGACATGGTGAAGCCGATGCCGGCCAGGATGCCCGCGCCGAGCACGTGGATCCAGCGGGCGCCGCGCGGCAGCACCGCCAGGCCGGCCCGCACCGAGAGGAACGTGGCCCCCACCAGGCCGATCGGCTTGCCGAGCACCAGGCCGAGCACGACCCCCAGCACCACCGGCAGCCCCTCGCCGCGGAAGCCGTCGGCCGAGAGCGGCACCCCGGCGTTGGCCAGCGCGAACACCGGCATGATCACCAGCGACACCCACGGGTGCAGCTTGTGCTCGAGCTTCTGCAGCGGCGCCTGGACCTGCTCGCAGGCATCCTCGAGCTCGAGCACCGCGCTCTGCTGCAGCTCGTCGGTCAGCATGCGCGTCGCGTTGCGGCCCTTGCTCTCGAACTGCTCGAGCAGCCCGCGGGCGCGCGCCAGGAAGGTCGGCGCGTCGATGCGGAAGCGCCCGGGCACAGTCATCGCCACCAGCACGCCGGCGATCGTCGCGTGCACGCCGGACTGGAGGAAGGCCAGCCAGACGAGCACGCCGAGCAGCGCGTAGATCAGCGTCTGCCGGAAGCCGAGCAGGTTGAACACCACCAGCACCGCCAGCACCAGGAAGCCCATGTTCAGCGCGGTGAAGTTGAGCTCCCCGGCGTAGAACAGCGCGATCACCACGATCGCGATCAGGTCGTCCACGATCGCCACCGCGGTGAGGAACACCTTGATCCCGAACGGGACGCGGCTGCCGAGCAGCGCCAGGCAGCCGAGCGCGAAGGCGATGTCGGTGGCCATCGGCACGCCCCAGCCGCGCACGCCCGGCCCGCCCCCGTTCAGCGCCAGGTAGATCAGGGCCGGCACGACGGCGCCGCCGAACGCGGCGATGATCGGCAGGGCGGCGGCGCGCCGGTTGGACAGCTCGCCAACCAGGATCTCGCGCTTGATCTCGAGGCCGACGACGAAGAAGAAGATCGCCATCAGCCCGTCGTTAATCCAGTGCGCCAGCGTCTCGCGCAGCTCGAACGGCCCGAGCGCGATCGCCAGATCGGTGTGCAGCAGCTCGTCGTAGGCCGCCGCCAGCGGCGAGTTCGCCAGGAACAGCGCAATGGCCGTGGCGACCAGCAGCAGGATGCCGCCGGTCTGCTCATGGCGGATGAACTCGCGCATCGGGCCGAGGATCCGCGCGACGGACGTCGCGCTCCAGTGTGCTGCTACCGGCACTCTTCTGCTCATGCTCGCTCCCTGCCTCTTCTCTCGCTCGTTCCCCTGCCCATTATATGCGCTGTTGTAGCGGCGGCATTACTTTTGGGCGGGCCTGCGGCAGCGAAGCTACCACAGACCCGCGGAGAAAGCCCTGCGGAGGGCCTGCGGCCCGCTCCTGTCACACGACAGGAGGTACGCGGTGCGTCACAGCGTGCTTCAGGGCGAGAGGGGTTGCGACCCCTCTCGCGCTCTCCCCCGCCGGAAGGGGCTGTGCAGCCCCTTCCGAACCATCCCCGCAAGCGGTGCCACCTCCCGTAGCCCGCCCGTTGTCATGCCCACGTACACCGATGCCCGTGCCCCAGGCACACACTGATGCACTGCAATGTCCAGTTTGGCTGAGATGAGCGGCTGGTGTGCTGCAGCGCAACGGGCAGTGCGGTTGAGACGTGCGGCTGGTGTGCTGAGGCATG
>CALJIC010000223.1 GCA_937974195.1 uncultured Roseiflexaceae bacterium | reverse complement strand
GCCGGGCTTGTTCGTCCCGTGCAGGCGCGGGTCGGCGGGCATGAGCTCGGGCACCGGGTTCGCCAGGTACTCGAAGCTCCCGCGGCCGTCGGGCGTGCGCCCCGAGGCCCAGGCGCCCTGCGCGCTCTCCTCGCCGACCGACATGTTCCAGAACTGGTAGGCGACCTCGCCGTGCTCGAGCGACTGCGGGAAGGTGCTCGGGCAGGGCGTGGTCTCCAGCCCCTCGCGCTCCAGCTCCTGGATTGCGGCGAGCCACTGGTTCTGGTGCATCGTGTCGCGGGCGATCAGGAAGGCCAGCATGTCGCGCACCCCGCGGTCGTCGGTCTGCTCATACAGCCGCGTCACCTGCAGCCGCCCCTGCGACTCGGCGGTCAGGTTGAAGCGGAAGTCGGCCAGCAGGTTGCCGCTGGCGACGGTGTAGCGGGCGTTCCACGGGTAGCCGACGCTGTCGGTGGGCGTGGCGCCCAGACCGGAGACGATCAGGTGCTGGGGGTTCATGCCGCCCATCACCGCGGCGACCATCGGGTTGCGGGCGGCGTCCTCCTGCATCGCCGCCGGCGCGCTGTCCAGCAGCCGGGCGATCATCGTCGCCAGCATCTCGACGTGCGCGATCTCCTCGGTGCCGATGTCCAGCAGCATGTCGCGGTACTTGGCCGGGCCGCGGCAGTTCCAGCCCTGGAACAGGTAGGTCATCATGACCGAGATCTCGCCCCACTGGCCGCCGAGCACCTCCTGGAGCTTGCGGGCGAACAGCGGGTCGGGCCGCTCAGGCTTGGCGTTGTACTGCAGATGCTTGTCGTGAAAGAACACTGGCTCCTCCTGTGTGGCTTCAAGGCGCTACATGCCGAATCCGGTGCGCCCGCCGCCCTTGGGCGCGAAGCGCTGCGGCGTGCCGGTGTGGCGGTGCGCGAAGTCCTGGGTGGACATCGGCCTGGGCTGCCCGCCGAGCGTTCCGGCCATGCGGCCGAGCGCGCCGACGGGCGCGAACGAGTTTCCTTCGCCACTGGCCATGCTGCCGAGGATGTAGCCGACCGCGACCGCGCCGGCGAACATCATCAGCGGGTTCTGCCCGACCGTCTCGGCCAGGCCGCTCCGCTCGGCCCAGGCGCGCGCATCGGCGAGCACGTCGCCGGAGTGGCTGCCGGGGCTGCGCGCGATCTCTTCCTGCATAGCGGCCTCCTTCTTCAGAGTGCTGTTCCGTGGGCGCCGGCGGCGATGGCCGGCACCCGCTTCGCCTTCCAGAGCGCGCCAGGCGAGGTGGCGACCGACCTGAGGTGCAAGAACCACGCCAGATCTTGTGGCTCCGGATGGCGCATCCCGGCACGGCTCTTGCTGCCATGGCGGTCATACCCGATGAAGTGCTCCACCACAGCTGGTACGGCAGGCGTCACGGCGTGCCTGTCGTATGCTGCTGGAGTGCGCAGATACAGAGGCACAGTGAATATGCACAAGGAGACAGCGCCGGCCACCGCCGGCGCTCACAGTGTGACGGTGGAGGGGCGCGTCCCGCGGGCCACCTACCGGCTGCAGTTCAACCCCGGCTTCACCTTCGCCGACGCGCAGGCGATCGTCGGCTACCTGGCCGACCTGGGCGTGAGCGATATCTACGCCTCGCCGCTGTTCACCGCGCGGGCGGGCAGCAGCCACGGCTACGACGTCTGCGACTACCGGACGATCAGCCGGGCGCTCGGCGGCGAGGCGGGCCTGAGCGCGCTCTCGGACGCGCTGAAGGCGCGCGGCATGGGGCTGGTGCTGGACATGGTGCCGAACCACATGGGCATCAGCAGCGACAACCCGTGGTGGATGGATGTGCTCGAGAACGGCCAGAGCTCGGCCTACGCCTCGTTCTTCGACATCGACTGGCAGCCGATCAAGGCGGAGCTGGCGGGCAAGGTGCTGCTGCCGATCCTCGGCGACCAGTACGGCGTGGTGCTGGAGCGGGGCGAGCTGCAGCTCAGCTACGACGACGGCGCGTTCTTCCTGAACTACTACGAGACCCGCCTGCCGCTCTCGCCGGACACCTACCTCACGGTGCTCACCCCCGCGCTGGACGAGCTCGGCGCGCAGCTCGCCGAGGACGACCCGGACTTGCATGAGTACCTCAGCATCCTGACCGCGCTGCGCAACCTGCCCGCGCGCGACGAGCAGGACCCCGAGCGGCTGGCCGAGCGCCGGCGCGAGAAGGAGGTGATCAAGCGCCGCATCGCCGCGCTCTACGAGGGCAACGAGCAGGTGCGGCGGGCGATCGACGGCGCGCTGGAGCAGCTCAACGGCACGCCGGGCAACCCGCGCAGCTTCGACAGGCTGCACGACCTGATCGACGCCCAGCCCTACCGGCCGGCGTTCTGGCGCGTGGCGGCCGAGGAGATCAACTACCGCCGCTTCTTCGACATCAACGACCTGGCGGCGGTGCGCGTGGAGCAGCCCGAGGTCTTCGAGGAGATGCACGCGCTGGTGATGCGGCTGCTGGCCGAGGGGCGGATCAGCGGGCTGCGGATCGACCACCCGGACGGCCTGTGGGACCCGCCGGCCTACTTCCGGCAGCTGCAGGAGCGCTACCTCCAGGAGCTAGAGGCCGCCGGCCGGCGGGCACCGGGCGGCAACGGGGCGGCGGACGGCGGCCGGCTGCCAGGGGCCGGCGGCTACCCGCTGTACGTGGTGGCCGAGAAGATCCTCTCCGAGCGTGAGCCGCTGCCGGAGGACTGGGCGGTGGCCGGCACGACCGGGTACGACTTCCTCAACGCCGTGAACGGGCTGTTTGTGGACCGCCGCGCCGAGCGCGCGTTCAACGGCATCTACCGGCGCTTCGTGTCGCCCGAGAACCCCAGCGAGCTGCCGCGCTTCGAGGACCTGGTCCACGACTGCAAGCAGCTGATCATGGAGAGCTCGCTGGCCAGCGAGCTGCGCTCGCTCATCCACCGGCTCGAGCGGGTGAACGAGAAGAACCGGCGCTACCGCGACTTCACGCTGCAGGGGCTCACCCGCGCGCTGGCCGACGTCGTCGCCGGCATGTCGATCTACCGCACCTACATCACCGGCCCGGACAACGTCTCGGAGCGCGACCGGAAGTACATCACCGCCGCGGTGCGCGAGGCGCGCCGGCGCCACCCGCGCACGGCCCGCTCGCTCTTCGCCTTCATCGAGGACACGCTGCTGCTGCGCAACCTGCGCGAGTTCCGGCCCGAGGACCGCGAGAACGTCGTGAACTTCGTGATGCGCTTCCAGCAGATCACCGGGCCGATCATGGCCAAGAGCGTCGAGGACACGGCCTTCTACATCTACAACCGGCTGGTCTCGCTCAACGAGGTCGGCGGCGCGCCGGAGCACTTCGGCACGACTCCGGCGGAGTTCCACCGCCAGAACGCCAGGCGCTGGCCGCACGCGATGCTCGCCACGGCCACCCACGACACCAAGCGCGGCGAGGACACGCGGGCGCGCATCAACGTGCTCTCGGAGATCCCGAAGGAGTGGGAGGCGGCGCTGGCGCGCTGGGAGGAGCTGAACGCGCCCCACAAGCGCGAGGTGGACGGCGCCCTCGCGCCCGACCGCAACGACGAGTACCTGCTCTACCAGACGATCCTCGGGGCGTGGCCCGAAGCGGCCGGCGGCGCGGAGCAGGACACGTCGTGGCTGCCGGCCTTCCGCGAGCGCATCGTGGGCTACATGCAGAAGGCCACCAAGGAGGCCAAAGTCCACACCAGCTGGATCAACCCGAATGAGGAGTACGACGCCGCCGTGCAGGCGTTCGTCGAGGCGCTGCTCGACGACGACCCGGCCAACCCGTTCGTGCGGGACGCGATGCCGCTGGCGCGCAGGCTGGCGTTCTTCGGGCGGATCAACGGGCTAGCCCAGACGCTGCTGAAGCTCACCAGCCCCGGCGTGCCGGACATCTACCAGGGCACGGAGCTGTCGGACCTGAGCCTGGTGGACCCGGACAACCGCCGCCCGGTGGACTGGGGGCGGCGCGTGGAGCTGCTGGCCGAGCTGAAGCGGCGCGCGTCCAGGGCATCCGGCCGCGCGGCCCTGGCGCGCGAGCTGCTCGAGAGCATCGCCGACGGGCGCCTCAAGCTGTTCATCATCGCGCAGGCGCTGGATCTGCGCCGCCGCCGCGAGCCCCTCTTCACGCACGGCGGCTACCTGCCGCTTACAGCGGAGGGCGACCAGCAGGAGCATCTAATCGCCTTCGCCCGCACGCTCGATGACGCGGCGGCGCTGGTGGTCGCACCGCGCCTCGTGGTCGGGCTCACCGGCGGCGAGGAGCGGGCGCCGGTCGGGGCGGTGTGGGGCGAGACGCGGCTGCTGCTGCCCGACGGCGAGCGCGGGCGGCGCTACCGCGACGTGCTCACCGGAGTCACGCTCACGGTCGAGGGCGCGCCGGGCAGCGCAGGGCTGGCGCTCGCGGACGTGTGCGCGCACCTGCCGGTCGCGCTGCTGGAGCGGATCGACAGCTAGGCCGCCAGCCCATCAGGCCGGCTCGGCTGTGAGCAGCAGCGCGGCTGGCCCGGCGAAGGAGACCAGCTCGCCCGTGAGGCGCGCGCCGCCGGCCCCGCCGTAGCGCTCGTCCTCGCTGCTGAGCTCGACCGACCACCGCCGCCCGTCCGGCGGGGCGGTGGCCGGCTGGCGGCCGAGGTCCAGCTCGAGCCGGCCGCGCAGGTTCACCAGCGCCAGCGCCACATCGGACGGATGCGGCCCGTGGCGGCGCAGCGCCACCGCCGCGTCGCCGATCGCCAGCGCCTGGAAGGCGTCTCGCCCGCGCGCCTGGAGCGCCGGGTGGCGCCGGCGCAGCGCGAGCAGATCGCGGTAGAGCCGCAGCACCCCGGCGTGCGGCTCGCTCTCGCGCTCCTCCCAGCGCAGCTTCGAGCGCAGGAACGTCTCCTCGGCCTGCGGGTCCGGCACCTCCTGTCTGGAGAAGGCCGAGAAGCGCGCGAACTCGGCCCGCCGCCCTTCCGTCACCAGCCGCCCCAGCTCGGGGCTGTGGTCGGTGAAGTACAGGAAGGGCGATGTGGCGGCCCACTCCTGGCCCATCCAGAGCAGCGGCGTGTGCGGGCTGAGCAGCAGCAGCGCCGAGGCCGCGCGGTACGCGTCGAGCCCGACGGCGTGGTTCAGCCGGTCGCCGAGCGCCCGGTTGCCGACTTGGTCGTGGTTCTGGATGCAGTAGACGAAGGCCGGGGGCGGCAGGTCGTCGGCCGGGGCGCCGCGCGCTACCCCAAGGTGCCGCGACCGCTGGCCGGTGTAGAACCAGCCCTGCCGCAGCGTCGCCGCCAGGTCGGCCGCGCTGCCGCTGTAGTCCTCGTAGTAGCCCTCCTGCTCGCCGGTGAGCGCCACGCGCACCTGGTGGTGGAAGTCGTCGGCCCACACGGCGTCCAGGCCCCAGCCGGCGGCGGGCGGCCGCACGATGTTCGGGTCGTTGTTCTCGTTCTCGGCGATGAGCAGGAAGCGGCGCCCGTCGGGCAGCGAGCCCTTCACCCGCGCGGCGATCTCGGCCAGAATGTGGGTCGGGCTGTCGTCCAGGATCGCGTGGGTCGCGTCGAGCCGCAGGCCGTCCAGGTGGTACTCGTGGGCCCAGTAGCAGGCGTTGGCCGCGAAGAACGCCCGCACCGGGCCGCTGCTCGGGCCATCGAAGTTCAGCGCGTCGCCCCAGGGCGTCTTGTGCCGGTCGGTGAAGTAGTCCGGGCTGAACTCGCGCAGGTAGTTGCCGTCCGGCCCGAGGTGGTTGTAGACCACGTCGAGGATCACCGCCAGCCCGCGGGCGTGGGCGGCGTCCACCAGCCGCCGCAGGTCATCGGGGCGGCCGTAGGCGCGCGCGGGCGCGAAGAGCGACACGCCGTCGTAGCCCCAGTTGCGCCCGCCGGGGAAGTCCGCCACCGGCATCAGCTCGATCGCCGTCGCGCCGAGGGCGCGGATGTCGTCCAGCCGGTCGATCAGCGCCGCGAAGGTGCCGGCCGGCGTGGCCGCGCCGACGTGCAGCTCGTAGACGACCAGCTCCTCGAGCGGCAGGCCGCTCCAGCCCGCGTCGCTCCAGGCGAACGCCGGGTCGATGACCTCGGAGGGGCCGTGGACCCCCTCCGGCTGGAAGCGCGACGCCGGGTCGGGCCGCGGGTCCCCGCCGTCCAGCCGGTACATGTAGCGCGCCCCCGGCCGCACCCCGCCGATGTGCCCGGCGAAGTAGCCGTCCCGCTCGGGGGCGAGCTCGTGGGCCACCGGGTCGCCGGGGCCCATCAGCAGCACCTCGACCCGCCGGGCGCGCGGCGCCCAGACGCGGAAGCGGGTGCCAGCCCCATCGGGCTGCGCGCCGATCGGCATGGTCCAGGCGTCAGTCTCTCGCATATGCATAGAACGTTCTTCTGCCGGCTGCGCCGGGCGTTCGCTGTGGCGGGCGGCGCACAGCGCGCCGCAGCCACGGATTGTAATCGCTCCAAGGCCGCGGCGGGCGGAGCCGCCCCGCGAAGCCCTGCCCCGCGCCCCTACGACGCACGATGGGCAAGAGCTGTGCCGAAAGCGCGAAACGGCACACGACTTGCAAAGATCGCGGTAAGATATCTGAGGTTTCTATATCGAGAAGTGCGAATCCATGACGACGATCTGGCCCGGTAAGCCCTACCCCCTCGGCGCCACCTGGGACGGCGAGGGCGTGAACTTCGCCCTGTACGCCGAGCACGCCACCGGCGTGGACCTGTGCCTCTTCGAATCCGCGGACGCCAAGCGCGAGACGATCCGCGTGCCGCTCACCACCCAGACCGACCAGGTCTGGCACGCCTACCTGCCCGGCGTGCGCCCGGGGCAGCTCTACGGCTACCGGGTCTACGGGCCATACCAGCCGGCAGCCGGCCTGCGCTACAACCCCAACAAGCTGCTGATCGATCCCTACGCCAAGGCGCTCCAGGGGACCGTCTGCTGGCACGACGCCGTCTTCGCCTACCGCATCGGGGCGGCGCGCGACCAGACCGCGGACCAGCGCAACAGCGCCCGGTACGTGCCGCGCTGCGTGGTGATCGACCCGGCCTTCGACTGGGGCGACGACGCGCCGCCGCGCATCCCGCTCCACGACTCGGTCATCTACGAGCTGCACGTCAAGGGCTTCACCAAGCTGCACCCCGAGGTGCCCGAGGAGCTGCGCGGCACCTACGCCGGCCTGGCCCACCCGGCGGTGATCGAGTACCTGAAGAGCCTGGGCATCACCGCCGTCGAGCTGCTGCCGGTGCACGCCTTCGTGGACGACCGGCACCTCATCGACCGCGGGCTCCGCAACTACTGGGGCTACAACACCCTGGCGTACTTCGCGCCGCACGAGGCCTACAGCAGCGCCAGGGGCGGCGGCCTGCAGGTGCGCGAGTTCAAGAGCATGGTCAAGGCGCTCCACGCCGCCGGGATCGAAGTCATCCTCGACGTGGTCTACAACCACACCTGCGAGGGCAACCACCTCGGCCCCATGCTCTCGATGAAGGGCATCGACAACCCCACCTACTACCGGCTCGTGCCGAACCAGCCGCGCTACTACATGGACTACACCGGCACCGGCAACAGCCTGAACCTGCTCCACCCGCGCGTGCTCCAGCTGGTGATGGACAGCCTGCGCTACTGGGTCACCGAGATGCACGTCGATGGCTTCCGCTTCGACCTGGCGGCGACGCTGGCGCGCGGCCTGTACGAGGGCGACCGCCTCTCCTCGTTCCTGGACGCCATCCACCAGGACCCGGTCCTCTCGCAGGTCAAGCTGATCGCCGAGCCGTGGGATGTCGGGCCGGGCGGCTACCAGGTGGGCAACTTCCCGGTGCTGTGGGCCGAGTGGAACGGCCGGTACCGCGACACGGTCCGGCGCTTCTGGCGGGGCGACGAGGCGCAGGTGGCCGAGCTGGCCTACCGCCTGAGCGGGTCGAGCGACCTCTACCAGCACAACGGGCGCAGCCCCTACGCCTCGATCAACTTCATCACCGCGCACGACGGCTTCACGCTGCGCGACCTGGTGAGCTACAACGAGAAGCACAACGAGGCCAACGGCGAGGGCAACAACGACGGCGAGAGCCATAACAACTCGTGGAACTGCGGCGTCGAGGGCGAGACCGACGACCCGGAGGTGAACGCGCTGCGGGCGCGGCAGCAGCGCAACCTCCTGGCCACGCTGTTCCTCTCGCAGGGCGTGCCGATGCTGCTGGCGGGCGACGAGCGCTCGCGCACGCAGCGGGGCAACAACAACGCCTACTGCCAGGACAACGAGATCTCCTGGGTCGACTGGACGCTGGACGACCACCGGCGCTCGCTGCTCGAGTTCACCCGCCGCCTGATCGCGATCCGCAAGGCGCACCCCGTGCTGCACCGCCGCTCCTTCTTCCAGGGCCGCGCCATCCACGGCCGCAACATCGCCGACATCGAGTGGTACCGGCCGGACGGCGCCGAGATGAGCGACGAGGAGTGGAGCGACGGGCTGGTGCGCTGCCTGGGGATGCTGCTCAACGGCCAGGTGATGAATGAGCCGGACGACCAGGGCCGGCGCCAGCGGGACGACGTGCTGCTGCTGCTGCTCAACGCCTACCACGAGCCCATCCCCTTCACGCTGCCGGGGGACGCCGACGGGCCGCGGTGGCGGGTGCTCGTCGACACCAGCCGGCCCGATGCCCCGGTGCCGGACGGCGAGGGGCCGCCGGCGCTGGCGCCGGGCAGCGCCTACCCGCTCCAGGGGCGCTCGCTCGTGCTCCTGTGCCAGCCCGGCGACGAGTGGGCCGCGCGCTACCGCGCCGTCCCGCTCATTGTCGAAGGGCGCGCGCCGTCCGTTCTGCAGGGGACGCGACACACCGTCGTCGGCACGCTCGTCACGCTGGCCGACTTCTGGAGCCCGCAGCTCGGCAACAGCCGCGACATCTACGTGCATCTGCCGCCGGACTATGACGAGGGGGACGCGCGCTACCCGGTGATCTACATGCACGACGGCCAGAACCTGTTCGACGAGGCCATGAGCTACGCCGGCGAGTGGCACGTGGACGAGACGATGGAGCGGCTAGGGCGCGCCGGGAGACCGGCGATCATCGTCGGCATCCCCAACATGGCCGAGCGGCGGCTGGATGAGTACGGGCCGTTCGAGGACGGCGCGGGCAACGGCGGGCACGGCGACGCCTACCTGAGCTTCATCGCCGACACCCTGAAGCCTTACGTGGACCGCGCCTTCCGCACCCGGCCGGACCGCGAGCACACCGGCATCATGGGCTCGTCGATGGGCGGCCTGATCAGCCTGTACGCCTTCTTCCGCCGCCCGGATGTCTTCGGCTTCGTCGGCGCGATGAGCCCGTCGTTCTGGTTCGCCGGCGGCGCGATCTTCAAGGTCGTGCAGGAGGCCGACGCGCCGCGCGGGCGCATCTACCTGGACACGGGGCTGGCCGAGAGCGAGCGGACCATCGGCCCGACGCGCCGGATGCGTGCGCTGCTGGTGGAGAAGGGCTACCAGCCCGGGCGCCGGCTGAGGTACGTCGAGGCGAAGGGCGCCAGGCACAACGAGGCGGCGTGGGCCGAGCGCCTGCCGGCTGCGCTGCGGTTCCTGCTGCCGCGCAGGCACTGACCGGGCGCGATACTTGAGCGAGCCGAGCTTGCGGGGAGGTCTGGAAGGCCCACGGGCCCTCCGGGCCTCCCTTCTTTTGCGGCGTGCCGCCCGCACGCCTTCCAGGAAGGTGTGATGGGCTGTTGCCCGTCGCTTTTTCGTCCGCTGCATTCGCGAGCCGGGGGGTGTGGAGGGCTGCAAGCCCATCGCATATTCGACTGCTGCACGCGGAAGCCGGGAGGTGTGGAGGGCTGCAAGCCCACCACGGAAGCTTATCCTCCGCACACGCGA
>CALJIC010000222.1 GCA_937974195.1 uncultured Roseiflexaceae bacterium | reverse complement strand
CTGAGCCTTAGCCTCCCGGACGGCACCTACGAGAAGTGGGCGAACCTTTCGCTCGACCGCGACGACCGGCGGGCCGCCGTGAAGGTGCTCAACGAGCGCGCCGCTGGCTCGCGGCTGGTGCGGGTCGCTCCGGTGGACGGCTTCGAGCGCCCAGGGCCCGACGTGCTGCTGCTGGGCAGACGGCCGATGGTGCTCGCCGGCGGCGCCGACGGCCTTTCAACCCTGCGACCCGAACATCTCGGCGGGCAGGATGCGCCCCCCGACGTGCGCTGGGGCCTCGCGACGCTCGAGCTGATCGATGAGGTCGCCATTGTCGCCATCCCCGACATCATGGCCGCCCCGCGTCCGCTGCCGCCTCGCCGCGCCCCGCGCTCGCCCCGCTGCGACCGGCTGGATGCGCCTGAGGAGCCGTGGGCCCCGGACGAGCCGCCCGAGCTGCGGCCGGCGTGGGACCGCGAAACGACCCTGCGCTTGCAGCAGGCGTTGGTTGGCCACTGCGAACGGCTCAAGGACCGCGTGGCGATCCTCGACCCGCACCCCGAGGACGTGACGCCGGCGCAGGTGTTGGCCTGGCGTGAGGAGTTCGCGAGCAGCTACGCCGCACTCTACTACCCCTGGCCGCTCGTGCCCGACCCGCTGCGGGGCGAGGGCGACCTGCTCGCCCTGCCGCCGAGCGGGCAGGTGGCCGGCGTCTACGCCCGCAATGACCGCCTGATCGGCGTCCACAAGGCCCCCGCCAACGAGCGGCTCGAGGGCGTGCCCGATATCGTCATCGCCCTCGACGACACGGCCCACGGCGATCTGAACGACGGCGGTGTGAACGTCATCCGTCCCTACCCGGCGCGCGGCGTGCGGGTCGCGGGGGCGCGAACGCTGGCCGCCCCGGGGGACCACAGCGCGCCCCGCTACGTCAATGTGCGCCGGCTGCTGCTGATGATCGAGGAGGCGATCGCCGAGCAGATCCAGTGGGTCAACTTCGAGCCGAACAGCGAGACGCTCTGGGCCGAGGTCGACCGGGTGGCCCGCGGCTTTCTTGATGGCCTCTGGCGCGACGGCATGCTCGACGGCGCGACCGCGGAGGAGGCCTACTCGGTGCGTTGCGACGCGGCCACCAATCCGCCCGAGGAGCGCGAGGCGGGGCGGGTCACCTGTCTGATCGGCGTGCGCCTGCCCTGGCCAGCCGAGTATGTGATCGTGCGGATCGGCCGCACCGACGGCGGCACGACCGTTCTTGAGCTGATCGAGGCGAGCGATGACAGCAACCGGCGAGCGTAGCCAGCCCTTCATGGCCTTCCGCTTCGAGGTCCGCATCGACGGGCTCGCGGTGGGCGGCTTCAGCGAGTGCGCGGGCATCCAGCTCGAGACCGAGGTGCAGGACTACGCCGAGGGCGGGCACAACAGCCACCTGCTCAAGTTCCCCACCCGCACCCGCCAGGCCAACCTCACCCTCAAGCGCGGGATCGTCGACCGGGTCCTCTGGGAGTGGTACTACGACCTCACCCAGGGCCAGGTGCGCCGCCACGACGGCACCATCCGCGTACGCGCCCCCGACGGAGGGCAGATCGTGATCGAGTGGCAGTTCCGGCGCGCCTTCCCGCTCAAGTGGGTCGGCCCCGACCTGAACGCCAGCCAGAGCAGCGTCGCGGTCGAGACCCTGGAGCTTTGCCACCAGGGCCTGGAGCGACGGAGGTGAGCGCAGCGTATGCCGATCTATGTCGAGACCCTGAGCAGCGACGTGACCGTGGTCGACGGGGAGTTGCCCCTCAGCGAGGCCCAGCTCGAGCGCCTGGCGCGGCTGGTGCTGCGCCGCCTCGAGCAGCAGCAGCGGGCCGCCCAGAAGGTCTATCAGGCCACCAGGCTGCGCGAGCGCGCCGCCCCGCCCACGCCGATCGGCGAGTGAGGTGAGTCCATGCCGCTGACCAAGGCCATTGTCGAGATCCTCGACGAGGACGCGATCGACCCGGCGCGCGGGCTGCCCCGCTTCATCCCGGTCGAGTTCAATCCGGGCGAATACTCGCTGAGCAAAGGCGCGCAGATCGCCGAGATCGCGATCTACGGCATCGATTCGCCCATCCTGCAGTTTGTGCGCGGCCAGAACGAGAAGCTGAGCCTGGACCTTTTCTTCGACACGACCGACTTCGGCATGGGCGACGCCGCCGTGGACGTGCGGACGCGCACCAACTCCTTCTACCAGCTGGTCAAGATCCAGCCGAAGACCCATGCCCCGCCCCGCATCCGCTTTGTCTGGGGCGCTGGGCTGAGCTTCAAGGCGATCGTCGAGAGCGTGCAGCAGAAATTTACTCTTTTCAACCCGCTCGGCATCCCGCTGCGGGCCACTCTCTCGGTGAGCCTGCGCGAGTACAAGACGCTGGAGGATCAGATCGCCGAGCTGAACCTGCAGTCGCCCGACCACACCAGACAGCGGGTGGTCCGCTTCGGCGACACCCTCGCCCGCATCGCCGCGGAGGAGTACCACGACCCGGCCGCCTGGCGCTTGATCGCCGAGGCGAACGCCGACCGGATCACGAACCCGCGCCGCCTGGAGCCCGGCACCATCCTCACCATCCCACCCCTGGACGGCTCCACATAGGCTGGAGGCAGACGAGCCATGACCACCGCTGAGGCGATCCCCATCTACCTGGGTCAGGAGTTTTACGTCCCCGCTTTCGAGATCCGGCTCCGCGGCCAGCCCGTGGGCAAGGACGTTGTCCACGACGTGGTGCAGGTCAGCTACAAGGACAACGTCGAGGAGATCGACAGCTTCGAGATCACGATCAACAACTGGGACGCCAAAGAGCGCGACTTCAAGTACAGCGACTCCGACCTGTTCGACCCGGGCAAGCAGCTGGAGCTCTGGATGGGCTATCGCGGCAAGGAGCCGCTCCGGCTCATGGTCGTCGGCGAGATCACGGCGCTGCGGCCGCTCTTCCCGGCCGCCGGCCAGCCGACGCTCTCGGTGAGCGGCCTGAACCTGATGCACCGCTTTCGCAAAGCGCAGATGAGTGACGTCTACACCAAGATGACCGACAGCGAGATCGCGCAGCGCATCGGGAAGCGGCTGCAGCCCCAGGCCAAGGTTGAAACCACGCCCGTCGACGAAGACACCTACGACTATGTGATCCAGGATAACAAGTACGACATTGTGTTCCTGATGGAGCGGGCGCGCCGGATCGGCTACGACCTCCGCGTCAAGGAGAGCGGGCAGAACGGCCGACCCGGCGAGAGCGTCCTCGAGTTTGGCCCATCGGACCGGGTCAGGCGCGTGACCTACCAGCTGACCTACGGCCGCTCGCTGATCGAGTTCCAGCCCACGCTCGACACCTCGAGCCAGGTCGGCGAGGTGATCGTCCGCGGCTGGGATGCCCTGCAGAAGAAAGAGATCGTCGGCCGGGCGACCAGGAAAGATCTGCGCACCCGCGGCCTCGGCGAGGAGGGCGGGCAGAAGCAGCTGGAGGACTCCTTCAAGGAGCGCAAGGAGATCGTCGCTACCCAGCCGATCGCCACGCGGCAGGAGGCGACCAGGATCGCCCGCGAGACCCTGGAGCGGATCGCCAAGGGGCTGCTCACGGCCAGCGGCTCGACCGTCGGCCTGCCCGACCTGCGGGCCGGCAGCGTGATCGTGGTGGACGGCATGGACCGCCGCACGAGCAGCCGCAAGCGCTTCAACGGCCGCTACTTTGTTACGGCGACGACCCACACCATCGGTGACGGCGGCTACACCACCCAGTTCGACTGCCGCCGCGAGGAGATCTGAGGCCAGCTATGCCACGTGGAAGCGACAGTATCATCGTGATCGGCATCGTCGCCGACCTGAACGACCCTGAGCGGCTGGGCCGCGTGCGGGTCACCTACCCCTACCTCGACAACCGCATGAGCGACTGGGCGCGGCTGGTGACCCCGATGGCCGGCGGCGGGCGGGGCATCTTCTTCCGCCCCGAGAAGGGCGACGAGGTGCTGATGGGCTTCGAGCACGGCGACCCGCGCCGGCCCTACGTGCTCGGCGCCCTCTGGAGCAAGGCCGACAAGCCGCCGCTGAAGGGCGACGAGCCGACCAAAAACAACCTGCGCGAGATCCGCTCGCGCAGCGGGCACGTCGTCCGCTTCGACGATACGGCCGGCAAGGAGCGGATCGAGCTGATCGACAAGGATGGCGCCCGCAGAGTGGTCATCGACAGCGCCAGCCACAAGATCCAGATCTTCTGCGACAGCGGCGATGTTGAGGTGAGCGCCGGCGCCGGCAAGGTCAAGGTGAACGCCACCACGGTGGAGATTGCGGCGAGCGGCTCGGTCACGATCGAGGGCTCGACGGTCGAGGTGAAGGCCAGGGCCGGCCTAACCCTCGACGGCGGAGCGACGGCCACCCTCAAGGGCGGCGTTGTGAGCATCAACTGAGCGAGGAGCGCGCTATGGCTCAGCCAGCGGCCAAGCAGGGCGACAAGATCGTCGCCATCGACATTCACCTGATCCAGCCGCCAGCGACCAGCCCGCCGGTGCCGGTGCCGCACCCCTTCAGCGGCACGCTCGACGGCGGCCTGAGCGCCGATGTGAAGATCGAGGGGCGGCCGGCGGCTACCCTCGGCAGCACCGCCACCAACATGCCGCCCCATCTGCCGATCGGCGGCAGCTTCGTCAACCCGCCGCGCAACCAGGGCCGAATCATCCGGGGCAGCGCGAGCGTGCGGATCAACGGCAAGCCGGCCGCCCGGGCCGGCGACACCGCCCTCACCTGCAACGACCCGGCCGACCTGCCGGTCGGCACGGTGGTCGCAGTCGGCACGGTGCTGATTGGAGGCTGAGATGGCCCAATCGTTTCTCGGCAAAGGCTGGCAGTTCCCGGTCAAGCCGACCCTCAGCGGCGGCCTGGCCCTTATCTCGGGCGAGGAGAAGATCCGCCAGAGCATCCTGCTGGTGCTGAGCACCGCGCCGGGTGAACGCCAGATGCTGCCCGAGTTCGGCTGCGGCGTGCACGACCTGGTTTTTCAGCCCAACACCGCCGCGCTGCGCGGGCTGGTGCAGGAGAAAGTCCGCCAGGCGCTCACGCGCTGGGAGCCACGGATCGACGTGATCGACGTGCGCGTGGAGACCCCGCCCTGGGATCCGCGGATCACTGGCGAGAACGTGCGCATCGACACCCTCGCCGACGCCCGCAACTACCTGCTGATCCGCATCGACTACCGCCTGCGGGCGAACAACGCCTTCTACAACCTCGTCTATCCCTTCTATCTCAGGGAGGGCGTCGGGTCGCGTTAGCGCCGCCCACCCCGCCGAAGGAGGACCGCCGTGCCACTCACAGCGCCCGAACTCGACGACCTGACGTATGAGGAGATCGTGCGGCGGCTGCGCCTGCGTATCCCGCGCTACGCCCCCGAGTGGACGGATGTCAACGATAGCGACCCGGGCATGACGCTGCTACAGCTGTTCGCCTGGCTCACCGACCTGCTCATCCACCACATCAACAAGGTGCCGCGGCGCAGCTACATCAAGTTCTTGCAGCTACTGAATCTGGAGCTAGAGCCGGCCCAGCCCGCGGTCGCCCACCTCACCTTCGAGTCCGATCCCGGGCAGACCGGCTCGTCGCCGACGCTCCGTGCCGGCGCCCAGGTTTCGGCCCAGTCGCCCACGGGCGAGCCGCTAATCTTCGAGACCGACGACGACCTCGACCTGATCCGCCTGCCGCTGACCGATGTACAGGTCTTCGACGGCGCCGCGTTCCAGGTGCTCACCGCAGCGAACGAGCCAGGCGGCGACGCGTTCTACCCCTTCGGCTGGACGCCCCAGCCTAACAGTGCGCTGTATCTTGGCTTCGACCCCGGCCAGGTGCCGACGCAACAGCCCTTCCCGCCCCAGATGCGCTTCCGCGTGTTCCGCCCGTTGGCGACCGAGGCAGGCCGGCCGCAACTTTGCAGCGGCGACCTGCCGCGCCCCCAGCCGCCGGTGAGGCTTGTGTGGGAGTATCGCCACGCTGACGACCCGCTCGTCCCGCCACGCTGGCGTCGGCTGAGCACGATCGACGACGAAAGCGTCGCCTTCACCCGCGAGGGCTACATCATGGTGGAAGGGCCCATGAAGAGCGCCTCCACACGGGAGGGACGGCAGGTCGAGCCCCGTCACTGGCTGCGCTGCCGCCTGGAGCAGGGCAGCTACCCCCCCGGACAGACGCCGCAGATCGACTTCATCCGCCCCAACACCGTGCGAGCGCGCAACCTCACCACGGTACGCGACGAGCAGATTGGCATCAGCGCCGGCCTTGCCGACGAGCAGGCGGGCATCGGCGTTGGCCGGCCCGACCAGCAGTTTAAGTTGCGGCACACGCCGGTGGAGCCCGGCTCGCTCGTGCTCTCAGTCGAGCTCCCTGGCCAGGAACCCGAGATCTGGACGCCGGTGGACGATTTTCTGGGCTCGGGGCCGCGCGACAAGCATTTCGTGCTGAACCATAACTCAGGCGTGCTCCACTTCGGCAATGGGCGACGGGGCGAGATCCCGGTCGCGGGCGCTGCGCTGCTGGCGACGCGCTACCGCTACGGCGGCGGCACGGTCGGCAACGTCGGCGCCGGCGAGATCAATGCGCCGGCCGGCAACCTGGCCGGCATCAGCGCCATCACCAACGCCCGCCCCGCCGAGGGTGGGCGCGATGAGCAGGCGCTCGAGGATCTGCTGGAGGAGGCCCCGGGCCGGTTGCGCTGCCTCGGCCGCGCCGTCACCGTCGAGGATTACGAGGCCCTGGCCGTCGAGGCCGGCGGCGTCGCCCGGGCCAGGGCCATCGCCGGCATGCACCCCGACTACCCCGGCGTGACCGTGCCGGGCGCCGTGACCGTGCTGATCGTCCCCGCCAGCCTTGCCATGCCGCCGGTGCCGTCGCCCGACCTGATCGCGACGACCTGCGCCTACCTCGACCGGCGACGCACGCTCACCACCGAGCTCTACGTCGGCGGGCCGCGCTACGTCACCGTGAGCATCGAGGCCACCATCACCGCCCACCGCAATGTCTCCTTCAAGCGTGTGAGCGAGGAGGTGCAGGCCAGTCTGAACGCCTTTCTCGACCCGCTCGGCCAGCTCAGCGACGCGCCCGCCTCGACGGACGGCGACGGCGCCACAGGCCAGCAGGCGCGGGGCGCGGCCAGCAGGCGCGGCTGGCCGTTCGGCCAGGAACTTCAGCCGACCCGCCTCTACAGCGTGATCTTGAGCGTCCCCGACGTGGTTGCGGTGTCGGCGCTCACGCTCCGGGTGGATGGCAAGCCCCACGACAAGCTGACAGAGCCGGTGATCCTGACGTCCGACGCCCTCGTCTACGGCCGCGACCACCAGATTCGAGTTGAGCCCGCCGTGGACCGATGACGCGATCGAGAACGACCATGCAGGCAAGAGAACCAACTACTCTTCTGCTCGACGGCCGGCCCGCCTGGCCGACCGGCGCCAACCAGCAGGTCAGTGTCGGGCCGGCGAGCGGCATCCGGCTCGCGGCCGACCCCCACGGCCCGCTCTCGCCGCGCTGGCGGGACGGCAGCTTTGGCGGCTTGGCCATGCCTCGCGGCATGGCGCTTGACGAGCGCGCCACGCTCCACCTGCTGGACGAGACGACGCTGACGGTGAAGCGCTTCGACCCGTCGACCGGCACCTTCGCGCCCCTCCCGACGGTCGGCGGCCCAGGGCGAGCGGTGCGGCGCTTCCGATGCCCCACCGGCATCGCCATCGTCGGGGAAAGTCTGTACGTCGCCGACGCCGGCAACATGCGCGTGCAGGTGTTCGAGCTGGGCAGCCTGGCGCTGCTGCACATCTGGCGCGGCGCCTGGGTGCCAGTGGACGTTGCGGCGCAGGCTGGCGCGGCCTACATCCTCGACCGCCGCTTCGGGCGGGTGTACCGCCACAACCCGCGGCGCGACGGTCTCCGGCTCGTAATCGACTGCGCCACTAGCTGCCCGGCGTCAGCAGGCCGCTGGAGCCGCATCGCCGTCGACCGCGACGGCCACATCTACCTTTGGAACGTCGAGCTCCAGCAGCTTGAGATCTTCGACGGCGAAGGGCGCTTCCTCAGCGCGACCGACGAGGTGGGCGGCCTGCGGGAGCGCTTCGCCCCGCCGCCCATCCGGCTCGATCACCGCGAGCGCTTCTGCCTGCCGGCGAGCCTCACGCGCCCGTGCGAGCGTCGCGCTGAGCCCATGGGGCTATCGAGCGGCCACTGGCGGAGTGCCTCAGACCGACGGCGGGCGGGCTGCTCTTCGAGCGTACGGGCGCGCCGGCGCAGGCCGCCGCCGACGAGCCCTCCGGCCGGCGGCTCTACCGCACCGAGGGCGTCTGGTTCAGCCAGGCCCTCGACAGCCGCCGCCACCGCTGCCAGTGGCACCGCATCGAGCTGGAGCTCGCGGCGCTGCCGCCCGGCGCCCGCGTGACCGTGAGCACCTACAGCGCCGACGATCCGGCCGGCGTGGCGATCGACGCGCTGCCCGACCATTTCTGGGCAACGGGCTACACGGTCGCCGGAGCGGGCCAGGCCGTCGGTTCGGCGCCCCCCGAGCCGGCCGAGTTCCTGGTGCAGAGCCGGCCTGGCCGTTACCTCTGGCTCAGGCTGAAGCTGAGCGGCGACGGCTTCACGACGCCCGCCGTGCGCTCCGTCCGCGTCCACTACCCCCGCGACTCCTACCTGGACCACCTGCCGGCCGTGTTCGCCTCCTACGACGAGGAAGGGCGCTGGTTCCTGGAGCGCCTGCTCGCGATCTGCCAGACCGAGTGGGACGAACTGGAGCGCTGGATCGACGACACTCCCGGGCTGTTCGATCCGCGCGCGGTGCCGGCTGGGCCTCCGTTAGCCGAGCTGGCCCGCTGGCTGGCCCTGCCGCTGGAGGAGACCTGGGACGACGAGGAGCGGCGCCAGCTGCTGATCGAGGCGCCACGGCTCAGGACGCAGCGTGGGACGCTTGAGGGGCTCAAGGCGCACCTACGCATCTACCTGCGGAAGCTGGCCGGCCTCGCGCCGGAGCAGCCATGTAACTTCCCGCAGATCATTGAGGGCTTCCGCGAGCGCCAACGGGCGATGCTCGGGGGCGCTGGCCAGCCGCTAGGTGCCGCGCCGCTCTGGGGTCCCGCCGAGGTGGGCAGGCTGCAGAGCGACCGCTTCGCACGCGAGGGCGAGGCCCGTCTGGTGTCGGTCGGCGAGCCCGAGGACGACCTGTTCCGCATCCATGCCCACCGCTTCCGCGTTTACCTGCCGGCAGCCTGGGTGCGCGATGCCGACGCCGAGGCCATGCTGCGCCGGGCCATTGACGGCGAGAAGCCCGCCGGCACCTGCTACGAGCTCTGCTTTGTGGAGCCCCGCCTGCGGGTCGGCGTCCAGTCGCTGCTGGGCCTCGACACCCTGATCGGCAGCTATACGACCGCGCGGCTCACCGCCGCCCCTGCCGAAGGCGCCGCGCCGAACCCCACGCCCCAGGGTCGACTGGGCGACGGGAGCATGCTGCCCGCAAGCGCCGCCCGCCCGCCGGGGACCCGGGTGGACCGCGATACCTGCCTGCATTAGGCGAAGGAGATACGCAATGCCCGACCACTCCCCATCCAGGCCCTGCCGCCACGAGGGCGCGCCCGCCGGCGCGGAGCAGCGGCACGTCGAGGCGTGGTGCGATGAGGCCACCGAGGCCATCCCCGTCGAGCGCAACCACTACTTCACCGGCAAGTTCCTTACCGCCCGCGACTTCCGCGACGAGCAGGCCTACTTCCTCCAGCGCCACCGGCTCCACAACCGCCTGATGCACGGCCAGGGCATCGTCTGCGGCCTCGAGGTAACGCCCCACCCGCAGACGTCATGCCAGGACAGATGGGTGGTCGTGGCACCGGGCATCGCGATCGACTGCTATGGCCGCGAGCTGGTCTTCGATGCGCCAAGGGCGGTCAAGGTCTGGGAGCCACCGGCGCAGCCGGAGCAGCCGAAAAAGCAGGCGGAAGGCGAGAAGGAGGCCGAGCCCGCTCGCTTTCTGGTGTTCCTCACCTACCGCGAGACGCCCGCCGAGATCGTGCCCGCGATCTATGCCGAAGAACAATGCCACCCCGCCCAGCGCATGGAGCCGAGCCGCGTGCGCGAGACGGCGCAGCTCTGCGTGCGCCGGTTCGAGCCGGGCGACGCTTCCTGCTGGCCCGTCGCGCAGCCCGCCGAGCCCGACGACAAGGACTATGCGTGCGACGACTGCACCACGGTGGACGCGACGGTGGAGGCCGCCTGCCTGCGCCCGAACTGCCGCTGCGGGGGCCGCGTGCCGCTGGCCCTCGTCGCCCCGGCCTGGGGCGAGAAAAACGGCACTTACGTGATCGGCGAGGGGCAGATCGACCGGCGGGGGCGACAGTACATCAACGCGCCCGCTCAGCTAACCCACATCGTGCGCCTCAACTGGCGCCACGGCGAGAAGATACGCCTCGCTCAGCTGAGTGACAGGATGAAGCATGAGCTGCGCGTCTACTTCGACCGCAAGCTGCTAGATGACCCGGGCGCTGGGGTCGGCATCAGCCGCAGCACCTTCGTGGTGCAGCGCTACGACACAAGGACCAGGGACGGCGAGCTATCGCCGACGCTGCTGTACGACGATACGCGCCCGCCGCGGCTCGAGAAAGGCTGCATCGCCGTCTTCCCGATCGACGACAAGCTGCTCGGCGGGTCGGCGACCTTGAAGGGCAGCACGATCAGCGTGCAGCTGAAGTGCGACTTCATCCTCGACTGCCGCGAGATTCCTGTGGACGGCGACCATCTTCGCGGCCGCCTGCCCAGCGGCAACGGCGTGCCGGGCGGCACCTTCGAGAGCTGGTTCTATGTGATGAGCGCCGACGAGGAGCAGGCCGAAGAGAACGAAAATCAGCAGCGCAAGCTTGATGAAGAGCGCAAATGGCTCGAGGAGGAGCGGCGCAAGCTCGATCAGCAGCGGCGTCAGCTCGAGCCGTCGCCCTGGGCGGAACCGGAGGCACAGCGATGACAACGACACGACCCGCGCAGTACAAAGCGCCTTGTGCCACGGGCTGCAACTGCGGTTGCGCGCCGCCGACCGACGAGTGCTGCCGGCTGGCGTGCCTTGAGCGGCCCAACTTCTTCGCCGGGCAGCTGCTCAACGACACCGACCTGACGGCCCTGGTCACCTGGAGCCGCGACAAGCAGCGGCTGGCCCGCCACCGCCACGGCTGGGGCGTGGTCTGCGGGCTGGCGGTGCGTGCCGACCCCAAGCAGCCGGGGCGCCTGATTGTCGGGCCCGGCTACGCCATCGACTGCTGCGGCAACGATATTGTGCTCTGCGCCGACAGCGAGCCATACGACCTCGCCCCCCGGTGCGGGAAGGGCGCAGAGCCTTGCGCGGAGATCGACCTGGGACCCGTTGCCAAGGAGCAGCGCCGTACGACGCGGCGGCAAGAGCTTGAGCCCACCATCGAGACGATCACGCTGGCCGGGAAAACGTACGAGAAGGTCAGCGTCGTCGACCTGCTGATCCACTACGACGAGCGCGAGGCGGAGCAGCGCCGGGCGTACGGCGGCGGCTGCAGGCCAAGAATCGAGTGCCGGCCCGGCCGCGTGCGCGAGTGGCACCGGCTGAGCGCCCGGCCCGCCGGTGACTCGGCGCAGGTTGCCGAGAAGCGCCTGCACGAGTGGAAGGAGGACTTCAAGGCGTGCCTCGAGCCGCTCGAGAAGCTGCTGGTGACCGGCGGCAGCCGCGGGCAGCGCCTGCTCGACTGGCTCGCCAGGCACCCGCTCGCCCAGTTCGGCTTTGTCGAGGAGTGGGTGCGCCAGATGTCGGGCGACAAGGAAGATGAGCTAGCACACGCGCTGCTCTACGTCTTGCTGGACTGCCTGGGTCGCTTCATCGCCGCCAAGTGCCCGAGCTGCAACGCCGCCGACGGGGTACCTCTCGCGCGGGTCTGGCTGCAAAGCGCCGACGGTGGCAGGTGCAGGGTGCTGGCGATCGACCCCTCGCCGCCCCACCGCCGTCCGCTCGGGATGGACCCGCTGCTGGCGCCAGATGGGAAGCGCAATCTTGCGCACCTCCTCTGGATACCACCTGACGACGCGACCCGCGCGCTACGCGTGCTCGGGATGCGGGCAATGAGCGAGACCATCGAGCCGCCGCGAAGCATCGCCGAGCTGCGAGAATTCATCATCCCGCCGCTGATTGACGCCCACGCAGAGGAGGTTGTGCTCAACAGTATCGACGCTGGCCTGTACGGGAGCCGGGTGGTGGCGATCCGGCCGGCGTACCGCTCGGCCGACACACGAGTACACGACGCAGCGACCCCGCCCACGCCCGCCACGCCAGCGCCCGGTGCGCAGACAATCTCAGTGGTGTCCGCCGCCGACGTGCCAGCCGCGCCCGGCGAACAGAAGGCGCCTGAGGCAACACCGCTTGCAAAAGACGCGGAGCCCCAGCAGTGGGAGTCGAATTTGTTCGATGGTGAAGGCATATGACCGCGCTACGGGTGCGCTACCGCGAGGGTCAGCCGCTGCGCGCCGACGACCTGACCGACGAGCAGGCGTACCGGCTCGGCGCGCGCCGGCGCCACGCCCTCGCCATGCACGGCTGGGGCATCGTGCGCGGCCTGCGGCTGGAGACGACGCCCGAGGGCCTCCTGCTGCACCCCGGGCTGGCGATCGACGGCTACGGCCGCGAGCTAATCGTGCCCGCGGCCGTGCCCTTAAGCTGGGACGATCTCTTCAGGCATTTCGCCTCGCCCCCGGCGGCGGTGGACCTCTGGCTGGCGTATGCCCGGACGCCGCTCGCGCCGCCCCACGGCGACTCCTGCGGCGAGGGGCGACACGACCGCTGGCGCGAGCAGGCGCGCCTGCGCCTCTACCCCACCGACCTGAACAGCCGGGTCGATTCTCGCAAACCACCGGGCGTGACACCGGGGCCGCTCGACCCCAGGCTGGCCGCGGCCCCGCCGGATGAGGCGTCCGCCTGGCCGGTCTACCTGGGGCGAGTGCTGCGCGTGCAGCCCGGCCCGGACAGCACTCTTTCTGGCAGAGTACTGCACACGACCCGGCCGTACGCCACCCTGGTCGGCGAGGCGGTCGGGGCGCCGCTGCGCGAGCTGACGCCCCCGCCTGAGGCCGAGGCCGCTCCCTCCACCCAGCCCGCCGCGCCCGCAACCGGCGCTGCGCAGTCCGCCGCAAGCACAGCTACCGAGCAAGTCCCCCCCCCCGCGCCCCGCGCCCGCGTGCAGGTGGGCGCCGAGCGGCTCGGCGACAGCAGGCGCTTCGCCGTGGAGCTGCCTGATCACCAGGGTGCCTGGGCGGAGCGTCTCGCCCTCAGCCGCTCCGGCGATCTGACGCTTCACGGCCAAACGACGATCCGCCGCGAGCGCGCGCAGCTCGACACCTTCACCGGCGAGCTGTTCCGCCTCCGCAGCCAATGGCCGTTCAAGGCCGGCGATCTGAACGACCTGGAGCGCCTGGCCGGGCGCCTCGCCCACCCCGAGACGCCGCTCTGGCACTATCTGCGCCGCCAGCTCTCCACCAGTGCGCGGGATAAACTCGACGCCTACGTGGGCGGCGACCCTGAGCCCGCGCAGCTGTGCCCCGCCCTCGTCAGAAATCTCAACCGGGCCCTCATTCTCGCGCCCCTGGTCGACTATCTCTTCATCGCCGGGCGCACCTGGCCGTTCAGCGCCGGGGATCTGAAGGATCCGTCGGGCCTGGCCGACGGGCTGATCCGCGGCAAGACACAGCCCATAGGGGACGAACCGTTCTACAGGTGGCTCTATCAAAAGCTCGCTCCCCCAGCGAAGAAAGAGCTTGCGGCCTACGAGGAGGGCAACCCGATAACCAAGTCGCTGCTCAACGCCATCGTCGCCGCTCTGAACAAGCTGATCGGCCAGTTCGACGCTGGCCTGCCCGGCGACCTGCACATCCGGGGTGCCAGCTTCCGCCCACTGTCTGCCCCGCCGCCGGCGGCTGCGCCCTGGCGGCTGTACCGCACCGGCCGCACGGTGGACGGCGTCACCTCCTACGAGCTATGCGCCGAGATCGGCGGAGCCGGCAAGCAGGGAGACTCGGCCCGTTACCGCCTGGCGGTTGGAGTCTTCGATAGAGCGGCCGTCCGCTTTCGGTCTTGCCTGAGCGTGACCTGCGGTCGCGTGACCGTCGCCGGCAAGCTGGTTGTGCAGGGGCAACTGCGGGAGAGTCCTATCGACCTCAATCCAAACGACCCCCGCTTTGGTGAGACTTTGTTCCAGCAGCTCGCCAGCGGCTTGGCCCTCGGCTTCGACACGACCAGTCTGCAGCTCACGATCGCCCCGGTCGACGCGGCCAGCTACACCATCACCATCGAGAATCGCTCCGACCAGAAAATCACGAACATTAACCTCTACGAGATCCTTTACGTGGGCAATACGCCGGTGCGCCTCAACGAGCAGCACAGGCTGCAGGACCTGGCGGCGAAAGGCAAGGCGCCACTCACGCTGACGATACCCGACACGGGCCACGCCCGGGCGGTCATCACCGTCTACGGCTTCAGGGCCGACTTCAGGCTGGTCTACCAGGCTGGCGAGGCCGTAGTACGCTAGCGGCAAGCGGGCGCCAGCGTTGAAAAAGGCAGGACAGGTATGACAAGCGTGCCGGACGTGCGAGTTCGCTACTACGAGCGGCAGTTTCTGCGCACACAAGACTTCCGCGACGAACAGGCGTACCACCTGGCGCTCGGGCGCCGCCACAACATCGCCCACCACAGCTGGGGCATCGTCTTCGGGCTGGAGCTCGAGGTCGACGCGGAGGGGCGGCCATTCATACGGCCCGGCATGGCCGTGGACGGCTACGGCCGTGAGCTAGCCCTCCCCGAGCGGCGCGACGTGGACACCGGCCTCTTTGACGCCCGCGACAGCGACGAGCTGGACGTGGCCTTAGTGTACGCACAGAGCGCCGTGGGCGCGGCCCCTCCTCCGGTCAGGGGCTGCGACACTGCCGACCGCTCCGCCGACCGTATCAGGGAGCTGCCGGAGCTGCGCCTGGATGCGCACGATCCGAGCTTCGCCGATGTGCGGGCGCCCCGCGGCGTGCCGTCCGGCGACATCCCCTTCGAGCCGGGCCGCACCCCGCCCGCCGAGAGTAGCGAGTGGCCGGTCGCACTGGGCCGCCTTCGCCGCACGCGCGAGAGCCCGGAGAAGCCGTGGGCCTACAGTGTCGTCCCGAGCGCGCGGCCGTACGCCGGCCTGGTGGGCGAGGCGATCGTGGCGCCTTCGGGCCGCGCCCGCGTGCAGGTCGGCGCCGAGCAGCCCGACAACCCGCGCCGCTTCGCGGTGTTCATGCAGGACCCGGCGAGCCCCGCGCTGCCGGTCGCCCCGGCCCTTGCGATCGAGGCGGACGGCAAGATCGAGCTGCGGGGTGACGCCACGATCCACGGCGATCTCACCATGGACGGCGGCGCCATCGCGTTCGAGGTTGGACCCGCCCGCGCCCGCCAGGCCCGCCCCTGGCAGATCTACCGCCACGTCGAGACCGGCCCCGCACAAGGCCCCCCCGCTCCGTCGGGGGATGCCGCCAAGGAGGCGAGCGAGGAGCTGCGGATCGAGATGCAGGGCGGCGGCAAGGGGCTGAACCGGGTCGTCATCGGCGCCTGGTCGGTTGATACCAACACCTTCGCCCCCTGCCTGACGATCGCCGACGACTGCACCGTCACAGTGCACGGCGACCTGATCGTTGAGGGCATGCTCGAAGAAACGCTGAAGAGCCCCGAGGCGCAGGTGACCCAGGCGGCCCAGAACGCCGGGTTGGCGAGTGTTATCAGCCTCATCAGCAGCAGCGCCGTGGCCGAGGCCACCCGCTCGCATACTGGCGACATCGATACTGTCGACCGGCTGCTCGCATCCGAAGTCGGCAAGCAGGCTATGGTCGGCATGCTGGCGGCTAACCAGACCCGCGGCAAAGAGTTCGCTCGCATCATGCTGCGCAACACCGAGGCCCGCAAGATCGTGATCGCGGAGCAGGTCGCCGACGCCACCGCCCGCCGCAAGGCCGCAGACGCCCTGATCGCAGACCCTGATGGCCAGAGCGCGATCGTCGCGGGCCTGTTCGACGCCAACCAGGCCGCGCGCGACCAGATCCTGCGCCCTCTCGTCGAGAACGACGTCGGCCTCGAATCAATCGCGCGGGGAATGGCGAACAGCGCCGACCCGACACGTCGGGCGACGCGCCTGGTGGAGCTATTGCGCGCCCTTGGCGACCCGGGACAGGTCGTGCTGGCCGCGCTGAAGGCC
>CALJIC010000221.1 GCA_937974195.1 uncultured Roseiflexaceae bacterium | reverse complement strand
GCGCGCCGGGCGCGAGCTCAGGGCTGGGGTTGGCGCCGTCGAAGCGCACCCGCACGACAGAAGTGTCAACACCGTTGCCGGACAGGGCGAGCACGACCTCGGCGGGGGTGAAGAAGACCTCGGCACCCGCGGCGTGGGTCTGGAAGCGGACGCGCGGGTCGGTCTGTCCCCGGTTCGGGACAAAGGCGAGTGCTTCAGCAGGCTGGACCGGCAGATCAGGGATGCTGAGCGGCGCGGCTCCAGGTGCTTCCGGTATGGGAACGGGCAGCGCGCCAGCCGCCCCCGGTGCGGGGATAGGCACTGTGGCCGACACCAGGGCCAGCGCGAAGAGGAGCAGGACCGGCAGACGGACGAGGGTGGGTGACAGGTGGTGCAGCGAAGTCGTGGTCACGGTGTGGTCCTTGCATTTCAAGCATGCGTGACGGCCGACGGATGGCTTGAGTTGCTCGGAGCACGAGGGTTCCAGGATTTGGGACGTCTATCAGGCGCTGCCTGTGGCGAAAGCGGCTTCACAGCCTGTACCAGCCACTGGTCGGAGGGAGCGGCACTGGATCTCGCCAAGCCTTTCTCTTGCTTCTGGATGCCAGACCGGCCCGACCCGGCCGGTCGGCTCCAGCGCCGTGTTGAACCGCCGATGGAGCGTGAGCAGATCGCGTGGTGCTGCGGCCTAGCTCGACGGGGACAGCGTGGTGCTCTGGGGCGCTTTCCGCCGTGCCCGCTGCGAGCGCAGGAAGGCGCGTATCCCCGGTGTGAACCAGAGCGCGAGCGCCGCGCCACTATGGGCAACCAGCAGGCTCAGACTGAGCAGAGGCGTGAGCGTTGGGCCGAACACCTCCTCCATGCCACGCGGTGTTCCCATGCCGTTGAGGAGCAGATAGGCGCCAAGCGGCCAACGCAGCCAGCCGTAGCCGCGCCAGAGCAGGATGCCCATCCCCAGCAGGACGAACAGCGTGATGAGACTCGTCAGGCCGCTGCCGAAACCGATGACGGTGTGATAGATCGCGCGCTCAGCGAGGTAGGTGAGCGCCGAGAACGTCAGGACGACGAGGAGCGCATATCGTCCACGTTGCGCCCATCTGTCCATTCGAGCCTCCAGCGTGTCTCAGCTTCAGTCACACTGATCCATGCTAACGAGGAGAGCTCGAATGCAGCGTACCCGAAAGCGTGGCAAAATGATCGCAAGAACGCAACAGCTCAGGGGATGACGAGGGCGCGGGAGGGGTGTGGCCCAACGGTCAAGCTCAGCCGCGCCGCACCGCGCGATCGAGATGACAATAGGGCCGGAACTCGCTTCGAACATACGCCGATCTCGCGCCCGAGGGGCGCGGAGCGATCGAGGCGCGGGGTGCAGGGCTGGTCTGCCCCGCACCCCGCGCGTATCGACGATCAGGGGGCGGTCACCTCGATCGACGTCCCGCCGTTGACGGTGATGGTGGCGGCCACCACAAAGGGCGCCCGGATGCGCGTGCTGCCGTTGAGGGTCAGCGCAGCCCGCGGCTGGTACCAGCCACCGCCCGCGACGCTCGCGCTCCCGTTGAGCGCCACGGTCTCGCTGCCCACCTGCCAGTACAGCAGCTCGGCGTGCGGCCCGCTGGCCATCGCCTGCAGCTGCGAGAGATCGCTGCTGCCGTTCACCACGATGCGCCCCTGCGCGAAGTAGAGCAGCACGCCCGGGTCGCTCGTGCCGCTCGGCAGCGCCGGGCAGCCCGCGCTGCCGTACGGGCGCAGCGCTGCGCTGTTGAGCGTCCAGTTCGCCCTGATCACGTACACCCCCGGCGCCACGCACAGGGTCGTGCCGCTGTTGCCGGTGATCGCCGCGGTGTACGTGCCGGGCAGCAGCCGGCCGGTGCCCCTGCCGTTGATCGTTGTGCCGTCGGGGCAGGCCGCGCCCGGGCAGGCGGCGTCCGGCGCCGTAGGCACGGGCAGGGAGGCCAGCGGATCGGCGACGGCAGGCTGGCTGGTCTGCAGCGTCCCCTGCACTGTGCTGCGGTTATTCCGCACCCCGCCCTGCACCGTGATCGTCGGCGCGCCGATGCTGGCGCTGTTGAGACACAGCGCGCTGCCGTTCGTCCCGTTCACCGCCACCGCGCTGCTCGCGCTGACGCTCGCGCCGTTGTTGAGCTGCAGGTGGCAGCTGGCGCTGTCCTCGCTCAGCACGATGAGGTTGCCAGCCAGGGACGGCTTGGTCTCAAGCTCGAGCTCGATCAATACGAGCTGTGACGCCGAGGTGCTGAAGCCGTCGTCGGCGGTGATGCTGGCGGTGTACGTCCCGGCCGGCGCCGTGACCCGGCCGGACACCGTGGCGACCCACGCGCCGCTCGCCTGGTCGAAGGTTGTCGGACCGATACTCAGCCCGTCCGGCAGGCCCGTGGCTGCCAGCGTCACCTGGTCGCCAGGCTCGGGGTTCGTGGCCGAGACGCTGAAGCTCAGCTGCTGCCCGCTCACGCCGCTCTGGACGCTCACCGGCGCCACCACCGCCGGCGCATTGGCGGCGCCGAACGGCGTGCCGCTCAGGTCGTTCAGGCTCGGGGTGGTGCCGGCGTCGACGGTGACGGTGACGCAGCCCGTCGTCGGATCGAAGCTCTGGTTGGAGGCCAGCATCCAGCCCGCCGGCGGCCTGTACCAGTACAGCTGGCTGCCGCCGCCCAGGGCGCAGCTCACGATCTGCACGCTCGTGTAGGTGCTCCCCGGCGCCACGTAGGCGTCGAAGTAGGCGCCGGTGGCGGCGAAGCTCGGCGTGCTGCCCGGGTTGGCGTCGTAGATCGCGACGGCCACGGTCCCGCTGCCGCCAGTGGCGCTCACGGTGACGCTGCCGGCGGTGCTCGGCCCCGCGCCGCCGGTGGTGGCCGTGCCGCTCGTGCTGGCGCTGGCGCCGGTAGCAGCGGTGCTCGCCTGCGTCACGAACAGCGGCTGGAGGTTGGATATGCCGCCGCCCGGCCCGCCGTTCACCACCGTCACGCGCAGGGTGTCGGGCTGCGCGACGAGCGCGGCCGGGATGGTCACGGTGAGCGAGGTGCCGTCCGCCGCAACCGACGATGGCGTGAGGGTCGTGCTCGCGCCGGCCGCCTCCACCCGCACCGTCGAGCCCGCGAGGAAGTTCGCGCCCGTGACCGTCAGCGCGAAGCCGCCCTGGCCGGCCTGCGCCGCCGCGGGGCTCAGGCCGCTCGTGGTGGGCGCCGGGTTCGACTGCGCGCCCGACGGGAAGTACGCCAGCGCCGTTGCCTGCGACCTGCCGGTGTCGTCCTGGCCGCCGATCGCGTAGATCACGCCGCCCGGGCCGGTTGTCGCGGCGAGGCCCGCGCGGCTCGGCAGATTCGGCAGCTGCGTCCAGCTCGCCGCTCCAGGCGCCAGGGCGAAGGCGGTGTCGCCGCCACCGATCGCGTAGATCGTCCCGTCAGCCCCGGTGGTGGCCGCCAGCCTGGTGCGAGCGACGGGGAGGCTCGCCACGCTCACCCAGCTATCGGTAGCGGGCGTGTAGGCGAAGACGGTGTCCTGGGGCGCGGTGCTGATGCTCGACCCGCCGATCGCGTAGATCGTGCCGTCCGGCCCGGCGGCGGCCGCCAGGTCGCGGCGGAAGTCGGGCAGGTCGGCGACGCTGCGCCAGCTGTCGGTGGCGGGCGTGTAGGCGAAGACGGTGTTATGGTACGTGGAGCCGATGCCGATCCGGCCGGACCAGCCGCCGATCGCGTAGATCGTCCCGTCGGCGCCGGTGGCGACGGCCATGCCGGCGCGCGGGGCGGGCAGGCTCGCCACGCTCACCCAGCTGTCGGTGGCGGGCGTGTAGGCGAAGACGCTGCTCTGTGTCTCCAACAAGTCTCGGTCGACGCCGCCGATCAGGTAGATCGTGCCGTCCAGCCCGGTGGCCGCCGCCGTGTACATCCGGCCCTGGCCGAACGCGAGCGGGAGCGGGGCGACCGAGCGCCAGGACGTGGCGCCGGGCGCGAGCGCGAAGACGGTGCTCTGCGGGGTGATGCCCAGGTTGCCGCCGGCGATCGCGTAGATCGTGCCGTCCAGCCCGGTGGTCGCCGCCAGGTTCAGGCGCTCGTCGGGCAGCGGGGCAACCGGCGCCCACGCCGCTGTGTGCAGGGTGAAGGCCTGCGTCACGCCGCCCCCGACGCCGTTGCTGGCGGTGAACGTGAGCGGGTAGCTTCCCCCGCCGCCGGTGGGCGTGCCGCTCAGGATGCCGGTCGCCGCATCGAACGTGACGCCGTCGGGCAGCGCGCCGCTCAGGCTGAGCGTGGGCCGCGGGTAGCCCTTGGCCACCACGGTGAAGGTGTTGCCGGCGTTCAGCCCGAACGTCGCGGAGTCGCCGCTGGTGAAGGCCGGCGGCTCGTTGACGTGCAGCGTGAAGCTCTGGACGGCATCGGGCGACACGCCGTTGCGCCCCACCAGGACGAGCGGGTACACCCCGCCGCTGCCAGCCTGGGGCGTGCCGCTCAGGCTGCCTGCGCCGAGGAACGCCTCGAAGCGCACGCCGGGCGGCAGCGCGCCGTACAGGCTGAGCGTGGGCCGCGGTGGGCCCCAGCCCACCATGGTGAAGCTGCCGGAGCTGCCCACCGTGAATGTGGCGCTGCTGGCGCTGGTGAAGTAGGGCGGCCCGCTCACCTCCAGGATGGGCGACAGATACCCGGTCGGCCCGACGCCATTGGCGACCTGGAGCGTGAACGGATACCTGCCCGGCGCCGTCGACGTGCCCCAGAGGAGGCCGCTCGGGCTGAGGGTGATCCCCGGCGGCAGCACGCCGTCGATCATCGAGAGCGTGCCGGCCGGCCACATGTGGGTCATGCCGAGCGCGAAGCTGTACGGCTGGCCGCTGATCGCCGCGGGAGGCTCGGGCAGCGTCGGGTCAGGCCAGGCGCCGGTGACCTTCGGCACCACCTCGCCGGTCGTGTTGTCGCCCCAGCACACCACGTCACCCGAGGCCAGGATGCCGCAGGCGTGGTCGAAGCCGGTGCTCACCGCGCTGTACGCGCCGTCCGGCGGCGTCCCCGCTGGCCCGCTGAAGAAGGGCGACGTAGTGCAGGTGATCGTCCCGTCGGCCCTGGTCCAGCACATGTCGCCGCCCATCGGCCCCGAGGACACAGCGGTGAACGTGCCTGCCGGCACCGGCGGCGCGTACGCCCCGCCCCAGCACAGGCCGGTGCCGTCGGTCTGGATGCCGCACGGCGCCAGGTAGCCGCCCGAGATGCTGTTGAACCGCGCCGTCGTCGGGGTCGTGCTCGGCACGGTGGTGGTGTTGCCCCAGCACTCCACGCGCTGGTCATACGCGATGGCGCAGAGGTAGTTCAGCCCGGTGGTGATCGATGTGTAGATACCGGGGCCGCTCAGGTCGCTCGCGCCCCAGCAGCGCAGGGTGGACTCGACCGTCAGGGCGCAGGCGAAGTCCTCGCCGACGCTCACCTGGAGGTACTGGCCGCTCGGCGCGTTCGCCTGGCCGTTGCCGTTCTCACCCCAGCACGCGATGCTGCGATCGGTCTTGAGGCCGCAGGCGAAATCGATGCCCGTGCTGATGCTCAGGAAGGTCCCGGCCGGCGGCGTGGCCCGCCCGTCGCCGTTGTCGCCCCAGCAGGCCACGCTCTTGTCGGCCGCCAGGAAGCACGAGAAGTTGTAGCCCGCCGACACCTGGCGCAGGCTGTCCGGCGGCCGGTAGATCGGGGTGATCGCCACCATCGGCGCATCGGACGTGGGCGCGAGCGACTCGGTGAGGGCTCGGTTGCGCGTTCCGCTGGAGCCGGCGCCGCCGCCGCCACCCGATCCGCCGCCGCCCTCGCCGCCGCCGCCGCCGCCGAAGAAGCCGCCGCCGCCGCCGCCGCCGCCGTCGAAGAAGTTCGTGTTCGAGGGCAGGGTGCGGGCGCCGCCTCTGCCGCCGACGAAGGCCGTGCCGGGCTCGCCCGGGGTGTTGTTGCTGGTGCCCCCGGCGCCGCCCGCGCTCATGGTGGCGCCGCCGCCGCCATTGCCGGTGATGATCTCGATCGTCCCGCCGCCCCTGCGGCCGTTCATGGCCGCGGACTGGCCGTCGAGGTCGTGGCCGGCCTCGCCGCCGTTGCCGCCCGACACAATCGTTCCGCCGCCGCCGCCGCCGCCGCCGCCGCCCGCTACCGCGAACATGACGCTCGGGTCGTTGTAGCCCTGGCACAGCGCCGCGGCGTTGGGCGAGGTCGCCAGCCAGACGCGCGACGCGCCGCCGCCCTGGCCGCCGAATGACTCCGTGCCGGTGGGGGTGCCGCCGTTCCCGCCACCGGTGCTGTTGTGGCCGAAGGGATGCTGCCCCGCGGGGGTGGTCGTGTCGTAGCCATTCTCAGCCACCATCACGCCGAGCACCTGGCCGGGCTGCACGGGGATGCCGCCGAGCAGCCGCGCGCCGCGCCCGCCCGCGCCGCCGCTGGTGGTGCCCAGGCGGTTTTCAGTGCCCGATGAGCCTTTCCCGCCGATCAGCGCCACGCGCACCACGTAGACGTTGTCCGGCACCGTGTAGGCGAAGCACTGCCCCTGCTGCGTGTACGTCGCGGGGGCGCCGGCCCCCACGGGCGGAGCCGACTGCGCCAGCGCCGCCGGAGGGGCCTGCACGCCTCCGAAGAGCAGCGCCACCAGCAGTGGAAGCCACAACCAGCCGGCCAAACGAACGTGGGAGAGCTCTCTCCGCCGCGCACGCCGATACATCGTCGTACCGCTTGCTCGTCCACTTAGGCTCTTTCTCACGGTTTCCTCCACATGCCTCGCTTGCCGCGCCCACCACAGGAGACGCCTCGATCGGGTTGCTGCTGTTCTCGAAATCGGGAGCGGTGCCGCCTACCCTAGCCGACGATCGTGTCAAACTCGTAACAGGCGGTGCGATCTGCTTCACAGTGCCGCTGCGATGCGCTATAATCCGAGGCATTCCCAGCGACACGCATGCTCTATGACCAGCATCAGCCCTACAGCGCCCGTCCTGCTGCGCTGCCTCGGCACGTTCGAAGTGACGGTCCAGGGCAGGCTGGCAGATACCTTCCCGACCGACAAGGTCCGGGCGCTGCTCGTGTACCTGGCGCTGGAGGCGCGCGAGACCGCCTCGCGCCGGTCGCGGCCGCACCGCCGCGAGGCGCTGGCGAGCCTGTTCTGGCCCGAGCTGGACGACGCCCTGGCGCTGACCAACCTGCGCGTGGCGCTGCACCGGCTGCGGCAGACGCTCGACCGCGCCGCGCCGCACACGAGCGAGGCCCTGCTGCGGATCACGCGCCAGACGGTGCAGATCGACTACGCGGCCCTGGAGGTGGACGCCGTCACGTTCCAGGAGCTGCTGGCCGCCTGCGCCGCCCACTCGCACGCCGAGCTGTCGCACTGCGACGAGTGCCTGCAGCGGCTGGCGGCTGCGGTGGACCTGTACCACGGCGAGCTGCTGGCCGGCTTCGGGCTGGCCGACGCGCCGGTCTTCGAGGAGTGGCTGCTGCTGCGGCGCGAGATGCTGCACCAGCAGGCGCTCACGGCCCTCCACACGCTGGTGTCCGCCCACGAGCGACGCGGCGAGCTGCACCAGGCGCACCTGTGCGCGCGCCGGCAGCTGGCGCTCGACCCGTTCCGCGAGGAGTCGTACCGCCAGCTGATGGCGATCCTGGCGCGGCTCGGCCTGGCGTCCGAGGCGCTGGCGCAGTACGAGGCGTACCGCCGCCTGCTGCGAAAGGAGCTCGGGGCCGAGCCCGAGGGCGAGATCACGGCGCTGTACGAGCAGATCCGCGCCACCAGGAGAGCCGCCGAGGGAGCGCGCCGGTGGGAGAGCGGCGGGCCGGACGGGCAGCCCGGGCCGCCCACTGCGGCTGTGGCGCCTCAGCCCCCCGCGCTCTCCCAGGAGTGGGACGAGGCGCCTGAGGTTGGGCAGCTGTTCGGGCGCGGGCACGAGCTGGCCCAGCTGAGGCGCTGGCTGGCGCAGGACCGCTCGCGGCTCGTCGCGATCGTCGGGATCGGCGGGGTGGGCAAGACAACCCTGGCCGCCGCTGCCGTGCGAGACGCCGCCGCAGACTTCGATGCGGTCGTCTGGCGCTCGCTGCTGAACGCGCCGCCGCTCGACCAGCTGCTGCTCGGCGCGCTGCGCGCGCTCTCACAGCAGCTCCTCGCCGACCTGCCGGAAGGGATCGACGCGCAGCTCGCGCTGCTGCTCGACTGCCTGCGCGAGCGGCGCTGCCTGCTGGTGCTGGACAACTTCGAGAGCATCCTGCAGCCTGACCAGCCCGGCCTTGTGCGCGCCGGCTACGAGGGGTACGAGCAGCTGATCCGCCGCGTGATGGAGCACGGCCACCGCAGCTGCCTGCTTCTCACGAGCCGCGAGCAGCCGCGCGGCCTCGCGCTCTGGGGGGACGACACGCCGGCGGTGTCCACCCTGCGGTTGAGCGGGCTCGATGTGGCCGCGGGGCAGGCCATGCTCACGGCCCGCGGCCTCTCGAGCGCCGACGACGCGACCGCCACCCTGGTGCGGCGCTACTCGGGCAACCCGCTGGCGCTCAAGCTTGTGGCGCAGACCGTGCAGGACCTGTTCGACAGTGATATCGCCGGCTTTCTGGCGGCCGAGGCGCCGATCTTCGACGATATCCGCGGCGTGCTGGACCAGCAGTTCGCGCGGCTCTCGCGCAGCGAGCAGGAGCTGCTGACCTGGCTGGCGATCGAGCGCGAGCCGGTCTCCATCCAGGTGTTGCGCGAGGACCCCGTTGCGCCGGGGCCGCCGCGCGCCTTCGTGGAGGCGCTGCGCGGGCTGCGCCAGCGCTCGCTGGTGGAGCAGAGCGCGCACGGC
Source organism: uncultured Roseiflexaceae bacterium (assembly GCA_937974195.1). Classification (GTDB taxonomy): domain Bacteria; phylum Chloroflexota; class Chloroflexia; order Chloroflexales; family Roseiflexaceae; genus CALJIC01. Next base: position 2,354 of record CALJIC010000221.1, on the reverse strand, counting down.
TGGACGCTGCAGAACGTCGTCACAGAGTACGTGACCGACGTCCTCGTGGACCAGGTCACGCGCGAGATCGCCGGCGGCCCCGCCGCCCTCTCGCCCCTCGGCTGGGCGTCCGCCGCGCTGAACCGCTACGCGCTGATCAAGGCCACCGCCAGGGAGTATGTCCGCGACAGCCAGATGCGCCTGATCCTGCAGCCGCTCGCGCAACGGCTCCTCGCCCGGCTGGGCAGCGCGGGGCTGATCGGGACGCTGCAGCGGATCGTGGCCGAGCTGCGCGAGCAGGCCGAGCTGGTGCCTGGCTACGCCGCCGGCAACATCCTCAACCTGCTGCTCCACCTCGGCGCCGACGTGCGCGGCTTCGACTTCTCGCGCCTGAACGTCTGGCAGGCCTACCTCCAGGGGGCGCGCCTGCCGGGGCTGAAGCTGCGCGACGCCAACCTGGCGCACTCGGTGTTCACGCACGTGTTCGGCGAGATCATGGCGATCCGCTTCGACGACCGCGGGCACCTGCTGATCGCCGGGCTGGCCGCGGGCACGCTGTGCGTGTGGCGCGCGGCCGACGGACAGGTGCTGCGCGAGTACCACAGCTTCGGCACCGGCGCCCAGGACGCTGCCTTCAGCCGCGATGGCCGGCTGCTGGCGACCTCGAGCACCGACCACAAGGTGCGGATCTGGGATGTGGCGGAAGGCCGGCTGCTGCAGACCTTGGCCGGCCACGCCAGGACGCCCTGGTCGCTGATGTTCAGCGCCGACGGGGCGCTGCTGGCGACCGGCGGCGTGGACGGCGTCGTGAAGGTGTGGGATGCGCGGGATGGGCAGCTGCGCCAGACGCTGCGCGGCCACAGCAGAGCTGTCGTCGCACAGGCATTCACTCACGAGGGCTCGCTCCTGGCGACCGGCGACATCGACGGGGTGATCTGCCTCTGGCGGCTGGCCTCGTCCGAGCTCCTATGCACGCTCCGGGGCCACGCCGAGGAGGTCCACGCGCTCGTGTTCGACCCGTCGCAGACGATCCTGGCCAGCGGCAGCCACGACGGCACGATCCGGCTGTGGGACGTTCGTAGCGGGCAGGTGGTTCACACCCTGAAGGCCCACGGCCAGATGGTGCGCGTGCTGGCGCTCAGCACCGACGGGAGCACGCTCGCCAGCGGCGGCCAGGATTCGTTTGTCTGCCTGTGGGATGTGCGCAGCGGCACGGCGCTCGGCACGCTGCCGGGCAGCGTCTACACGACCAGCCACCTGTGCTTCCGCGCGGATGACCAGACGCTAGCGGTGGTGAGCGGCGACCAGACGGTGTACCTGTGGCACACGGCGAGCGGCCAGCTGCTGAACACGCTGCACTCGCACAGCAACCATATCTACTCGGTAGATTTCAGCCCGAGCGGGGAGCTGGTTGCCAGCGGCGGCGCCGATGGCTGCGTGTACCTGTGGGACGTGCACACCGGCGGCGTGGCGCGCGCACTGTATGGCCACACGCGGGCGGTTCACAGCGTCGCGTTCAGCCCTGACGGCGCGATGCTGGCAAGCGCCGGCCGCGAGGCCACGATCCGGCTGTGGGACATCAGGACCGGCCAGACCACGCGTGTGCTGGCGGGGCACACCAATGACGTGGCAGCTATCAGCTTCGGCGCGGACGGGCGCTCGCTCGTCAGCGCGAGCCGCGACCGGACGCTGCGCGTCTGGGATGTCCGAAGCGGCCAGCTGCTGCGGGTCCTGCACGGCCACACCGATCAGGTGTTCGCCTGCGCGCTCAGCCCGGATGGCCGCCTGCTCGCGAGCGGCGGCCTTGACCGCATGGTGTGCGTGTGGGAGCTTGCCAGCGGGGCGCTCCTGCAGACCCTCAGCGGCCACACCAACTCGATCCACGCCCTGGCGTTCAGCCCGGACAGCCGCCTCCTCGCGAGCGGCAGCCACGACCAGACGGTGCGCGTCTGGGATGTCCGGGACGGCAGATCGCTCCACAGCCTGCCGTCGCAGACGATCTTCTCGGTGGCGTTCCATCCGGGCGGCGCGCTGCTCGCGGTAGGCACCGCGAACCACGCCGTACAGCTGTGGGATGTCGCGCCCGCTGAACCGCGCATCCCTGCTGAGCGGCAGCTGCTGAGCACGCTGCGCGGCCACACCGACCTCGTCGAGAGTGTGCGCTTCAGCCCGGACGGCCGCTGGCTGGCAAGCGGCAGCGCCGACGAGACGATCCGGCTGTGGGATGTGGCGACGGGCGAATGCCTGCAGACCCTGCGCGCGGACGGGCCCTACGCCGGGATGGACATCACCGGCGTAGGCGGGATCAGCGCGGCGCAAAAGGCCGTGCTCAAGTCCCTGGGCGCCACGGAGGCCGCGGGCATCGAGCGCTCGGC
>CALJIC010000220.1 GCA_937974195.1 uncultured Roseiflexaceae bacterium | reverse complement strand
ACCAACACGCCGCGCCCGGCGACCAACACGCCGCGCCCGGCGACCAACACGCCGCAGCCAGCAACCAGCACACCGCGCCCGACGCGCGGCGGCACGTAAGCCGTCAGGCCAGCCAGCGGCGGCCCAACTCAGCGGCGAGGACGGCTCTCCCCTGTGACCGTCCTCGCCGTAGCAACCACAGGGGCCGGCACACAACAGCGGTTCGCTTAGTGAGGGACGTATGAAGGTTAGACGCACTCAGCACAGGGAACGAGGGCAGGCAGTACCGCTGATCGCGGTCATGCTTGTAGTGCTGTTCGGAATGGTTGCCCTCGCCGTCGATGTTGGCAACACCTATGCCGAGCAGCGCAACATCGTCCGCGGCACGAACGCGGCCGCGCTCGCCGGCATGAATATGTATCTGAGCGGCGGCACCGACAGCGACGTCCGCCGAGCGATCGAGCAGTCGCTGATCACCAACGGCGTGCAGGTCACGACCTACGGCCAGGTGCCCCAGGCCGGGTCGCGCAGCGTGCGCGCCCAGTACCTGGACGCCTCCGGCTCGGTGATCTCCACCTGCTCGGAGGTCGGCGCGTGCGGCGCGCAGCGCGTGGAGGGCGCCCAATACATCCGGGTTGACGTCGGCGGCGAGGTGGACACCTACTTCGCCAAGCTGTTCGGCACCAACAGCCTGCCGGTCAACTCCACCGCCTTCTCCAAGCTCGGCTTCTGCACCTCCGGGCTCTACCCGATCGCCGTGCGCTACTCGGTGAACGGCAAGCCGACGCTGGATGATGAGAGGGGCTTCATCAACCACGACGGGTTCTACCGTGACGAGACCTATCGGGAGCCGCTGACGTATAAGACGCTCTACCTGCGCGACAGCACGAACCCGAACGGTGGTTTCAGCCTGCTGCGCTGGAAGCCTGATATTCCCGCGAACAACACCGCCGCGCTGGCGCGCATGCTCGAGGGCGACGGCAACATCCTGGATGGCTTCGCCGAGGCGCCCTGGCCGGACATCCCTGAGGGGCCGGCCGAGTACCCCGGCTACCCGCAGAAGCCCGGCGAGTTCTCCGGCAACGAGTGGGTCTACGGTAACGACTTCGCGCTCGATAAGGGCAACAATCCCTTCAGCGGCCCGGTGCTCACGCAGCTCGAGTACCACAAGTCTCGCCGCACGCTGATGACTCTGCCGCTGTATCGCTTCGACAACGGCGATAACGCCAATCCGTCCTACTACGTCGAGACGCTGGGCGCGTTCCTGCTGGTCGACTACGGCACCGATCCGGTCCAGGGGCCGTGGGTCAAGCTCGCCTACGTCCGCAAGGGCGGTATGTGCGCGATGCTCGAGACCAACCCGCCGCCGTCCAACAAGCTCACGCTGAGCGGTAACGTGGCCTACATCCCGCGCTACCGCATGATGAACAACACCGACCGGCCGATCCAGTTCCTGGTGGTGCTCGACGTGACCGGTTCGATGAGCTGGAACTTCAACGGCCAGGGTAAGATCGGCGGCCAGGTCGTCCAGTGTGCCGGTACGAACAACTGCTCCAGCGGCCCCGGTTCCGCCTGGGACAAGGTGAACGAGCGCCGCATCAAGATCGCTAAGGACGTGCTCGAGGGCTTCGTCAATCGGATGGCCGAGCAGTCCGCCCTCCGCCCGCACGATGTGATGCGCATCGTCACCTTCGCCGGCGACTTCGGCCTGTACACCGAGGGCGGTGGTGATGACGCCGCCGCGGTCCAGAGCCTCACGCAGGTCTATCCGAGCAACTGGAGCTCTAACGCGGCCGAGCTGAAGAACGCCATCCGCAACGCCGGCGCGATCAACGGTGACCCGTACCTCACCGACGGCTCGACGCCCAGCGCGGTCGGTTTGGCGCGCGCCGCGCAGGTCTTCGCTACCGCGCCCGAGAAGGCTCCGGACGGGCAGCGCTACCGCCGGGTCGTGATCTTCGTCACCGACGGTGTCGCCAACGTGCTGCGCAACGGCCTGCTCAACGACTACAACGGCTGCAGCGGTGAGACGGTGGCCTGCCAGGCCGGTACTGTCCCGCCGGACGACCCGAATGGCATCCTTGCGCCGCTGAGCGCGATGGCGGCAGAGGGCTCGTCGCTCTACCACAATTATGTCGAGCCGACCGGCGGCGAGATCTACGTCGTTGCGCTTGGTAAGGTCGACCAGACCGGCCTGAACTACGTCGCCAGCGCTTCGAACTACATCTACTCGGCGCAAGAGGCGATCGACCTGGGCAAGATCTTCGACGACATCCAGGAGGACGCCATCTACGGCGAGTGCAAGGCGGGCGTGGGCCTCCGGTCCGAGACGATGTCGCCTGCCACCATGCCTGGTCCAGGCGATGGCTTCCCGGATCTCGTGAACGGGACTGTCGGCTTCGTCTACCTGACCCACACCGAATCGGGCCAGCAGATCCCGCCGGTGCCGATCAAGGTCGACGAGACCACCGGCAGGCTGCGCTACCTGGTGCACGATCTGCCGCCCGGCACCTACACGATGAAGGCATACATCGGCCACAAGCCGCTCGAGGACCGCACGGCCCGCGTGTATGACCTGTTCGTCGACAAGATGCCTAGCGCGAACAACGTGCGCGTGACGGTCACGCCAGGCGCCGCCTCGCTGAACGGCATCGTCGAGTACCACTTCACACTCGATATGTCGACCGGCCCGTGCGGAACCCAGGAGGATGGGGAGTAGAGTCGGTTAGACGAGGAGGGGCAGGATGGGAGTGGCTTGCGGGCCAGCCCTGTTCTGCCCCTCTCCGCACGCTCGGCCGAAGCAGCCCTACACCACACTATGGCCGAGCCTAGCTTCGCCGGGGACGCCGCGGAGCGCGGGGCCACGGGCGGCGCAAAGGAGCTCAACCGGCAGCCTCAGCGTACAGCCGTCACCGCCAGATGCTTCGCTCCGCACCTGTCTTCGACGGGAACGCCTACGGCGTGCAGCGTGACATGGCCCTCCATGCCGCCTCGCCAGGCGTGGTAAGATACGCGCCGGGGCGATCGACCCGCACGGACACATCTCGCAGCGCCCTGGCGCGATGCGGTGGTGGAGATCCGCTCCGCTCCCCCTCCCACACCCGCTGAAAGAAAGGAACTGCCGATGTCCGCAACGCGACCAACGTCGCGCCAGGCCCGCGGCCTGCTCTTTCTGATTCTCTGCGCCGCGCTGATCGGGTTGCTTCCCGTCACGCCGGCCACCGCCGCAGTCGACTACCCGCTGCCGGTGGACGATAAGACGTCGGAGTTCGGCGACGTCGGGTCTTCGTTCCTGTTCACTGGACTCGTCAGCGAGACCGGCGAGCCTGCCGAGAACGCGGGCGGCGTCCAGCTCGTGCCGGTCGGCACGCTGGACTTCAAGACCACCGGTTCGAACATCCCCGACGCGCGCGACAGAATTCGCGCCGCAGCGATCGGCCGCTATATCTTCGCCGTCGGCGGCAACGGGACCGGCGCGAACTGCAACGCAGGCAGATTCTGCAGCGACGTGTATCGCGGCGTGGTGGATCAGGACACCGGCCTGGTGGCCTGGGAGCGGGCCGGCACGCTGCCCGCAGTGCCGCACACGACCAGGTCCGGGGCCACTGCGGCCGAGCCGAACCGATCCGACGTCGCGATCGCCGCGCTCACGACCAACGCCGCCGAAGGAGACGGCTTCCTGTATGTGATCGGCGGCTCGGTCCAGATCGGCATTCGCACCATCTCCAGCCGCTCGGTGTTGATCGGCACCGTCGACAACGGCGTGATCACCGGCTGGCGCAAGGGCGGCGACAGCAATAACAATCCGGCGGATAACAACCCTCCGGGCGAGCCGGATGGCCTCCTGCCGGCGACCTACCCGGATCGGTTCGGCATCTTCAACGACCTTGACCGCGGCATCACCGGCGCCTCGGCCTTCATCATGACCGCCGCTAACGGCATCACCTACCTGTACGTGGTCGGCGGTTTGCACCAGGATCCCGATACCGGAAGCACCATCAGCGTGAGCGGTTCGCGCCGCATCATCTACGGCTCGCTGAACACCAGCACCGGTGACATCACCTGGATCTCGAACGGCACACCCGGCACCTACTTCGATATCCCGCAGAGCGCCGCAAATGAGGCGGGCTTCTGGTACTCCGCGCTCATCAGCGGCGAGTTCGCGAACGCCGAGACCGGCGAGCTCCAGAAGGCGTTCTTCCTCACCGGCGGGCAGATCGACGACGACCGGATCAACCAGAATCGCTATAGCCAGCGGGTTGTGAAGGGCATCATCAACAGCAACGGCACGATCACCTTCGCCAACAGCGCCGCCAGCGGCGATGGCGCGCTGCTCCAACCGCGCGACCAGCACGGCGCCGCGCTGTGGAACAACACGCTCTACATCTTCGGCGGCCGCTCGGGAGGCACGATGCCACCCGATGTATCGGAGCACCTCTCGTCGTCGAGCCCGATCACGACCGACGATCAGCGCGTGCTGACGACTCTCCCCGGCACGGGCGGCAACTTCACGACACTGGCAGACGAGGACCCGCCGCGGCGTTTCGCGGGCGGCTACGTCGTGGTGCCGAGCACGAAGCCTGGCCTGGCCTACGTCTACTATATCGGCGGCAACACCGGCACCAGCGCCAACCCGGTGAGCATCGTCTCGCAGGCGACGGTCGGCGAGCAGCCGGATGAGCCAACCTACCCCGAGAGCGGCTGGTACTTCGCTGCGCCGATCTCGATCGCCTTCGGCGGCAGTGAGGTGAAGGTCAAGACCATCCGCTGGCGCGCCACGGGCATCACCAACGGCGCCGACCTGGAGGTCTCCTATCGCACCTCGACCAACCCGAACTGCTTGGTGCAGACCAGCTACACCGCCTGGACCCAACCGCTCGACGCATCGCCGAGCGGGCCCAACTTCAGCGTGGAGGGCGCGAACGAGGCGACGGGGTTCGAGGAACCGGCCAACTGCTTCCAGTACCGTGTGCGCTTCCGCCGCGGCACCGACGAGCGGACCACGCCTACGCTGACCCGGCTGTCGATCGTCGTGCTGCGGCCCGGCAGCGCCGACCTCAAGTTCGTCGGCGACGGCATCACGGCGACGCTCACTAACGGCACAGTCACCGGCCTGGCCATCACGATCACGAACCACAACGACTTCGAGCAGCCGACGATTTCGGCCGACTACGGGGAGGGCGGCTCGTTCTTCCTGGACCTGTTCGTCTACCCGCCGGGAGTGTCCGTGCCGAACCCGCACCCGGCGCCGCCGCTCGGTATCGAGGTGCCGGTCACCAATTACCACCGGGCATACATGTCGATCAACCGCAGCCGGATGACCCCGGACGCAGTTGTGAGAGTCGAGGCCTACGACACACGCTGGTGGTTCAACACCACGCAGGGCGGCGAGTTGGTCAACCCCGGCACCGGGCTCGATCTGCGAGCGCTCTTCCCGGTACCCGGCACCTATACGCTCGTCGCCGTCGTGGACAGCGTGGACAACGTGCAGGAGACCGCGCTCGGCGCGCCGGACCCGCTCGCGGCCGAGAAGAACAACGTCAGCATGCAGGTGCAGGTGACGATCACCACGCCGCCACCGCCTGGACCGGGGACGAACCCGGGGAACCCAGGGAACCCAGGGGACCCGGGGGAGCCGGGCAATGGTGGCATCTACCTGCCGCTGATCCTGCGGCCGCTCCCGTAGCGCGCTGCGGGTGCAGGGGAGGTGGCGGGGCGCGGGGACCCTCTCGCGCTCCGCCGCACCCACCTATGGCGTACCGGGCGACGGACCGGGCACAGCTGGGGCGGGGAGACCCCACGCTTTGGCTCACGCGCCGCACCCTTCGAGCGCCCCTGCGCTCCCTGCAAGCCATCTCGCCGGTGGGACGACGCATCCCCGGCGGCAGCGAACGAAAACGTGACCTAGCGTCAGCCCACGAGCATCGTATCGCTCCATTTTCGAATCTGTAATGATCATAACCGCAGTCGCGGCGAATTCGGCTTTGGCTTGCTTGCCTGTGCTATAATGGGCCACAGGCACGCTGAATCTCCGCCTGCCCGTGAAAGAAAGGCACAGCGCACATGAGGCGTGGTCGGCTCTTCTTACTCCTGGGATTCCTGATCGCCGTCGGCGGCGCGCTCGCGCTCCTGTTCTTCCTCCAGACGCCGACGACACCGCCGGCCGTTATCGAACCACCAACCGCAGTACCGCTGAGGCAAGTCGTGGCGGCGCGCGCCGACATCCCGAACAACACAGTCATAACCGACACCGAGACCTACCTGACGCTGCAAGAGATCCCTGAGCCGCAGTACAACGCCGCGCCCAACACCTACTTCACGAGCATCGGCGAGGTGGCGAACAAGCTGACCCTGCGGCAGATCAACGCCACCGAGATCATCCGCCAGGATATGATCACTGAGCCGGGGCTCTCGCAGCAGATCCCGCCCGCGGACACGCCGGACGAGCCGCGGCCCAAGGCCTACCCGATCCAGGTGAACAACCTGACGGGCGTGGCCGACCTGATCACCCAGGGCGACTTCGTGGATCTGGTGATGACCTTCGAGGTGCAGCGCACGGTGATCCGCCCGGGCCTGACGCTCGACCCGACGACGGGCCTGCAGCAGCTCACGTTCGTCGAGGAGCCGTTCATCGCCCGCACGACCAAGACGCTGGTGCAGAACGCCCAGGTGCTGCAGGTGGTGAAGCCGGCGCCGGTGGAGGGCGAGGGCACGCCGACGCCCGAGGGCGCGGCCGGGCCGCCCGAGACGGGGCCGGACGGCCAGCCGGTGGCGGGCAGCAGCGCGGCCGAGGGCGGCACGATCACCCCCGGCACCTGGACGCTGGTGCTGGCCCTGACCGACCAGGAGGCTGAGATCGTCGAGTTCGCCCGCAACACCGGCGCTCCGGTGACGCTCGTGCTGCGCGGCCGGGGCGACACGGATCTGGAGACGACCAACGGCGCGACCATGGACATCCTGATGCAGCAGTTCGGCCTGCCGCTCCCCGCGCCGCCGCCTCCAGCGCCGATCTCGGAGGACGCGCTCACGCCGGTCCCGGCGACGCCGACGACAACGCCGTAGCAGCGGGGAAGAGGAGTTGCGGCTGTGCGCATGACGGCTTCGGCAGCACGCGCACAGCCGCAAGACACCTCTCAGAACACAACGTACGCGGTGTGGTGCTGCGGCACCTGCCGCGCGGAGGTCTGGAGGGCCAGCGGGCCCTCTCAGTACCCTTCCAGGCAGTGCGGGGGCAAGGCCACCGCATAACTCGTATCAGAACGAATGGTGGCGCGGGAGACCCGGCCCGCCCGCAGACGCCCGCCACCATAGCCGCGATACAGACACGCAGTGAGGACAGGAATGGCTGGAGGATCGCGAACGCAGGAGCAGTCGGGGCCGCCAAAAATCCGCGTGCTGATCGTCGATGACATCGCCGAGACGCGCGATAACCTCGAGAAGCTGCTCTTCTTCGAGAAGGACATCGAGGTGGTCGCGAAGGCCGGCACTGGCCGCGAGGCGGTGGCGATGGCCAAGCAGTACCAGCCGGACGTGGTGCTGATGGACATCAACATGCCGGATATGGACGGCATCGCCGCCACTGAGGCCATGCTCAGCCAGGTGCCCACCGTCCAGGTCATCATGATGAGCGTCCAGGGCGAGCAGGACTACCTGCGCCGCTCGATGCTCGCCGGCGCCCGCGAGTTTCTGATCAAGCCAATCAGCGCCGAAGAGCTCTACAGCGCGATCCGCCACGTCTACCGGCTGCAGAGCACCCAGCGGCGCTACGTCCCCAGCGGGGCCACCGTCGATGGCGGCGGCGCAGGCGGCGAGCAGGGCTCCAACGGCCAGATCATCGCCGTCTTCAGCCCGAAGGGGGGCGTCGGCACCTCGACGATCGCCGCCAACCTGTCGGTGGCGCTGCGCCAGCTCACCGGCAAGAAGGTCGCGCTGGTCGACGGCAATCTGATCTTCGGCGACATCGGCGTGATCATGAACCTGGTGTCCACCAAGACGATCGCCGACCTCGCCAACCGCATCAGCGAGCTGGACCGCGACCTGCTGAACGACGTGCTGGCCACGCACGCCTCGCAGGTGAAGATCCTCCTGGCGCCGCCCAACCCGCAGACCGGCGAGCTGGTGACGGCCGACCACCTGCGCGCGATCCTCGAGGCGCTGAAGAAAGAGTTCGACTACGTCGTCGTGGACACGCAGTCCTCGTTCCAGGACCGGGCGCTGGCGGTGCTGGACTTGGCCGACCGCATCGTGGCGCTGATGACGCTGGAGATGCCCTGCATCAAGAACATCAAGCTGTTCCTCGAGGTGGCCGAGCTGCTCGAGTATCCGCCGGAGAAGACGATGCTGGTGCTCAACAAGGCCGATAACCGGCTGGGCATCAGGGTCGAGAACGTCGAGGAGAACATCCAGCACAAGGTGATGCTGCAGATCCCGAACGCCGCGCACGAGATGACCCTGGCGGTGAACCAGGGCGTGCCGCTGGTGATCGAGAAGCGCGGCCACGAGACATCCAAGGCGATCTTCGCGCTGGCCAACACACTGCACAACGGCGCGGCGCGCACAGCGAACGCCAAGGGCGGCGCGCAGCCGGCGGAGAAGAAGCAGCCGGAGCGCACCGGCCTGTTCGGCCGCCTGATAGCCAGACGGTAGTCCACAGCGGCTCCTGTGCCGCCGCACGAACCGCGCATCGCAGACCGGAAGGAACGAGCTATGTCGCTGCTCAAACGGATCGGTGGGACTTCGGGGACCGGCGCGCTGCAGCCCGGCCAACAGCTGAACACACCCGGCAACATCGCGCGGCCCGGGGCGCCGCCGCCCGCCCGGCGTGACGAAGATAACCTGATCGAGCTGCGCACACGCGTGCAGACCCAGCTGATCAACGAGCTCGACCCGAAGCTCGACCTCTCGAACATCGCCCGCGTGCGCCAGCAGGTCGAGGAGATCTTCAACTCGATCCTGGACAAAGAGAACATCGTGCTGACGCGCAGCGAGCGGGCGCGGCTGTTCGAGGCGATCGCCGCCGATATCCTGGGCTTCGGGCCGCTGCAGGAGCTGCTGAACGACCCGGAGGTCTCCGAGATCATGGTGAACGGGCCGCGCAACATCTACGTCGAGCGGCGCGGCAAGATCCAGAAGAGCCAGGTCGCCTTCACCGACGACCAGCACGTGCTGCGGGTGATCGACCGCATCGTGGCGCCGCTCGGCCGCCGCATCGACGAGTCCTCGCCGATGGTCGACGCGCGCCTCCCTGACGGCAGCCGCGTCAATGCGGTGATCCGGCCGCTGGCGCTGTGCGGGCCGACGATCAGCATCCGCAAGTTCAAAAAAGAAGGCATCACGATCGAGGACCTGATCCGCTTCGGCAGCCTGACGCGCGAGATGGCCGAGTTCCTGGCGGCCTGTGTGCGGGCCAGGCTCAACATCGTGGTGTCGGGCGGCACCGGCTCGGGCAAGACGACCATGCTCAACGCGCTGTCGTCGTTCATCCCGGACGACGAGCGGATCATCACGGTGGAGAACGCCGCCGAGCTCCAGCTGCGCCAGGACCACGTCGTGCCGCTCGAGTCGCGCCCGGCCAACGTCGAGGGACGCGGTGAGATCAGCATCCGCGACCTGGTGATCAACTGTCTGCGTATGCGCCCGGACCGGATCGTGGTGGGCGAGTGCCGCGGCGGCGAGGCGCTGGAGATGCTGCAGGCGATGAACACCGGCCACGACGGCTCGATGACCACGCTGCACGCCAACTCGCCGCGCGACGCGATCGCCCGTATCGAGACTATGTGTCTGATGTCGGGCATGGACCTGCCGGTGCGGGCGATCCGCGAGCAGATCGCCTCGGCGGTCAACCTGATCGTGCAGCTCGGCCGCCTGAAGGACGGCTCGCGCAAGACGCTCTACATCACCGAGGTGCAGGGGATGGAGGGCGACGTCGTGGTGCTCTCGGACATCTTCGTCTTCGAGCAGCAGGGGCTGGACGAGCGCGGCAAGGTGATCGGTGCGCTCAAGCCGACCGGCATCCGGCCGCGCTTCGTGGACCGCTTCGAGGAGCTGAACATCTACCTGCCGCCCAACATCTTCGGCTACGGCGGGATGGATCGATTCTAGGGGTCAGCCTGATGCAGATACCAGCCCAGATCGCCCCCTATCTGCCGTATATCCTGGCGGGGCTGTTCTTCCTGGTGGTGCTCGGCATATTCGCGGCGATCGCACAGAGCGCCGACTCGAGCAACAAGGACGTCGGCGACCGGCTCAGCCAGTTCGCGAGCCGCCGCGACCAGCAGGCGCGCAACGCCAGCGCGCGGCCGCTGGCCGAGATCGACGCGCGCCTCTCGAAGGGCAAGCGCGGCAGCCAGACCGCACGCGACCTGGCGCGGGCCGACCTGAAGCTGACGGTGACCGAGTTCTACGGCCTGAAGCTGCTGGCGGCGATCGTCGGCGCCGGCGTCGGGGCCTTTCTCGGCCGCGCATCGCCGGAGGCGCAGCTGCTCACCGCCCTGGTGGGCTTCGTGCTGTTCTCCTTCCTGCCGAACCTGTACGTCGCCTGGGCCGCGCGCAGCCGGGTGACCAAGTTCAACAACCAGCTCGGCGACACGATCAACATGCTGGCGAACGCGCTGCGCTCGGGCTACAGCCTGCTCCAGTCGATGGAGCTGGTGTCGCGCGAGGCGCCCGAGCCGACGGCGTCCGAGTTCCGGCGGGTGGTGCAGGAGGTGGGCCTGGGGCTCTCGACCGAGGACGCGCTGGGCAACCTGCTGAAGCGCGTGCCGTCGGACGACCTCGACCTGCTGGTGACGGCGGTGAACATCCAGATGGAGTCGGGCGGCAACCTGGCTCAGATCCTGGAGACGATCGGGCATACGATCCGCGAGCGGGTGCGCATCAAGGGCGAGATCCAGACGCTGACCGCCCAGGGGCGCATTTCGGCCTACGTGATCACCGGGCTGCCGATCGCGCTGGCGATCATGATCACCGTGATCAACCCCGGCTACATGGCGCCGATCTTCACCTTCGGCATGCCGCCGCAGGCGTGGTGCTGCCTGCCGGTGTCGTCGCTGGTCATGATCGTCATGGGCTACTTCGCTATCATGAAGATCGTGGACATCGACGTCTGAGAAGGTGTCTGAAGAACAGGGTGTGCGAAGGGCGCGCCCCTTCCACTCCACACCTCTGGCCCGCCGCGCCGACGGCCGTTGCCGTGGCCGGCCGGAGATACGCTGCCCGACGGGGACCACGTCCCTCGAAACACCCTAGGGGGCAAAGCGATGACTGAAATGCTGCCGCTGATTGCGTTCGGCGTGCTGGTTATGGTCGGCGTGCTGATGGTCGGGCTGGGGCTGCGCCAGTCGCGCCAGCCGGATGCCATCAGCGACCGACTGAGCCAGTTCACCGAGCGCACGATGACGCTCGAGGAGCTGGAGCTGCAGCAGCCCTTCAGCCAGCGCGTGCTGGTGCCGCTGGCGCGCGCGATCCTCGCCCGCCTCGGCCAGTACGGCCCAAAGCAGAGCGCGGAGCGGCTGCGGCGTAACCTGCAGCAGGCCGGCAACCCCGGCAACCTGACGCCGATGCAGTTCTCGGGCATCAGGATCGGGCTAGCGATCGCGCTGCTGGTGATCTTCGGGATCGTGACTTTCTCGCAGGGCATGGAGCTGCCGCAGGCCATGCTGTTCACCGCGATCGGCGCGGCGCTCGGCTACCTGCTGCCGGGCATCTGGCTCGGGCAGCAGATCAAGCGGCGCAAGCGGGCGATCGTCAAGGCGCTGCCCGACGCGCTGGACCTGCTGTGCATCTGCGTGGAGGCCGGCCTCTCGTTCGACCAGGCGATGCAGCGGCTGACCGAAAAGTGGGACGACGCGCTCTCGATTGAGTTCCGGCGGGTGCTGAGCGACACGCGCCTCGGGCGGGCCCGCCGCGACGCGCTCAAGGACATGGTGGAGCGCTGCGGCGTGGACGACGTGCAGACCTTCGTCGGCGCGGTGATCCAGGCCGAGCAGCTCGGCGTGTCGATCGGCCGCATCCTGCGCATCCAGTCCGACCAGATGCGCGTGCGGCGGCGGCAGCGGGCGGAGGAGGAGGCGCAGAAGGCGCCGATCAAGATGCTGTTCCCGATGGTGTTCCTGATCTTCCCGTCGCTGTTCGTGGTCATCCTCGGCCCGGCTGTCCCGCGCCTGATCCGCGCCGACGGCTCCTTGGGCGGCTGATACCGGCGAAGCCCATGACGCAGACGGTGCGGATCATCAACACGACGCGCGGCACGGTGCTCGCCGACCGGGGCGAGGTGGCGCGGTCGTTCCTGGCGCGCGGGCTCGGGCTCATGGGGCGCAAGGAGCTCCCCGACGGGTACGCGCTGGTGATCTACCCCGAGTCCAGCATCCACATGCTGTTCATGCGCGTGCCGATCGACGTGCTCTTCGTCGACCGGGAGCACCGGGTGATCAGCGTGCGCGAGTCGTTGCCGCCGTGGCACCCCTTCGCAGGAGTCGCGCCGTGGCGCGGGCGCTATGTGGTCGAGCTGCCGGCCGGAGTGGTCCGGCGGACCGCGACCGCGCCCGGCGACACGATCGAGATCAGCCCGCCGCTGTACTGAGGGTGTATCTGCTATAATTCGGCGGTATGCCCTCACTCCCGTCTACAAGCCAGCTCGCCCGCCTGGCCTCCCCGGCGCTGTTCGTCGGCACGCTGGCGCTCTACCTCAGCACCCTCACGCAGGTCCACACCTTTGACGCGCTCTCGTACGTGACGAGCGTCGAGCGCAAGCCGTGGACCGAGCTGTTCCACCCGCATCACCTGGCGTACGGGCCGCTCGGCGCGCTGACGCTCGCGGCGGGCCGCGCGCTGGGGTACGGCGGCGGGGCGGCCGTCCCGATGCAGGTGATCAACGCCCTCGCCGGCGCGCTGGGCGTGGCGCTGCTGTACCGCGTGGCGCGGCGAGCCACAGGGCGAGCGGACGCAGCGCTGGCGGCGGCGGCGCTGCTCGGCGCCAGCTACGCCTACTGGTACTACGCGGTCGAGATCGAGGTCTACACGCTCGCGGCGCTGTTCCTGATCCTGTGCCTCGAGCTGATAAGCAGGCCGGGCGCGCCGCCGGCAGGGCGCCTGGCGCAGCTCGGGGCGGCGCAGGGGCTGGCGACGCTGTTCCACCAGACGAACGCGCTCCTGTGCGCGCCGATCCTGGTCTACGCCCTGTTCGACCTGGCGGGCGGGCGGAGCCAGGTGCCTGGCGCCACGCGCCCCTCGGCCCTCGGCCCCTGGCTCGCCCGCTGGCGCTGGTACGCCGGGGCGCTGGCGCTCACCGTGGGGCTGCCGTACCTGTGGGTGATCCTGGGCGTGAGCGGGTTCCGCAGCTGGGAGGCGGCGCTGGCGTGGCTGACCGAGTACGCGCGCACCGGCTGGTGGGGCCGGCCGCTCACCGGGGACCGGCTGGCCGACCTCGGCGAGGGGCTGGCGGACACGCTGGCGCAGCCGGGCGGGGCGCTGCTCTGGCTGCTGCTGGGCCTGTGCGCGCTGCCGTGGGAGCGGCTCGTCGCGCGTGGGCGCGGAGGAGCAGGGGCGCGGGAGCGCGGGGAGGCGGAGAGGCGCGCGGCCGCGACCGTCCCGCTTCTGGCGGTGTGGCTGCTGGCGTACGGCGCGTTCTTCGCCTGGTGGGAGCCGGACAACATCGAGTTCTGGATCGCGAGCCTGCCGCCGCTGCTGCTGCTGCTAGCGATCGCGCTCGAGGGCGGGCGGCCGTGGGGGTGGCGGTCGCTGGCCGCGATCGGGATCGCCGGGGCGGCGCTGGCGCTCAACTACGGGTCGATCGAGCGGCGCGGCGATGAGACGCAGGACCTGCAGCGCGTGGTGGCGCGCGAGCTGGCCGCGCGCAGCACGCCGGCGGACCTGCTGGTGGTGCCGGACGGGCTGCTGGAGCTGTACCTGCCCTACTACGAGGGGCACGAGAACTTCGTGTCGCTGAACCAGGCGCTGTTCGACAGCGGCGGCGACTGGGATCGGGCCTGCGCGGCGATCCGGGAGCGCATCGAGACCGCGCTCCACGCAGGCGCGACGGCGCTGGTGACGGAGGAGGCGCTGCGGCCGCCGGAGGAGCTGCTGGAGCGCCACCGGCTCACGATCCCGGCTGTCGAGGCGTGCTTCGCGCCCTACCGGGAGGCGCTGCAGCCGCTCGACCTGCCGGCCAAGGTCGGCGTCTACCACCGGCTGCCGATGGCGGACGAGCTGGCGCGCGGGGAGGGCTGGCGCTTCGACGCCGCCCCGTTCGGCTGGCGGGCCGCAAACGTCGCGGGGGAGGAGTTCGCAGGCGGCTGGCGCTTCCAGCCGGGCGTCGACCCGACGCTGCTGAGCCCGCTGCTCAACCTGGACGCCGGGAGCTACCGGGCGATCGAGGTGCGGCTGGCGAACGGAACAGGCGCCCGCGACGCGCAGCTGTTCTACGCCGGGCCGGATGGGAGCATCAGCGAGGAGCGCTCGGTGCGCTGGGAGCTGGAGCCGACCGAGGCGGCGGTGACCTACACGCTCGAGCTGCGCGGGCAGCCGGGCTGGGAGGGGACCATCAGCCGCCTGCGCCTCGACCCGGTGGGGGTCGGCGACGGCGGCGAGATGCGGCTGGAGTGGGTGCGACTGGTGCGTTAGCTCCGCCGCTCCTTCGCCAAAGGTGGTGCCGCAGAGCGCGACGCTCCGGTGGAGCGTCGCTCCTGCACTAATGTTCAGGATGGACCGGGCCGGGGGATGAGGCGAAGGCGGGCCGGACTCCGCTAAGATAAGCGCGGCAACGTATGCAACAACAGAGTGACACAACGATGGTTGACCAGGCACTAGCCACTACGGGGGCCGCGCGAGAGAGCGAGGGAGTGTTCGCGCCACGCTTCAGGGCGCTGACGATCGGGCTCGTGCTGGTCGTGGCGAGCGCGGCCTTCGAGGCGCTGGCCGTGGCGGCGACGATGCCGGCGACGACCCGCGAGCTCGGCGGGCTGGCGCTGTACGGGTGGGCCTTCAGCGCCTTCATGCTGACGAACCTGGTGGGCGTCACGCTCGCCGGCAGCGCCGCGGACAGGTACGGCCCGGCGCAGCCGTTCATGCTGGGCGTCTCGCTGTTCGTGACCGGCCTGCTCGTCGCCGGGCTCGCGCCGATGATGCCGGTGCTGATCGCCGCGCGCGCCGTGCAGGGCCTCGGGGCCGGGATGATCTCCTCGGTCGCCTACGTGGCGATCGGGCGCGGCTACCCCGAGGGCACGAAGGCGCGCATGCTCGCCATGACCTCGACGGCCTGGGTCGTCCCGGGGCTGATCGGGCCGGCGGTCGCCGGGCTGATCACCGACTTCGCCGGCTGGCGCTGGGTCTTCCTCAGCCTGGTGCCGCTGCCGATCATCGCCGCGCTGCTGGCGCTGCCGGTGCTGCGGCGCATGGGGCGGCCGGAGGCGCAGCCGGCAGACGACCACTCGCAGCCGGCTCCCGGGCGCGGGGCGGCCAGAAACGCCGTCCAGCTGGCGGGCGGCGTCGGCCTGCTGATGGCCGGGCTCGGGCAGACTGCGCAGCCGCTGCTGGCGGCCGGGCTGGCCATCGCGGGCGTGGCGCTGGCGCTCCCGGCGCTCCGGCGCATGATGCCCGAGGGCACGCTGCGCGCGGCGGCGGGCATGCCGGCCGCGATCGTGGCCATGTGTCTGCTAAACCTCTCGTTCTTCGGCGTGGACGCGTTTGTGCCGCTGGCGCTGAACGAACTGCGCGGCCAGAGCATCGCCGTCGCCGGGCTGCCGCTCACCGCAGCGACGCTGACGTGGACCACGGGCTCGTGGGTGCTGGCGCAGATCGCCGGGCGCGCGAGCCGGCGGAGCGTGGCGGCGGTCGGGCTGACGCTCGTCGCCGTCGGCATCGGCGCCGTGATCGTGACGCTGCTGCCGAGCGTCACGCCGCTGGCGGGGATCGGCGCCTGGGCGGTGGCCGGGCTCGGCATCGGGCTGGCCTTCACGACGATCTCGCTGGCGGTGCTGGAGAACGCGCCGCCCGGCCAGGAGGGCAAGGCGTCGGCCGCGATGCAGGTGGCGTCGGGGCTCGGCACGGCGATCGGCACCGGCGTGGGCGGGACGATCGTCGGCTCGGGCAGCACCGACGTCAGCGCGGCGCGCATCGCGATCCAGTGCGCGCTGATGATCGCGGTGGCGCTGCTCGGGGCGCTGGTGGCGCTGCGGATCGGGAAGCGGCCGGAGGCAGAGGCGGGGAGCGCCGGGCGCTGAAGCCGGTCACCTGTCCTTCTCACCCCTGCCGACCAGCAGCAGGTAGCCGTAGAGCAGCGCGCCGCTGAGCAGGGCCACCGCGTACTTGGCGGCCGGCGGCAGGTCCGACGGGGAGATGAAGCCCTCGATCAGGCCGGCGACGACCAGCAGCAGCGCGCAGCCGAGGAGCAGATGCATCGCGCGGCGGGCGGCCACCACCAGCGCCGCCCGGCGGGTCAGCAGGCCCGGGCGGAGGATCGACCAGCCGAGCTGGAGCCCGGCGCCGCCGGCGATGAAGATCACGCTCAGCTCCACCACGCCGTGCGCGGCGACGAAGCCCCACAGGTTCCCGCCGAAGCCGTACGCCTGCGCCGCCCCGGCGATCACCCCCAGCAGCAGGCCGTTCTGCACCAGCACGTACAGCGTCAGCAGGCCGAGCAGCACGCCGCCGGCGAAGGCCAGGATCGCCACGCGGATGTTGTTGGTCATGATCAGCGAGGCGGAGGCGGCGCGCCCGTCCTCGTTGATGCTCCGCCACCACTCGTGGCGGCTGCGGATGTCCTCGATCACACCCTCGGCGCCGGGGAGCAGCGCGGCGCCCGCCGCCGGGTCGCGGTAGGCGGTGGTGAAGGCAGCGACGGCCGGCACGAAGAACATCAGGAAGGCGGCCAGGGTGTAGGGCCAGGTCGCGCGGAAGGCGCGCGGGAAGGTCCGGCTGAAGAAGGCCGCGATGCCGTGGCCGCGAGCCGCGCGGGTGTGGTAGACCGTGCCGTGCGCGCGCACGACCAGCCCCTCCAGGTACTCCACCACCCGGTGGCCCGGGAAGTCGCGCCGGGCCACCGCGAGGTCGGAGGTCGCGCTGCGGTAGAGCCGCCCGAGCTCGTGGATCTCTTCGGCCGAGAGCGCCGCCACGCCGCCGAGCCGCGAGCGGTCCAGCAGCTCGGTGAGCCGCTCCCACGAGCGCTTCTTCGATGCGACGAACTCTTCTGGCAGCATAGCAGCAGGCTACCGCGCGGGCTCGTAGCACGCGCGGCAGCGGGCCTCGTAGAGCTCCAGCCCGCCGACCGCGATCGTCGGCGCGTCGTAGGGCGCCGGCCGGCCGTCGATCAGGCGCTGGGAGCGGGTGGCGAAGGCGCCGCAGCGGACACAGATCGCGTACAGCTTGTCCACCTGCTCGGCCACCGCCATGAGCCGGGCCATCTGCGCGAACGGCTGGGCGCGGAAGTCCTGGTCCAGCCCAGCGACGATCACCCGCAGCCCGCGGTCGGCGAGCTCCTGGCACACCTCCACCACCACCTCGGCGTCGTCGTCCAGGAAGTGCAGCTCGTCGATCGCCACAACGCGCACGTGCTCCTCCAGGTGCTCGTGGATCTCGCGCACCGAGTCGATCGGGCAGGCCTCGACCGAGATGCCGTTGTGGCTCACCAGGCTGCCGAGGCGGTAGCGCGTGTCGCGGCGCGGCGTGAAGGCGGCCAGCGGCTGGCGGGCGATGCGCACGTGGTTGAGGCGCCGGATGAGCTCTTCGGTCTTGCCGCTAAACATGCAGCCGCAGATCACCTCGATGCGGCCGCCGGAAGAGGGGCGTGTCATTGTAATGCTCCGTTTACGCAGTGTGATCGTGTTCCTGTTGCTCCCGCCCGACGGGCAGCAGGTCCAGCTCCAAGCCCGCGCCCATGCCGGCGATCAGATTGTAGCCCAGCGCGAACAGCAGCGCGCCGAGCACGAACAGCAGCGCGCCGACCAGCACGGCCGCCAGCGTGGTGCCCACGAACACCAGCGGCAGCTGGCTGGCCAGGTCGGCGGTCGAGCGGGCGGCGCTGTCGAGGCCGAGCGGTGTGGCGACGTCCACCGGGACGCTGCCCAGCTCGACCAGGCCGACGACGGGGAGCTCGAAGCTCGGCAGCCGCACCTCCGCCTGCCTGAGCCCGCTCAGCGCGCCGTCGACGAGCTCCACCAGCTTGATGACCACCCAGCCCAGCACGAGCGCCGGCGGGAGCGCCACCAGCCAGCCGAGCACGAACCCGACGCGCAGCGCCGAGGCAAGACCGATCCGGCGCACCCGGTAGCGCACCACTAGCCTCCTTCGAATCCCCGCAGCAGCCCGGCCACATTGCTGCCCAGCGCTGCGATCGCGTAGCCGCCCTCCTGAACGAACAGCGTCGGCAGCCCGAGCGCCTCGATCCGCCGCCCGATCTCCGGGTAGGCCGCGGCGCTCAGGGTGAAGCCCTCGTCGCCGTTCGCCACCGGGTCGCCCGCGAAGGTGTCGAAGCCGGCGGACACGATCAGGAAGGCGGGCCCGTAGGCGCGCACGGCGTCCAGCGCCCGGTCCAGCGCCGCCAGCCAGCCGTCGTCGCCGGTGCCCGGCGGCAGCGGGAGGTTCAGGTTGAAGCCCAGGCCCGCGCCCGCGCCGCGCTCGTCGGCGTAGCCGAGGTAGTGCGGGTAGTGGTGGGCCGGGTCGGCGTGGATCGAGACGAACAGCACGTCGGCGCGCTCGTAGAAGATCTGCTGCGTGCCGTTGCCGTGGTGGAAGTCGATGTCCAGGATCGCGACGGTCGGCGCCCCGGCCTGGCCGTTCGCCAGCAGGTACTGCGCGGCGATCGCGGCGTTGTTCAGGTAGCAGTACCCGCCGCACAGGTCGGCGCCGGCGTGGTGGCCGGGCGGCCGGCACAGGGCGTAGGCGGCCCGCTGGCCCTCCAGCAGCAGCGCGGCGCCCGTGAGGGCGACGTCGGCGGAGGCCAGCGCGGCGCGGAAGGTGCCGGGCACGATCGGCGCGCTCAGGTCGAAGGAGTAGTAGCCGGGCTCGGCCAGCGGGTGCTCACACGGGCGCGACATCCAGCGCACCGCGAGCGTGCTGGGGAGCACTGCCTCGGGCGCGCCGCCGGCCGCCACCCAGCGCTCGTAGGCGCGCTCGAGGAAGGTCAGGTAGGCGGGCGTGTGGATGGCGCGCACCGGCTCCAGCCCGAACGAGCGCGGGGCCACCACCGGGCCGATGCCCGCGGCGTCCAGCGCCGCGAGGATGATCTCGACCCGCTCCGGGCTCTCGAACACCGGGATCAGCGCGCCGTCGAAGAACTCGTGCGGCGGATTGTGCAGCGTGTGGTCAGGCGATGAGACGGCGATCATCGTGCCTCCTGGGTCGACGTGCTACGCGGAGTATAGCATGAGTGCAACAGTGCGGGCGGGGCCCGCGTATACTATAGCGGAGCACCTCCGGGCAAGCGCGCGGGCCTGCGGGCGGCGGCGCAGCCCCTGACACATCAAGAGGAGCTAGAAATGGGCCCGATCTCGTGGGTGATCTTCGGCGCGCTGGCCGGCTGGGTCGCGAGCATCGTGATGAGGACGAACGAGCGCCAGGGCTGCCTCGCGAACATCGTCATCGGCATTCTTGGCGCCTTCGTCGGCGGGCTGCTCATAGACCTGCTCGGCTTCGGCGGTGTGGACTTCGGCTGGAACTGGCGCAGCTTCGGGGTGGCTGTGCTGGGCGCCATCCTGCTGCTCGCGATCACCGGCTGGGGCCGCGAACGTCGGCAAGGGCGCTAGCAGAAAAACAGAAGGCGAGGGCGCGAGCCCTCGCCTTTGTCTTGCCCGGCTTCCATCCCGTGACACCCGGCCGAAGAACCTAGAGGAGAACAGAGGGAGAAGGGGTGACAGGAGGCAATCCCGGAGGGTTGCTTGGCTGTCGGCCGGTGTCTCGGTTTGGAGTGTGCCTTCTGATGAGAAGCATACGATATCGTGCGCAACTCCTCAATAGGTCCATCTTCCCATCGGGGTATGACCCGAACAGTACTCTAGGTACCAACCAGGGGGATGACCCCACCTCGGCCTTTCTACTGCGCCGCCGCCGCCCCGGAGCTGCGGAAGAGCAGCGGCGGCGGTGTGGTATCATGGAAGGCGGGCCGCCGCGGCAATTGTCAACCCGAACACCATGCCGAAGGGACAGAAAACACTGTTCGACGCGCAGCGCGAGGAGGCGCTTCAGCGCCAGGCGCCGCTGGCCGCGCGCATGCGCCCGCGCACGCTCGAGGAGTTCGTCGGCCAGGAGCAGATCGTCGGGCCGGGCAAGCTGCTGCGGCGCGCGATCGCCAGCGACACGCTGTTCTCGATGATCCTGTGGGGGCCGCCGGGCAGCGGCAAGACGACGCTGGCGCGCATCATCGCCGAGACGACCAACGCCCACTTCGAGCCGGTGTCCGCGGTGTCTGCGGGCGTGGCCGACCTGCGCCGGATCGTGAAGGAGGCCCAGGACCGGCTCGGCATGTTCCAGCAGCGCACGGTGGTCTTCATCGACGAGATCCACCGCTTCAACAAGTCCCAGCAGGACGCGGTGCTGCCCTACGTCGAGGACGGCACGATCATCCTGATCGGCGCGACGACCGAGAACCCCTCGTTCGAGGTCAACCCGGCGCTGCGCTCGCGCGCGCGGGTCTTCGTGCTGGAGTCGCTCACCGACGAGCAGCTCGGCACGCTGGTGGACCGGGCGCTGGCCGACCGGGAGCGCGGCCTCGGCGAGTACGATGTGCTGCTCGCCGCCGACGCGCGCGCCTACCTGGTCAATATGGCCAACGGCGACGCACGCACGGCGCTGAACGCGCTCGAGGCGGCGGTGCTGTCCAAGGCGCCCGGTGTGGGCGGCAAGCGGCTGATCACCACCGAAGATATCCGCGACGCGCTGCAGAGCCGCGCCCTGCGCTACGACAAGAACGGCGAGCTGCACTACGACGCGATCTCGGCGCTGCACAAGTGCGTGCGCGACAGCGACCCGGACGCGGCGCTGTACTGGCTCGGGCGGATGCTCGAGGGCGGCGAGGACCCGCTCTACATCGCCCGGCGCATCGTCCGCATGGCGGTGGAGGATATCGGCCTGGCCGACCCGCAGGCGCTCCCGCTGACGATCGCCGCGCAGCAGGCGGTCCACTTCCTCGGCCAGCCCGAGGGCGACCTGGCGCTGGCGCAGGCGGTGGTGTACTTATGTCAATGCCCGAAGAGCAACAGCGTCTACACCGCCTACGGCGCCGCGCTGAAGGACGTGGCCGAGACGCGCAACGAGCCCGTCCCGCTGCACCTGCGCAACGCGCCGACGGCGCTCATGAAGGGGCTGGGCTACGGCAAGGGCTACAAGTACGCCCACGACTACGAGGACGCGCAGGTGGACCAGGAGCACTTCCCGCCGAACCTGGTCGGGCGCCGCTACTATGAGCCGACCGGGCGCGGCTTCGAGGCCACGGTGCGCGAGCGCCTGGCCTGGAGGGACGAGCGCCGAGCGGCGGCCGGCAGCCAGCGGCCGCTTCGCCAGCCCGGCCCGCCGGACGAGCGCGAGGCGCTGTCGCTCGCCGGGGAGGAGCCGCAGCTGGAGATCGGCGAGGAGAGCCAGCTGCCGCCCGAGGACGATGGCGCGCAGGTGCGCCGCCCGGCGGCGAAGAGGGCGCCGGGGAAGCGCCGGGCCTGAGATCGAGAGCACGAAGCACCGCTGTGGGTGCCGGTGCCGGCGGCGAGGCTGCCAGCGCCGGCACCCACAGCCCATCCAACCCAAGAGAGGAACCAACTATGGGAGAGCGCACGGCTGAGGTGGTGATCATCGGCGCCGGGATCGTGGGCGCCTCAGTCGCCTACCACTTGGCCGCCCGCGGCTGCACCGACGTCCTCATCCTCGAGCAGGCGGAGACCGAGATCACCGGCTCCACCGCGCGCTCGGCGGCCGGCGTGCGCCACCAGTTCTCCACCGAGGTGAACGTCCGCATGTCGCTCTACAGCATCGAGCGGCTCAAGCGCTTCGAGGAGGAGATCGGCGGGCACTCGGGGCTGCAGCAGGTCGGCTATCTGTTCCTGATCAACCAGCCCGAGGCCTGGGAGCAGTACCAGGCGAGCGTCGCGATGCAGCGCCGCCTCGGCGCGCGCGTCGAGCTGCTCACGCCCGAGGAGGCCGCGCGCCTCGTGCCGGGCATGCGCACCGACGACCTGTGCGGCGCGACCTACGGCCCGGACGACGGCTACTGCGACCCGCACGGCATCGCGCTCGGCTACCTGAACCGCGCCCGCGAGCTGGGCGCCCGGCTGGCCCGCGCGACGCCCGCCACCGGCTTCCGCATCGCCGGCGGCCGCGTCACCGCCGTCGAGACCCCCGATGGCGCGGTGAGCTGCGCGACGGTCGTGAACGCCGCCGGCTCGTGGGCTGGCCAGGTCGGGGCGCTGGCCGGGCTGGAGATCCCCGTGCGGCCGTACCGCCGCTGCGTCTACGTCACCGAGCCGTTCGGCGCCATCCCCGGCCCCATGCCGATGGCGATCGACGTCGCCACCGGCTTCTGGGTGCGCAAGGAGCACGACAGCCTCCTGTTCGGCAGGTCGAACCCCGATGAGCCGCCGGGCCACAACCTGGCGGTGGACTGGGCCTGGCTCGACAGCGTGCTGGAGGCCGGGCTGGCGCGCTTCCCGATCCTCGAGAGCGCCGGGCTCGCGGAGAAGCAGTGCTGGGCGGGCGCCTACGAGATCACGCCCGACCACATGCCGATCCTCGGGCGCCACCCGGACCTGGAGGGCTACGTGGACGCGAGCGGCTTCAGCGGGCACGGTATCATGCACTCGCCGGCCACCGGGATGCTGATCGCCGAGGAGATCCTGGACGGCCGGGCGCACACGATCGACATCGACGAGCTGCGCATCACCCGCTTCCGCAACGCCGCGCTGCACCACGAGCACGGGATCATCTAGCGCCGCCTTCGTCTGCGCTGGCGCGAAAGCGGTGCCGTGCCGGCCGCACACGCCGTGCCCCATGCCCGCCCGACTCCAACCTGCGGGCGCCTCCTCGTGGGCCGCCGGCAGCCGCGCGGCGCAGCAGCAGAGATGTGTGGAGGGCCTATGGCCCTCCACGGCCTTTTTCCCGCCGCTCTGTGGCGGCTCGGTCGCTGCAGAGCGTCGGAAAAGGGAGGGACTCAGTGACAGGACTTACGCGGTGGTCCGCCCTCATGCCCACCTCCACCGATGCCCATGCCCCAGGCACAGACTGATGCACTTCAATGCCCAGTGCGGCTGAGATGAGCGGCTGGTGGGCTGCAACGCAACGGGCAATGCGGTTAAGACGTACGGCTGGTGTGCTGAGGCATGACAACGGGCGAGCGAGGGGAGGTGGCATCGCCTGCGGGGATGGTCCGGAAAGGGCTGCACAGCCCCTTCCGGCGGGGGAGAGCGCGAGAGGGGTACCGACCCCTCTCGCCCGCAAGCACGCTCTGACCGCACCGCGTACCTCCTGTCAGTGAGCGCCGGTCCGGCCCATGGCCGCCAGAGCCTCGAGGAGCGCCCGGCGCTCAGGCGCGGCCAGGAGCGTCTGCGCCCACGCGGGGCGCGGCGCAGCAGGCCGGTGGCGCCTGCGCCGACAGGGACACGCGTGGAGCACGTAGCGGGAAATGGAGCGGTGGCGTGGAGGTGTCCCCGCGCGGTCGCCACGGGCGCGCGCCACGTGCCTGTTCGGCGCGCATCGGCGGCGAGGCCGCGCGGCGGGGGATCGGTCAGGCAGCGGTCGAGGAGGCCAGGCGCCGGGCGAGCGACTGGAGGCCACGGTGCTGCAGCGCCTTCACCGAGCCCTCGCTGCGGCCGAGCCTGCTCGCGACCTCCTGGATCGACAGCTCGCGCATGAAGCGCAGGTGCAGCACCTGGCGCTGCTCGTCGGTCAGGTCGTTCATCACGCGGCTGACCTCCTCGAAGTCCAGCTGCGCGCTGACCGTCTGCTCCGGGCCTTCGCAGGCCCCGCCCCACGCCTCGAGCGGCACGTGCTGGCGGATGCGCCGCCGGCGCATGGTGTCCACCGTGCGGTCGTGGGCGATGCGGTACAGCCACGCCGAGATCGGCCAGCCGCGGTCCTCGTAGCGGTGAATGCCCTCGAGCATGCGCAGGAACACATCGGCCTGGAGATCCTCGGCGAGCTCGGCCTCCCCAACGCGGAAGTAGATGTAGCGGTAGATGGCCGGGGCGTAGCGCTCGTAGATCTGCGTGACAGCGCTGTGATCACCCGCCTTGGCACGGCTTACCAACTCGGACTCGCTGATCTGAGGTTGCATAGGCACGCTTCCTTTGCTGCCAGGCGGCTGGAAAGGGTGTCAATACCGACTAGCCCTGAGTATAGGGAGCGGGAGCACCAGACCGTAACCAGCGGCGAGCCGGCGTCTGCGCCTGCGGCTGCTGGTATAATGAGCGATATGGGAGCAGCACCGTGAATACAAGCGAAGCCCAGCGGGCGATGGTTGCCCTGCTCGCCCAGCGCGGGATCCGCGACCAGCGGGTGCTCGAGGCGATGCTGCGCGTGCCGCGGGAGCTATTCGTCCCGCCGCAGGTGCGCGCGCAGGCCTACGAGGACCGCGCGCTGCCGATCGAGGGCGGCCAGACGATCTCACAGCCCTACATCGTGGCGCTGATGGCCGAGGCGCTGGCCCTCGAGCCCAACGAGCGCGTGCTCGAGGTCGGCACCGGCTCGGGCTACGCGGCGGCGGTGCTGAGCCTGCTCGCCAGCGAGGTGTACACGATCGAGCGGCACCGGGAGCTGGCCGAGAGCGCCGAGCGGCGGCTGCAGGAGCTCGGCTACCGCAACGTCCACGTCTTCGTGGGGGACGGCACCGACGGGCTGCCGGCCTACGCCCCGTACGACGGCATCGTCGTCCCTGCGGCGGCCCCGTGGGTGCCGCGGCCGCTGCGCGAGCAGCTGGCCGAGGGCGGGCGGCTGGTGATCCCCGTCGGCGGGCAGAGCGAGCAGGTGCTGCTGCGCGTGACGCGCCGCGGCCACCAGACCCGCTCGGAGCGGCTGTGCGAGGTGCGCTTCGTGCCGCTGATCGGCGGGCACGCGTGGGAAGCAGACGAGAAGCCGGACCGGTGAACGAGTAGAAAGCGAAACTGACACTGTGCGTAACAGATTTGGCACACCTGACGAGGCGATCTTTCAGGGAAGGACGAACGACAACATCGAGCTCTTGAAGGCCTGGGCGGGCACCACGCTGGCCTACGGGATCTTCATCACCGGCTCGCAGAATATCATCCGCAACGTGGGCGGGCTGCTGCAGAACCTGCTGATCGCCGCGCTGGTGTGCGGCCTGGGCTTCGTGCTGCACGAGCTGGCGCACCGCATCGTGGCGCGGCGCTTCGGCGCGCAGGCGCACTTCGTGGCCAACACCCAGATGCTGCTGCTCTCGCTCGTGGTGGCCCTGATCCCGTTCGGGTTCTTCTTCGCCGCGCCGGGCGCGGTGTGGCACCGCGGCTACCTGACCGACCGGCAGGGCGGGCTGATCGCCCTCGCCGGCCCGGCGACCAACCTGGCGCTCTCGGTGCTGTTCCTGGTCACGTTCCCGTTCGTGCTGCTCGCGCTGCAGCCGCAGGACCAGCAGACGCTGCGCCTGCTCGTCACGCTGTTCGCCACGGGCGTGGGGCTGAACGCCTTCCTCGGCCTGTTCAACATGATCCCGGCGGGGCCGTTCGACGGCGCCAAGGTGCTGGCGTGGAGCCCGCTGTACTTCGGCGTCACGGTTGTGATCGGCCTGCTGCTGACGTTCGTCGTCAGCAGGAACGTGGACGTCGTCTGGGGCTCGATGCTCGACGTGCTCGGGGTGTGAGGGCTGCGCTCGCCCTCACAGGCCCGCTTCGTTCACACTGACGCTGGAGGCGACGAAGTCGCCTCCAGCGTGTGCAAGGTGGGGAGGCGTTGGCTCCCTTTGCGCCGCTCTGCGGCGACTGCGTCGCCGCAGAGCGGCGAGAAAAAAGCCCGTGGAGGGCCTGCGGCCCTCCACACCTCCCTGCGAAGGAAGGGAGGAAGCACGAGTGCGGCACACAGCGCCTGTGGCAAGCCATGGCTCGCCACACCTCCCTGCTAGGGCAGGCTGGCGGCGCAACGGCGTCTGCGGAAGAGAGCCGGCGTGCCTGTGGTCCTCCACACCTCCCTGCGAGGGGAGCGATCGGTGCGACCGCGTCTGCGGAAGAGAGCCGGTGGGCCTGTGGTCCTCCACACCTCCCTGCGAAGGAAGGGAGGAAGCGCGAGTGCGGCACACAGCGCCTGTGGCAAGCCATGGCTCGCCACACCTCCCTGCTAGGGCAGGCTGGCGGCGCAACGGCGTCTGCGGAAGAGAGCCGGCGTGCCTGTGGCCCTCCACACCTCCCTGCGAGGGGAGCGATCGGTGCGACCGCGTCTGCTGAATGCGACGTGCCTGCGGTCTCCACGCCTCCCTGCGAGGTAAGGTTGGCAGCACCACGGCGTCTGCGGCGTGTCTGCGGTCTCCACGCCTCCCTGCGAGGTAAGGTTGGCAGCACCACGGCGCCTGTGGCGTGCCTGCGGTCTCCACGCCTTCCCGCAAGGATGGCTAGCGGCGCAACCGCTCTACAGATCATCGCTGCTGTGCCGCGTGGCTGCCGGCGGCCCACGAGGGGGCGCCCGCAGGTTGGAGTCGGGCGGGCATGGGGCACGGCGCGTGCGGCCGGCACGGCATCGCTTTCGCGCCAGCGCAGACCCAAGCGGCGCTAGCTGATCCCGCGCTCGCGGTGCAGCGCGGCGTTGCGGAAGAGAGGCGAAGTCTCTCCGGTTTCATCTCGAAAAGGGATCGCGGCACGCCTGCGGGACGCCTACGCGGGCGCCCGCGGGATGACCGCGTAAGCCCTGGAGCGATCTTCAAGCTGAAGGAGAATCTGATGGGTCGTATCCCACTCATCGCCGGCAACTGGAAGATGTACAAGACGGTTTCGGAGGCGACCGAGCTAGTGCAGGGGCTGCTGCGCGAGCTGGGGAGCCCCTCCGACCGCGAGGTGCTGATCTGCCCACCGTTCACCGCGCTGCACGCCGTCGCGCCGCTGCTGGAGGGCACGGCGCTGCGGCTGGGGGCGCAGAACCTGTTCTACGAGCCGCAGGGCGCGTTCACCGGCGAGATCTCGCCGCTCATGCTGAAGGACCTGGGGTGCAGCTACGTGATCGTCGGGCACAGCGAGCGGCGCCAGATCTTCGGCGAGAGCGACGAGCTGATCGGCAAGAAGCTGCGGGCGGCGCTGAGCCACGGGCTCCGGCCGATCCTGTGCGTCGGCGAGACGAAGCCGCAGCGCGACGCTGGGGACGCCGAGCGGGTGACGCTCGGGCAGGTGCGCGCCTGCCTGAGCGGCGTCGGCGCGGATCAGATCCGCGACGTGGTGATCGCCTACGAGCCGGTGTGGGCGATCGGCACCGGCGACACGGCGACGGCGGCGGACGCGCAGGCGATGCACGCCGCGATCCGCGGGGCGCTCGCGGAGCTGTACGGCGCGGAGGCCGCCGCAGAGGTGCGCATCCAGTACGGCGGGAGCGTCAAGCCGGATAACGTCGACGAGCTGATGGCGCAGCCCGACATCGACGGCGCGCTGGTGGGCGGCGCATCGCTCAAGGCCGACAGCTTCCTGCGGATCGCTCACTTCCGCTAGCGCGGCGCTCCGCACCTTCGCCGGTGGCGCGCGCTTCGAGGACGGACGTTACGCGGTGGCCACGCCCCGCGCCCGGAGGGGTTTGGGGTGGCGAAGCTTCCCCGCTATCCCTCATTCCGCAGCTCTGGGCGGAAAAAGCGTATGTGGAGGGCCGATGGCCCTCCACACCTCCCCGCGGCCCCCCACCGCGCAAGCCGTCTCTTCAAACGATGCTTGAGACATCGATACAAACCGAGCTGTGGATCCTGCTGCGGCTGGCCGTGGCCGCCCTGCTGGGCGGCGCGATCGGCTTCGAGCGCGAGATCACCGGCAAGCACGCCGGGCTGCGCACCCACATGCTGGTGGCGCTCGGCGCGGCGATGTTCATGTCGTTCATGGATCTGCTGGCGGTCGAGTCGCGGCCGCTGGCGCCACCGGGCGAGGCCGGCAACTTCCGCGTCCAGATCGAGCCGATGGCCGTCGTGACCGCGATCGTCACCGGCATCAGCTTTCTGGGCGCGGGCACCATCTTCAGCAGCAGCAAGGGCGAGAAGGTCAAGGGGCTGACCACCGCCGCCACGATCTGGGTCACCGCGGCGATCGGGATCTCGGTGGGGCTCGAGCGCTACGTCCTGGCCGGCGGCGCGACGGCGATCGTGCTGGTGATCCTGCGCCTGCTCATACGCCTGGAGCCAGGTGGACCGCACACAGGTGACGAGTAGCGCCGCCGGACCTAGCCGGCGGCGAGCGACCGCAGCAGGGACAGCGGCACCGGCTTGGTCAGGCAGTGCTCGACCTGCAGGCGCGAGGCGGCGTCGTGCAGCTCGGGCGAGTAGTAGGCCGTGATCAGGATGATGCGCGCCGGGATGGCCTGCTCGCGGACGTGTGCGATCAGCGTGAGGCCATTGACCGCCGGCATGTTGTAGTCGGTAATGATCAGGTCCGGAGTATGCTGCGCGAGCCACGTCAGCGCCTCGCGCACCGAGGCAACAGCGACAATCTCGCGGGTTGAGTCGAGCGAGCGAAGCGCTTGCTCGAGCATCAGGCGCTGATTCGCCTCGTCGTCTACGATGAGAATGGAGCGTGGAGACATTGTATTCACCGCCAGATGCGTCGATGGGAGCGGCTCGCTCGTAGGGCGATCATACTGCGTGGCCCGTTTTTTCGGGCGCGCAAGATTGGATCGGAATAGTGGCGGGGCTGTAATCGTGCCGGCGGGCACAGGCGCCCGGGACAACAGTGATATACTTGGCAGCAGCCGAGGGCAGCCCTGGCACCGCGCCACACGATCTCCGGCAGGCCGCAACTTCGCGCACGGTGGATCGTTGTATGTAGTGAAGCGGCGACCGCAGTAGGCCGCTCACAGCGGCGAAGCGCTCTCAGGCCGCCCTCATCCACAAACGCCGAAACTGTGCTACCATGAGGCATTGAGCAGAGCAAGACTTCTCATTGACTCCCCGATACTGCGACCAAACCGACCGCGCGCCGGGCCAGCAACGGCCGTAGCCCGTGCGCGGCGAAAGCGAGGAATATCTCTATGGCAAAGAAGATTGAGAACCCCGAGCGCGAACTGCCGCTGGTCGTGCTGGGCGAGATGGTCATCATGCCGCACATGACCGTGCCGCTCCAAGTCGGCCAGGGGAAATCCTACCGGGCTATGGAGCACGCCTGGGACGACGAGCGTGAGGTGCTGTTGATCTTTGTCTCCGAGAGTGAAATCGAGAGCTATAAGAGCGGGCAGCCGCAGCAGCTGCCGCCGGTGGGCGTGATCGCTCGCCTGGAGGAGTTCATCAAGCTGCCGGACGGCACGGTGCGCATCATCCTCGAGGGGCTGACGCGCGCCAGCGTGCAAGGGGCAGTGCAGAGCGAGCCGTTCTACCGCGTGCGCTGCGCGCCGATCGTCGACCCCGAGCCGGAGGGCATGGAGGTCGAGGCGCTGATGGAGACGGTGAAGCAGCAGGTGGACGAGTTTGTGGATCACCTGGGCGAGGTGCCGCAGGACGCGGTGGCCTTCGTGCACCGGATCGACAAGCCGGGCCACCTGGCGGACATCGTGACCTACGCGCCGGCCTTCGAGTTCCAGGAGCGCCTGGACATCCTGAACGAGCTGGACCCGGTGGAGCGGCTGCGCAAGGCCTACCTGCTGCTGGCGCGGCAGCTGGAGCTGCTGAAGCTCCGGCAGAAGATCCAGCAGGACACCAAGGAGGTGCTGGACCAGAGCCAGCGCGAGTACTTCCTGCGCGAGCAGATGCGGATCATCCGCCGCGAGCTGGGCGAGGACGACGAGCTCGACGACCCGATCGACGAGCTGAAGCGCAAGATCGCGCAGCTTGACGCGCCGGACTACGTCAAGGAGCAGGCGACGCACGAGGTCAAGCGCCTGGCGCAGCAGGGCATGAACAGCCCCGAGGCGGGTGTGATCCGCACCTACCTGGACTGGATCCTGAACCTGCCGTGGGCCGAGGAGGAGATGCCGGAGATCAGCATCGCCGAGGCGCAGCGGGTGCTGGACGAGGACCACTACGGGCTGGAGAAGGTCAAGGAGCGCATCCTGGAGTACCTGGCGGTGCGCAAGCTGGCCGGCACCAAGATGCGCAGCCCGATCCTGTGCTTCGTCGGGCCGCCTGGCGTGGGCAAGACCAGCCTGGGGCGCTCGATCGCCCGCGCGCTGGGCCGGCAGTTCGTGCGCACGAGCCTGGGCGGCATCCGCGACGAGGCCGAGATCCGCGGCCACCGGCGCACCTACATCGGCGCGCTGCCGGGGCGCATCATCCAGGGCATGAAGACCGCCAAGTCGCGCTACCCGGTGTACGTGCTGGACGAGATCGACAAGGTCGGCCAGGACTTCCGCGGCGACCCGACCTCGGCGCTGCTCGAGGTGCTGGACCCGGAGCAGAACTCGCAGTTCTCGGACCACTACCTGGAGATCCCGTACGACCTCTCGCAGGTGGTGTTCATCGCCACGGCCAACCAGCTGGACCCGATCCCGAGCCCGCTGCGCGACCGCATGGAGATCATCGAGATCGGCGGCTACACCGAGGACGAGAAGCTGGGCATCGCGCGGAACTTCCTGATACCCAAGCAGCGTGAGTTCCACGGCCTGAAGCCGGAGCAGCTGGAGATCACCGACGCCGCGGTGATCAAGCTGGTGCGGGAGTACACCCGCGAGGCGGGCGTGCGCAACCTGGAGCGCGAGATCGCCAGCCTGTGCCGCAAGACGGCGCGCAAGGTGGCGGCCGAGGAGAGCACCGACGACCAGCAGGTGGTGATCGACGCCGGCGACATCCCGACCTACCTGGGGCCGGAGCGCTTCACCTACGGGCTGGCCGAGGAGCAGGACGAGGTGGGCGTGGCGACGGGCGTGACCTGGAGCCCGACCGGCGGCGACGTGCTCAGCATCGAGGTGCTGCCGGTGAAGGGCAAGGGCGCGATCCAGATCACCGGCCAGCTCGGCGACGTGATGAAGGAGTCGGCGCAGGCGGCGCTCTCCTACGCGCGCTACCGGGCCGAGCAGCTCGGCGTGTCGGCGGACTACTTCGACACGCACAACATCCACATCCACGTGCCCGAGGGCGCGGTGCCGAAGGACGGGCCGTCGGCGGGGATCACGCTGACGACGGCGCTGATCTCGGCGATGACGGGCACGCCGGTACGGCGCGATGTGGCGATGACCGGCGAGGTGACGCTGCGCGGCAAGGTGCTGCCGATCGGCGGGCTGAAGGAGAAGACGCTCGCGGCACACCGCGCGGGCATCAAGACCTTCATTCTGCCGAAGGACAACGCGAAGGACATCGCCGAGCTGCCGAAGAAGGTGCGCGAGGAGCTGCAGCTGATCCCGGTCTCGTCGATGGACGAGGTGCTGAAGATCGCGCTGACGCGCTGACGCGCTGACCGCCGGCTGAAGAAGGCCAGTGGAGGGCCTGAGGCCCTCCACACCATTCAGACGCCTCAGTAGCGATGCCCCGACGGGACATCGCTACTGGGGCGTCGCGTTATCTGCGGGGAGCGGGTTGCGCGCGAAGACGTACTCTTCGACGACGCGGCCGCCGATCAGGTGCTCCTGAATGATGCGCTCGAGCACCTCGGGGGTGCAGGAGTGGTACCAGACGCCCTCGGGGTAGACCACGGCGATCGGGCCGCCGCGGCAGACGCGCAGGCAGTTGGCCTTGGTGCGGTAGACGCCGCCGGGCGCGAGCGACAGGTTGAGATCCTTGAGCCGCTTCTTGAGGTAGTTCCAGGACTTGATGCTGGCCGCCTTCTCGGAGCACTTGGGCTCGGTCTGGTCTGCGCAGAGGAAGATGTGGCGGGTGTAGCTGCCGATCAGCAGCTCCTCGGCCTTCTCGCGCAGATCGTCTTCCGTTGACATCGCAATGAACCTCCCAGTCGCCGCGTTCGTGCCGGGTATTGTACCATCGGCGGCGCGGCAGGCTGGGAGCCGCCCTACTGCAGGCAGAACTCGTTCCCCTCGGGGTCCTGCATGACCACCCAGTACTCGCCGCGCTGCTCGTAGGCCCGGACCCGTGTGGCCCCGAGCCCGATGACCCGCTCGACGGCCGCGTCGACGCGCGCGCGGCGCTCCTCGAGCGGCGTGCCCGGCCCGCCGCTGACGCTGACATCCAGGTGGACGCGGTTCTTGACGACCTTCGGCTCGGGGACGCGCTGGAAGTAGATGCGCGGCCCCCGGCCCTCCGGGTCGACCACGGCGCTGGCGCTGTTCCACTGGTCCTTGGGGACGCCCCAGGCGGTGAGCGCCTCCTCCCAGCTGGCGAACCCCTCCGGCGGGTCCTGGATCTTGTAGCCGAGCACGGCGGCCCAGAACTCAGCCAGGCGCGCCGGGTCGGCGCAGTCCATCACGACCTGGACGCTCAGAGCCATGTTGCACCTCCGTTCGCTAGCCAGATAGAGATCGCACCTATCTTAGCACATGCGATCTACTCGCGGCCCGGCGCCGATGCCGCGCGGCTCACAGGAGTGACGCTGCCGCTCGCCCGCCTGACGGGGAGATGTGGGGCCGCAGATGCTCCGCGGACGCTTCCTGGAAGGCGTGGCAGGCGCGAATAGGCGCCCTGCTTGTGCATTGTGACCGAAAAGTACATAACAGACTTTGGTTGTTTTTTCGGCGTCGAAACGGCACCGGGACGCTATAATCAGGCCACTGCGACAGCGAGTTTGTGATGTAGGTAGGATCAACACAATGACGACCCCGCTCCGCGATTTCCTCGAGCTCCCGTACGACCAGCTTGAGGAGCTAAACCTGGAGGCAAAGGCCCAGCGGCTGGCGCGCAAGCCTGCACACGAGGTTCAGGAAGAGCGCATGCGCTACCTGGCCGACGAGAAGCGCATCAAGGCCGTCACGGTCTGCTTCTCGGACCTCGAGGGCCGGCTGCACATGCTGGACTACGACAAGAAGTTCCTGCTGCGCTCGGCGGACAACCTGACCTTCGACGGCTCGTCGATCCGCGGGTTCTCGCGCCAGGCGGAGTCCGACCTGCGGCTGGCGATCGACTGGGCGGCCTTCTACTGGCTGCCGGCCGACATCTTCGGGCCGGGCAAGGTGCTGGTGTTCGGCGATGTGCGGGAGAAGGACGGCTCGCCGTACCCGGCCGACATGCGCTCGCGGCTCAAGGCCTACACCCAGGAGCTGTACGAGAAGCAGGGCCTGACGTGCAATGCGGCGAACGAGATCGAGGGCTTCCTGTTCAAGGGAGCGAACGCCGAGCAGCGCTACCGCGAGACCGGCGCGTTCGAGTTCGTCAGCACCGGCGGGTACTATCACTCGCTGCCGGGCGACGCGCTGCGGACGTTCATCGACACGGCGGCCGAGGTGCAGCGGGCGATGGGCTTCGCGAACGAGAAGGACCACCCGGAGGTGGCGCCGTCGCAGTTCGAGATGAACTACGGGCACACCGAGGCGTCGATCGCCGCCGACCAGATCCAGCTGTACAAGCTGATCTGCCGGCAGGTGGCCAAGCGGCTGGACATGACCGCCAGCTTCCTGCCGAAGCCGGTGACCGGCGTGAACGGCAACGGCATGCACACCAACCTGTCGGTCTCGCGCGATGGCAAGAACCTGTTCTACAGCGCGAGCGGGCCAGAGGGGCTCTCGGACCTGGCGTGGCAGTTCATCGACCGCATCCTGACGAACGCGAACGACATCTGCCTGATCCTGAACTCGAGCGTGAACGCCTACCGGCGGCTCGACCCGCACTTCGAGGCGCCGAACCAGATCAAGGCCTCGCCGACCGACCGCGGCTCGATGGTGCGCATCCCGATCGGCAACGAGAAGTCGGCGCGCGTCGAGGTGCGCTCGGTTGGTCCGGACGCCAACCCGTACATCGCGCTGTACGCGCTGCTGAAGACCGGGCTGGAGGGGCCGCTGACGGAGGGCGTCCGCGAGCAGGAGCGCTACCTGCCGGACAACATCTACACCGCGATCGAGAACTTCCGCGCCAGCGAGTACACGGCGGTGCTGCTGGGCGAGGACGTGCGCGACAAGTTCGCGGAGCTGAAGCAGGCGTCGGCGGACCGCTGCCCGCGGCTGCTGGGCAGCCTGATCAAGCGCGCCGAGATCCAGTTCCACCACGAGGTGACGAACCAGTATCTGTGGAGCA
This sequence comes from uncultured Roseiflexaceae bacterium, assembly GCA_937974195.1. Lineage (GTDB taxonomy): Bacteria > Chloroflexota > Chloroflexia > Chloroflexales > Roseiflexaceae > CALJIC01. The sequence continues at coordinate 3,564 of CALJIC010000220.1, read as the reverse complement.
AGTTCTAGCGCATCGGTCGAACGTGTCCATCAGGCCGGGGGTGATGATGTCACCCCCGGCCTGATGGCATTTTTGTGGGCCTGTGGCGCCCGAACGCCGCTGGGCAGAGATCCGGTGGAGACGCCCGGTCCGAGATGCCCTGGTTGAGACGCCCTGGTTGAGACGCCCCGGCGGGGCATCTCGACCGGGGCGTTATAATGGCAGGGTTTCTGCAAGTACTGAGGTTCGACCGATGAACAAGGGTGTACTCTACGCCGCGGGGGCGTATGTGCTGTGGGGCCTGCTGCCGATCTTCTGGAAGGCGCTGCAGCAGGTCGGCACGATCGAGATCCTCGGCCACCGGATCGTGTGGGGGGTGCTGGTGGCGCTGGCGCTGCTGGTGTGGCGCGGGCGGTGGCGGCACCTCGCCGCGGCGCTTCGTGACTGGCGCATCGTCGCGACGTATACGGCGACGGCGCTGCTGCTGACTGCGAACTGGGCCGTGTATATCTGGGGGGTCAACAGCGGGAACATCGTCGAGACCAGCCTGGGGTACTTCATCAACCCGCTGGTGAATGTGGTGCTGGGGGTGCTATTCCTGCGCGAGCGGCTGCGGGGCGGCCAGGCCGTCGCCGTGGCGGTGGCAGCGCTGGGCGTGCTCTACCTGACGGCGCTGTACGGGTCCTTCCCGTGGATCGCGCTGACCCTGGCGCTGACGTTCGGGGTCTACGGGCTGCTGCGCAAGACGGCGGCGCTCGACTCGCTCGAGGGCTTCACGCTCGAGACGATGCTGCTGAGCGTGCCGGCGCTGGGCTACCTCGTGTGGCTGGAGGGGAGCGGCGACGGTGCGTTCGGCCACGCCGGCCCGTGGATCACGCTGCTGCTGGTGTGCTCGGGCGCCCTGACGGCCGCGCCGCTGCTGATGTTCGCGGCCGGCGCGCGGCGCATCCCGCTGATCACGCTCGGGCTGCTGCAGTACATCGCGCCCACGCTCCAGTTCACGCTCGGCGTGCTGGTGTACGGCGAGCCGCTGAGCGCGCAGCGGCTGGCGGGCTTCGGGCTGATCTGGCTGGCGCTGGCGATCTACTCGCTGGAGGGCGTGCTGCGTGACAAGTTCCGGCCGGCGCGCGCGCTGGCGAGCAAGCCGTGAGCGAACGGCGTATACTCGAGGAAAACTCTGCCGACGCTACGAGGAGGGCCATATGAGCACAACCATCGTCGTGCTGGAGGGCGATCAGACCGGGCAGGAGCTGCTCGAGGAGGCGCTGCGGGTGCTGGACCCGGCGGTGACCGGCGTCCAGCTGACCTTCGAGCGCTTCGACCTGAGCCTTGAGAACAGGCGCAAGACGCAGAACCGGGTGGTGGAGGAGGCGGCCGAGGCGATGCTGGCGGCCGGCTACGGGCTGAAGGCGGCCACGATCACGCCCGAGGCCAAGGGCGACGTCGGCAGCCCGAACGCCATCCTGCGCGAGCGGGTGGACGGGACGGTGATCGTGCGCACCGGCCGGCGCATCCCGGGCGTGCGCCCGGTGGGCGGCGCCTACGCGCCGATCGCGGTGATCCGCATGGCGGTGGGGGACGCCTACGGCGCGAAGGAGTGGCGCGAGGGCGAGGGGCTGGATGAGGTGGCCTTCCGCACCGAGCGGATCACCAGGCGCCACTGCCGCGCGGTGGCCGAGTACGCCTTCCGGCACGCCGAGCGGCTGGGGTCGAAGGTCTTCGGCGGGCCGAAGTACACCGTGAGCCCGGTCTACGAGGGCATGCTCAAGGAGGAGATGGACGAGGCCGCCAAGCGCCACCCGCAGGTGCGCTACGAGCCGCAGCTGATCGACGCGACCTACGCGCTGCTGCTGACGAACGCCGGCGACGGGCTGGTGATCCCGACCCTCAACCGCGACGGGGACTGCATGAGCGACCTGGTGCTGCAGATGTTCGGCTCGATCGCCGGCTCGGAGTCGCTGCTGATCAGCTTCGACGAGGAGTGGCGCACGCGGGTGGTGATGGCCGAGGCGCCGCACGGCACCGCGCCGAGCCTGTTCGGCAAGAACATCGCCAACCCGATGGCGATGATCCTGGCGGGGGCCTCGCTGCTGAGCCATATCGGCGGGAAGGCGGCCACCGCGGGGCGGGCGATCACCGAGTCGGTCTTCGAGGCGGTGTACGACGGGGTGCGCACCGCGGACCTGCAGGGCCACGCGACGACGACCGAGTTCACCGACGAGGTGATCCGCCGGGTGCAGACGAAGCTGGCGGTGTGGCCGAGCATCGAGGGAGGGAGGCAGTAGCCAGCACGGCTGCGCCGATCGCCTCCGACGCGGATAACTTCCTGCGCGCTGGCCGCCCGCCGCTACGCGACCGGCAGGGTGAACGAGAAGGTCGATCCGCGGCCCTCCTCGCTGTCGGCCCAGATGCGGCCGCCGTGCCCCTCGACCAGGTGCTTGGCGATGGCGAGGCCGAGCCCGGTGCCGCTGCTGTTGCGGGTGCGGGCGCGGTCCACCTTGTAGAAACGCTCGAAGATGCGCGGCAGGTCCTGCGGCGGGACGCCCACCCCGCTGTCCGCGACGCTGACGAGGATCCACTCGCCCGGCGGGTGGCCGGCCGGCACGCCACCCGAGGCATCGCCGTGGTCGCCGCCCACGGAGATAGCGCGCGCCTCCACGCGGATCTCGCCGCCGTCGGGGGTGAACTTGACCGCGTTGTGGAGCAGGTTGAGCAGCACCTGCCCGATCCGGCCGTCGTCGAGCAGCGCCAGCGGCAGATCGCCGGCGACGTGCGCGCTGACGCGCAGCGCCTTGGGCTCGGCCTGGGGGCGGATGCGCTCGATCGCGCGCTCCACCACCGGGCCGAGGGCCGCCGGGACGAGCTTGAGCGCCACCCGCCCGGACTCGATCTGCGAGAGCTCGTGCAGCTCCTCGACCAGCAGGGCGACGGCGTCGACCTCCTGCGCCATCTGGCCGAGCATGCGGGCAGCGACCGGGGCCGGCGGGCTTCCCTGCAGGGTCTCGACCAGCAGCTTGATCGAGGCGAGCGGCGTGCGCAGCTCGTGGGAGACGTTCGCGACCAGGTCGCGGCGGGCGCGCTCGAGCATGCTGAGCTGGGTGACGTCGCGCACGAGCAGGAGCGCGCCGGGGACGCCGCTCGGCGCGAGCAACGTGGCGCGCAGGCGCAGCGTGCGGCCATCGCTGAAGGGCTGGAGCACGACCTCGCGCGGCTCGCCGTCGGCGAGCACCTCGCTGACGAGCAGATCGACCTGGTAGTCGCGCAGGACCGCGATCAGGCTCTGGCCGGCGGCCGTCTCCCGGTCGATGCCGAGCAGCTCCGCGGCCGGCGGGCTGACGTAGCGGACGCGCCGCTCGTCATCGACGAGGATCAGGCCCGCGTCGAGCGCGGCGGCGACGGCGTAGAACAGCGGCGAGGTGGGCTCGGGGGCGGGCGGCGGAGGGGCGGCGCGCAGCTCCCGGTTCCTGCGCAGGAGCCAGAGCGCCCACGCCAGCGTGGCGAGCAGCGCGAGGGTGAGGGCGGCGGCGATCAACTCCATAGCCACGTCGAGCTCCTCGTGCGCCTCGCTCGCGACAGGGTGACGGG
>CALJIC010000219.1 GCA_937974195.1 uncultured Roseiflexaceae bacterium | reverse complement strand
CACCCGCTCCAGCAGCCGCTCGACCAGATGCGTCCGCAGCGTGTAGTCCCGCGCGCGGCGGGCCCGACGGAGCCCCGGCCAGCGGCGACGGCCACCCCCAGACGGCTCAGCCAAGGCAGTCGGCGATGAACGCCCCCAGCAGCGCGTTGAACTGCTCCGGCTGCTCCCAGTGCGGGGCGTGGCCGGCGCTGGGGATGAGCTGCACCGCCCCGCGCCAGAGGGTGGGCATGCTGAGGCTTGCGAAGTAGTCGCCGTTGACCAGCTGCTCCTCGGCACCCTGGAGCACCGCCAGCGGAATGCTCAGCCCGGCGACTACGGCCGCCTCGTCCTTGTAGCCCTCAGGGCGGATGCTCGCCGCCACCGCCGCCCGCGCCCGCCCGTCGCTGCGGCGGATCTCCTCAAGGAACAGGGCCGGCAGCTCGACCACCCCCGGCGCAAAGAAGCTCGCCACGTAGGCTTCCATCTCCGCGTCGCTCAGCTGCTCCTTGAAGGTCGCGGCCATCGCCGGATGGGGGAGGAAGGCCTGCTCCATCGCCGGCGGGAAGGCGATCGGCGGCGTGCCGAAGATCAGCACCCCGCGGGTGCCGGGCAGGTCGCCGACGACCTCCAGGGCGATGTGGCCGCCCAGGCTCCAGCCCACCAGCACGAGCGGGTCAAGCGCGAGCGACTCCACCACGCCCCGCACGACCGCTGCCCAGCCCTGCAGCCCGAGCACGCGCTCGGGGTCGGCGACCGGCTGCGAGCCGCCGAAGCCCGGCAGATCGATGGCGACGAGGCGATAGCGCGAGCCCAGCTCGCTCTCCAGCTGGCGCTGGAACGAGCGTCCCGACGACGAGTTGCCGTGGAGGAGCAGCACGGCCGGCCCGATGCCCTCGCTCTCGGCAACGACCACCGGCTGTCCATCAACGTCGAGTGTGCGGGTCTGCATGGTGAGACGCTTTCTGTTCTGTGGGGCGAGTGCGATGCGGGCGCAGCTATCTTACCAGCTTCCGGGCGGCAGTATGATGAGGTGCGCACGCTCATCAGCCAGTGCCGCAGAGGCCACCCACCACAGCGTGCTTTGGAGCGAGGTGATTGATGCGTATCGTGCTGTTCTCGGACATCCACGGCAACGTTGTCGCGCTCGAGGCCGTGCTCGCGGCCCTCCGCCGGGAGGCCGCGGCCGACGCGCTGTTCGTCGCTGGCGACCTGGTGCTCTTTGGGCCGCGGCCGGCTGAGGCGCTCACACTCCTGCGCTCGCTCGACGGCGCGCGCTTCGTTAAGGGCAACACCGACCAGTACCTGCTCGACGATGGCGGCGGGCAGGAAGTCGCCTTCGCCCGTCGGCAGCTCTCTGAAGACGATATCGCCTTCGTGCGCGAGTTGCCCTTTGAGCAGCGGCTGGAGGTCGCGCCCGGCCACGAGCTGCTGGTGGTCCACGCCAACCCGCGCGACCTGGAGGGCTCGATCACGCCCGAAAGCCCCGAAGCGCTGATCCGGCCCTGGTTCGAGGGCGTCACGGCTGAGGTGGTCGCGTTTGGCCACTACCACATGCCCTTTGTGCGCCAGCTCGACGGCAGGACGCTGGTAGATGTCGCCGCCGTAGGGATGTCGCGCGACGGCGACCAGCGCGCCGTCTACGCCATGCTGACCTGGGAGCGCGACAGCTGGCAGATCGAGCACCGGCGGGTCACGTATGATATCCAGGCTGTCGCGCGTGACTACGTGGCCGTCGGCTTCCCCAACGCTAAGGAAGCAGCCGAGCAGCTGCTCAATGCTAGAGGCTTTTCGGTTGTGGGCGCTGCCAGCAGTGAGACAAAAAGCAGCAAGCTTTGAGTTTCTGGAGCAAACACAGGCCACTAGCCAGTCTGTGCTTGTGGCAGTTGAACGACTGGGTCAGGCGGATCAGAGAAACTCGCTGCCACCTAGTCCAGTGATTGCATCAGGGCTGGAGGCATCGATCTCTGGCTCCTCGGCAGCCACCTCCCAGGCTGGCCTCTCGACTGATCCCGCAGCCTCCAACCCAAGTAGCTCTAGCTTGCCGGTGCGCCGAAGCAGCGGCAGGCAGAGCAGGAAGAGCTGGGCAACGCGTGCGGCGACCAGCTCCTCGCTCTCCTCGCGCGGCAGCTCCATCCCCAGGCCGGCATACTCCGCGAGCGCGACCTTCAGACCGCGCTGCCAGATACGGTACGCCAGGTCTGCATCAGTCTCCTCGGCGATGTACGGGCGCAGCAACTCCTGAAGCCGTTCCTCAGCTGCGGGTATGCGGAGGGCGAAGAGCTTTCGCTGCCCTTTGCCTCCTCGCCGGCCGTCCCCCCGCTTGGCGCTGGGTAGCGCCGAGCGAGGGGCTTCCGTAGCTCGTGCTCTTGCCATCGCCTACTTCCCGGCTGCCTTGAAGATGATGCCGAACAGCGCGCCTATGACATTGAGCTGACTGGCGAGCGGGCCGTCGACGAGCAGGTAGTCCTGGCCGGACTGCTTCTCCTCATGAGCCAGCACGTCGGTCAATAGGCCGTTCAGCAGCAGCACCCCGCCGCCGGTGATCGTGACGAACTGATTGCTGTCGCGCAGCTCGGCGAGAACATCGGCCACCATCGCCTGACCGCTGCTGGCCACTACACGCGCGACATCCTCGGCGATGCTCACCTTCCGGCTGGACTTCGTGACCTGGCGCCGCACCAGGGCCTGCTGCGCCTCGACATCGTTCTTGATCAGGCCAGAAAACTTCGGGTCGTTGCGCAGAGCGCGGGCGATGCGGATCGTCCCGTCTCCGGGCCGCCGGTTGATCATCCGCGACGGATTAAATGTGACCTCGCAGATGTGGAGGTCGCCGCCGCCGATGTCGATCACCCGCATGCCGTCGTCCAGGTCGATCACCGACTTGCCCTGCGGTGCTCGCGTGACCGCGACAACTGTTCCCGCCGTTTGGGCGAGCGGCAGCACCGTCACGACCCTGATCGTCCAGAGCTCCGGCCGCCGCTCGTCGTCGTCCCGTGTGATCGTCCAGACCTTCCCCTTCAGGTGTCTGAGCAGGGCCTCGCGGGTTCTGATGTCCACGGTGGGCTGGTCGGCCCCCTTCTCGTCCTTCTCGATCACCAGCTCGGTGTTGGGCACCGCCAAGCACAGCGCGATCTGGTACTCGCCTGGCTCATAGCCGGCCGTGCGGAGCAGCTCCACAATCCCCGCGCCGATGAACCAGCGCTGGCGATCATCGTCGAGCCGCTGCCGGGTGGGACCGATGCGCAGCGAGCCACCTCGGTAGCGGAGCGCAGTCTCGCCCGTCCAGAAGGAGACGCCATCGCACATGTAGGTCGTCTCCCTCGCCCCCTGGATCTCCTGTGCCTCCGCGAATGCCGTGGGGATGCGGATGGTGGTGAGCAGCGAGCGGATCGGGTCACCCTCCTGCAGGTCGGGGTCGAGGCGGAGGACGCCGCCCTTGAGCGCGTCGTTGCCGTTATCGATTGCAACCGGGATCAGCGTGGCGCTGCCAATGCGCACGGTGGGGCGGAGGGGGACGGCGGCGTCTTGCCCGGTGGCCCAGGCGCGGGCCACGATGTCGAGGATGCTGCCCTTAGGAGCGTCGAGGATCGGCTGCATGGTGAGCGTTCCTTTTCCTGCACTGGCCTGTGCTAGACCGTACTACCTAGTACAGCTTTCGGCCTTTGAGATCGCCATTTCAGTACTACCTGGTACTGCCTGGTACTGCCTACACTGAGCCCGCCTGGTGCCTTGCACATAGCTCCAGCGGCACATCGCCGGCGATGTTGGCCCCGCGTGTCTGGAGCGTTCCCGGTTCCGACATGATGTTGTGCGTTCCCCTCCTATTCGGCCAGCTGGGCACCCGCGGGGGAGGGGCCAGCCGCGTCCCGATCCAGGTTCCTCTCGGTCGCCCCTGCAAGTCGCTCTGGCAGGAGCGAGCCATAGCAGCACAGCGAGGAAGGCCCTTGATCTGCGGCAGGTCGTCGGCTCCGTGGCCGCCTGTGCGTACGACGAGCTGCCCGTGGGGCCGCTGGATGCCCGATGGTAGGTGCAGGCTTGGTGCGCGCATGATTTCGCCCATGTTTGGTGAGATGGATGCGGTAAGGGACTACTTACGTCCGGGGCTCCGCGGCATCAGGACGCCCTGGCCGGGCTGCCTTCCCACGTTAAAGTGTCATTAGTGTGTCGTTAGCGTGTCGTTGAACTAACATTGGTAGCCTCAGCCGATCTCACACAAGGGGCGGTTGCCCGTCTCTCGGTGATGCCGGTCACTGGCAGGCGGCTAGCGAGGGTTCTGTCGGTACGGCCGGCCGCGTCGCGAGCCGCCGCGTCGTGCATGGGCTTCTCGAATCACCGCGCTCACCCGCCAGACTGTCTGGGCAAGCCCCTCAACCTCCTTCACGACTTCAAGCACCTGCACGACCGGCCCCCAGGAGTCATCCTCGACCCGCACATGCACATAGTTGTGAACCACCTGCTCGCGCCGAAGGCCGTGCAGTACGATCAGGGTTCGCTGACGCCCGGCTCCATACTGGTAGTAGGAGTGCCGGCTTTCGCCGCTCGCGACCCGGCCCAGCAGATGCCATGTATCATCGAGATCCATGTAGACGATGCGTCGCTCTACCGTACTCTGAACCATCCCATCAACCCTTTCCAGCAGGGCCTACACGCGCTCCCCCCGGTCGAATGCTGCCGCTGCCTGATCTGCTGTTGCCCGTTCTGGCACCACTCCTCCTGGGCGCCAGGCCTCCCACTCCACGCTGACGCTCCGCCGCCGATAATCCGGTGACGCAATGACCCAGACCTTCCCACCGTGAAGGTGTTCGTGTGCTCGGGACCGAAGGCGCGGGTCGATCCTGTCAGGACGCTGGTTGGTCGTGACGACCGTGGGGAGGCGTGCTACCACCCGGTGGTTGACGAGCTGGAACAACTTCTCCCGCGCCCAGTCGGTCGGACTCTCGGCTCCGAGGTCGTCGAGGATGAGCAGATCCGCGTTTCGGCAGCGTGTAAAGAGCTCGTCGTAGCTCGCCACATCATCAGCGTCATCTGCGCTCCCCTGGCGTCGCCGCCGGTCGTAGGAGGCCCGAAGGTGGTCCAGGAAGTCAGGGACGACGGCGAAGAGCCCCGCGTCCCCAGCCTCGAGCCGAGCGTTGGCGATCGCCGCGGCCAGGTGGGTCTTCCCCGTGCCAGTCTCCCCCACCAGGATGAAGAAGCCTGCCGGGGCGGCTGCGAACAGCCGGGCCTC
>CALJIC010000218.1 GCA_937974195.1 uncultured Roseiflexaceae bacterium | reverse complement strand
GGGCGCGCCGCCGCAGGCCGCGAGCACTGCCCCCAGGAGCAGGAGCGCGGCGGAAAGCCTGAGCCATCTGCGTGTCTGCATGTGGACCTCCCTGTGCTAGTGGGCGTACGCCCATGCCTGACCGTCGAATACAGGCTCCGTCGCCGGGAGGCTGCGCTGCCCAGATCCGCGCGGAGGGGGAAGACGATGGGCCGCTACCCGCGGCGCCAGGGCGTCGCTCGCCGCTCGGCGAGCACCACCGCCAGGTAGAAGGCGATCCCGAACAGGCAGGCCACCAGGATCGCCGCCCAGGCCTCGCGGGTGCGCAGGATGCCCGCCTGGGTCTTGATGTACACCCCGAGCGAGTTCTGCGGGCCGCCGAAGAACTCCGCCACCACCGCCCCGATCATGCTCAGCGTGGTGCTGATGCGCAGCGCGTTGAAGAGGTAGGGCAGGGCGGCCGGCGCGCGCAGCTTGAGGAACACGTCGCGCTCGCGTGCGGCGTACGAGCGCATCAGCTGCAGCGCGTCGCGGCTGGGCGACACCAGGCCGCGGTAGACGTTGACCAGCGTCGGGAAGAAGGTCATCACCGCTACGACGGCGATCTTCGAGTTGGGGCTGACGCTGCCGAGCCAGATCCCGAGCAGCGGCGAGAGGGCGATGATCGGCACTGCGTTCGAGGCCACTGCCAGCGGCATGAGCCCGTCCGCGAGCGGGCGCCAGCGCACGCACACCGCGGCCACCAGCGCCCCCAGGGTGCAGCCGATCACACACCCGATGAAGGCGTTGCGGAACGTGACCAGGCCGATCCACAGCAGGTAGTCGGGCCGCTCGAGGAAGGTGCCGCCGATCTGCGACGGCGCCGGCAGCAGGTAGAGCGGCACGCCGGCCAGGCGCACCAGCGCCTCCCACAGCCCGATCGCCAGCAGAAAGGCGACCAGCGGCGGCAGCCAGCTCTCAATATGCGCCTTCCGAAGCGTCGCGGTGGGTGTGCTCATACGCCGATGCTCTGCTTGGTACGATGGCTGTTATGACAAGTCGCCGGGTTCACCCCAGGCGGTGACAGGGTGACAGGGTGACAGGGTGACCGCGCTCGCACAAGGCCATGGCAAGACCACCAGTCGCCGGGTTCACCCAGGCGGTGACAGGGTGACAGGGTGACCGCGCTCGCACAAGGCCATGGCAAGACGACAAGGTGACTGCGTTCGCACAAGGCGACGAAAGGGCGATCGTGCCTGGACAAGATTGCGGGTTGCTCGCCGGCGCTCCGGCGCCCGGACGTCACCCCGTCACCAAGTCACCCTCTCACCCCTCCCGCAGACTCTCGCGCACCTCGGTGACCAGCTCGAAGAACCGCGGCGACTCGCGCGTCTCGAACGTGCGCGGGCGCGGCAGGTCCACGGTCACCGTGCGCTTGATCCGCCCCGGGCGCGGCGACATCACCACCACCCGGTCCGACAGGAACACCGCCTCGGGGATGCTGTGCGTGACGAAGATCACCGTCGTGCGCTGCTCGGCGCCGCCCCAGATACCGAGCAGCTCGTCCTGCATCCGCTCGCGGGTGATCTCGTCCAGCGCGCCGAACGGCTCGTCCATCAGGATGATCGCCGGGTTGAACGACAGCGCGCGGGCGATCGAGACCCGCTGCTGCATGCCGCCCGACAGCTGGTAGGGGTAGGCTTCGCCGAAGTCCCCGAGCCCGACGCGCCGCAGCAGCGCGGCGGCCCGCTCGCGCCGCTCCTGCGGCGCCACCCCCATGATCTCCAGCGGCAGCTCGACGTTCTTGCGCACCGTGCGCCAGTCGTACAGCACCGGCGCCTGGAACACGATGCCGTAGTCGCGGTCCTTGCGCGCCTGCTCGGGCGTCTTCTCGCGCACCCGCACCGTGCCGCTGGTCGGCTGCTCGAGGTCGCCGATCAGCCGCATCAGCGTGCTCTTGCCGCAGCCGCTCGGCCCGATCAGCGAGATGAACTCGCCCGGCGCGACGCTGAGCGTGACGTCCTGGAGCGCGGTGACCGGGCCGGCCGCGCTCTGGTACACTTTGCTCACCCGGTCGAAGGCGATGATCGTCTCAGCCATCGTTGCTCCTCGGCGCGCGCACCAGCATGCGCTCGGCGAGCGCCACCAGGCCGTAGAAGGCGACGCCGACCAGGCCGGCGGCCAGGATCGCGGCGTACAGCGCCGGCGGCCGCGAGTTGTAGAACTGGGCCGCGTTCAGGATCATCACGCCGACGCCCTCGCGCGCGCCGGCCGGCAGCTCGGCGACGATCGCGCCGATCACGCTGGCGGTGGCGGCCACCTTGAGCGAGGTGAAGAGATACGGCAGGGCGACCGGCAGGCGCAGCTTGAGGAAGATATCGCGCTCGCGCGCCGCGTAGGAGCGCATCAGGTCCAGCGCCGCGGGGGGCACCGCGCGCAGCCCGCGCAGCGTGCCGATCGTCACCGGGAAGAAGGTCAGGTACGCCGCGACGACCATCTTCGCCGCCCAGTCCGGCGCGTCGAGCCGCCCCAGCCCGACGACCACCATCGGCGCGATCGCCAGGATCGGCACCGTCTGCGAGCCGATCACATACGGCATCAGGCCGCGCTCGAGCAGCCGCGAGCGGGCGAACAGCGCCGCCAGCCCGAAGCCGAGCACGCCGCCGAGCGCGAACCCGCCGAGCGCGACGCGGAAGGTGGCCCAGGCGTTGAGCAGCATCTGTGTGAGCAGCAGCGGCCCGCTGCCGCCGCGGCTGCGCGAGAAGAGCACCTCCACCACCGCGGCGATGTGCGGCAGCTTCTGGTCGGGGATCGCCAGCGCCAGCTTGCTCCCCTCCCAGATCGCGAGCAGCGCCGCGACGACGCACAGCGGCGGCAGGATACGCCGGAGCGCGCGCAGGATCACCGGCTGCGTTCGCGGCCCGCCGAGCGGTGAAGTGTGACTCTCTGTGGGGAGTGCAGCGTCGTCGGCCATGGATTCGTACCCGTGAGCGGGTGGGACGTACCGTGCTGCGCCACTGCAGGTAGCTCGGCGGCGAGGGAATTGGGGTCCGGTGGCTCGGGACCTCGGGGAGTTTACTGGAGAGTCCGCAGTTTGTCAACGCGCAGGGGGACTCGCCTTCCCTGCCTCCCGCCGCGCCGGCGCTGGCTTGGGCGTGGGCGGCGCGGCGGGAGATAGCGGGGGCGTCTACGCCTCGTCCGAGTACAGCGGCGTGCTGAGGTAGCGCTCGCCGTTGGAGGCCGAGACGAAGACGATCAGCTTGCCGGCGTTCTCCGGCCGGCGCGCCACCTCGAGCGCCGCCCAGGCCGCCGCGCCCGAGCTGATGCCGACCATCAGCCCCTCTTCCCTCGCCAGCCGCCGCGCCGTCTCGAAGGCGGCCTCGTTCGAGACCCGGATGACCTCGTCGTAGGCCTTGGTGTTCAGCACGTCCGGCACGAACCCGGCGCCGATGCCCTGGATCTTATGCGGGCCGGGCTTGCCGCCCGAGAGCACCGGCGACGCCTCCGGCTCGACCGCGATCACCTGGAACGACGGCTTGCGCGGCTTGATCACCTCGGAGACGCCGGTGAGCGTGCCGCCGGTGCCGACGCCCGCGACCAGGATGTCGATCTGGCCCTCGGTGTCGTTCCACAGCTCCTCGGCGGTGGTGCGGCGGTGGATCTCCGGGTTGGCCGGGTTCTTGAACTGCTGCGGGATCCAGGCGTTCGGCAGCTCGGCGGCGATCGCCTCGGCCTGCGCGATCGCGCCGCGCATCCCCTCCGAGCCGGGGGTCAGCACCAGCTCGGCGCCGAAGCCGCGCAGCAGCTTGCGCCGCTCGATGCTCATCGTCTCGGGCATCGTCAGGATCAGCTTGTAGCCCTTGGCGGCGGCGACGAACGCCAGCCCGATCCCGGTGTTGCCGCTCGTCGGCTCGATGATCACCGTCTCGCCCGGGCGGATCTTGCCCTCGCGCTCGGCCGCCTCGATCATCGCCAGCCCGATGCGGTCCTTCACGCTGCCCGCCGGGTTGAACCACTCCAGCTTGGCCACCACCGTCGCGTGCGTGTCGTTCACCCGGTTCAGCCGCACGAGCGGGGTCCCGCCGACCAGCTCCGTGATGCTGTTGTAGATGCGCATATACCACCTTTCTTAATCTTTTTGCGCAAGTTTTGGGTAGTATACGTGCGCCTCAATGCCGCGTCAAGGCAGGCGGCGGCGCGGTGGCTCCACCCCCGCACTCCCCCTTGAAAGGGTTGGAATGCGCTCCGCTTGGAGGGGTTCGGGGAGGCAAAGCCTCCCCGGAAGCTCTTTTCTTTCGCCGCTCTGCGGCAGCTGCGCTGCCGCAGAGCGGCGGGAAAAAGTCCGTGGAGGGCCTGCGTCCTTCCACACCTCCCCGCCTGGGGAGCCGGCAAGCTCTCCATCCCTCCACAGAAGGAGGGCGCACGGCGCAGCCGCGTGGTAGAATGAGCCGTCGGCGCATCTTCAAGTGGGAAGGAGAATCATATGAGCGATGACCCGAACCGCACGACGCCTGACCGGGACACGCCGGATCTCAAGGAGGAGCTGCGTGAGATGGGCCAGCAGCTCGAGCGCGCCTTCCGCACGGTGGTCGAGAGCGAGCGCACGAAGCAGCTGCAGCGGGACCTCGCCGCGGGCCTGCGCGAGGTGACGGCGCAGCTCCGGGTGGCGGTGGAGAACCTCCAGAGGGACCCCCGCCTCAAGCAGGCTGAGGAGCGCGGGCGCGAGGCGCTCGAGGATATCCGCGAGACAAAGGTTGCGCAGGAGATCCAGGAGGCGGTCGTCACTGGCATCGCCACCCTGAATGTCCAGCTGCGCAGGCTGGTCGAGCGGATCGAGCAGGAGGCCAACGCCGCGCCGAAGCCCCCGACAACTTCCCAGGACGTTCCGATCGAGCAGGAGCCGCCGGCGACCGGCGAGACGCGGCGGCTGGACGAGTAGTGAAATCGGCGGGGGCGGCACACGTGCCGCCCCC
>CALJIC010000217.1 GCA_937974195.1 uncultured Roseiflexaceae bacterium | reverse complement strand
GCCAAGGCTGCTTTCTTCCAGGAAGCTGTGAGGGCCGCAGGCCAGGGTTCCCTCCAGCGGGGAGGTTCGGAGGGCCGCAGGCCCTCCGAGGATCTTTATGCCGGAAGAAGGGTTTCCGGGGAGGCTTCGCCTCCCCAAACCCACCGCGCCGCAGAGCGGCGGGAGCTATTTCGGGGGATGCGGGGCCTGGCCCCGCATAAGCAGCAAGAGCGCTACGAAGGGTCGATGAGGCCCGGCTCGCCGGAGATCAGGCTGATCGCACGCGACCAGGAGTCGCTCTCGGCGCCGGACGGCTCGGCTGTGAAGCGGTAGTCCTGCTTGCGGATGAACTCGTCGAGCTCGTCGGCCAGGCGGCGCCAGGCGGCGAGCTGGGCCTCGCGCACGCGCTCGAAGCTCTGCGAGTCCGGCGCGCGCTGGAGCGCGTCGCGCAGGTGCGGGACGCACAGGCCGGCCGACTCGCGCAGCGCCGTGGCGAGCGTGCCGTCGGCGATGTGGCGCACCAGCGCCGTGCCGTAGACCTCGTCCTGCTCGCGGAGGTAGACGCAGGCGGGGCAGGGCCGCTCGGCGGGCAGCGGGTCGGCGCTGGCCCGGCGCACCGCGCGCCGCAGGCGGGCCTCGAGGCTCGGCGGCTGGCGGCGGGCCTCGGCGAGCTGGGCGGTGAGCGTCCCGAGCACGTCGCGGTGGACGATCGCCGTCCCGAGCGCGTCGCGGCTGGCGCGCAGCATGCGCCCGTGCTCGGCGCAGAATCCGCGCGCGGCGCGGATCACGGCGCGGGTCCGCTCGTCGCCGACGCCCTCGTACGAGATGGCGTCCAGGTAGCGCCGCAGGCTGCGCCGCAGCAGCGCGCACATGGCGCACTCTGAGCCGGCCAGGGCGTCACGAAGCTCGAAGAATAGGGTGTGCTGCACGCGGCCCTCGCTGGCGATCTACGACCCCTTCAGCCCCCGGAGCGCGTCGGGCGGCAGGCCCCACGCGGCGACGGTGGCGGCCTCGTCGGCCGCCGACATGCACTTTTTGAAGCGCGCCCCGGAGACGCCGTGGACCCGGGTGCGGCACTCCTCCCACGTCGCGTGGCGGCGCAGCTCGCCGTTCACCAGGCTCAGGTAGCTCGGCCCCGGCGGCCTGTCTATGCCGGCCTCGTCTGCCGCGCCCGGGGCGGGCGGCGGTGTGCGCCCGGCGGCGTACGCCTGCGCGATCAGGTTGGCGCGCTCGTTGTGCCGGTCGCCGGCGTGGCCGCGGACGTAGGCCCACCGCACGCGGTCGCCTGCGGCGGCGTCCAGCGCCTCCCACAGGTCGCGGTTCTCGACCGGCTGCCCTTCGACGGTGAGCCAGCCGCGCCGCTTCCAGCCGCGCAGCCAGCTGGTCATGCCGTTCACCAGGTACTGGCTGTCGGTGTGCAGCTCGACCGGCGCGTCGGGCGGCACGCGGCGCAGCGCCTCGAGCGCCGCCCGCAGCTCCATGCGGTTGTTGGTCGTGCGCGCCTCGCGCCCGCCGAACTCCTCGACGGCGCCGTCGCGCACGATCAGCGCCGCCCAGCCGCCGGGGCCGGGGTTGCCGCTGCAGGCCCCGTCGGTGTAGATCTGTATGCGCTCGCCCTCCCGCGGGGCAGCTTTCGTGGACATCAGCGCTCTCTATCCACCCGCCGCAGGGCGGCGGGCAAAAAGGATCTCGGAGAGCCAGCGGCTCTCCGAGCCTCTCGGCGAAAAGCAGTTCTGTAGGCTCCCGGGCAGGCGCCCGCCGAACGACATGATATAATACCGCGCGTTACAGAGTACGGACAAGAGGTCTTTCCAATGCGACGAATCTATGTAGGCCTGCTGCTGCTGCTGACGCTTGTTCTGACGGCGTGCGGCGGTGGCGATACCGCTGTGGCCGACCCGCCGGCCGCGCGGCCGTTCGAGACCAGCGGGAGCGAGCAGGTCGACGCCCTGATCGCCGACTGGCGCGAGGTGGCCTGGGAGGCCATGCTGCGCGACGGCGTCAAGCCCGAGACCAAGGAGGAGAAGATCTTCCTGTCCACCGCGAGCCTGGCCGAGATCCAGGAGCACTACGAGAGCCTGACGTCCAACGGCTGGTGGCGGCTGCAGCGCATGCCGGGGCTGTCGGGCGATGTGCTCCTGACCGGGTACGAGCAGGGCACGACGTCCCTGGTGGTCGGCGCCGTGGACGCCAGCGCCTACGGCGGCGAGGGGACGGTGATCTACACGCTCAAGGGAACGAAGTAAGCAAGG
>CALJIC010000216.1 GCA_937974195.1 uncultured Roseiflexaceae bacterium | reverse complement strand
TGGAATGCAACGGACAATGCGGTTAAGACGTGCGGCTGGTGTGCTGAGGCATGACTCCTCTTGCCCTCAAGCGCGCTGTGGTCACAGCGCGTACAATCCTATTATTTTCAGGTACACTATGTGCAAGTACTCGACGACGAGGCCGGGTGAGCATGCTCCACCCGGCCTTCCGATGCATACGCCATTGCTCACAAGGAGCAGCTATGCTCTCTGTGCCTGCGCCGCCTACCGTGCAGCAGATCCGCCCCGCGCCCGCACCACTCGTGCGGCGGCGCGAGCCGCTGGTGCGGCGCGTCCCGCTCACACGCCTGCGCCTACGCCGCCGCCGGTCGCTGGACCCGGCGCGGCTGTACTACAACCGCACCTGGATCGCCGCCACCTCCGTCGGGGCTGCGGCCGGGGCGCTCGGGGTGCGCCGGCTCGGCTGGCCGCTGCTCGCTGTCGCCGGGCTGCTCGGCGCGCTGACCTGGGGCTACGCGGCCTTCGTCGAGCCGCGCCGGGCGCGGCTGGAGCACGTGGAGCTGCGCCTCCCGCGGCTCCCGCGCGGGCTGGACGGCCTGCGGATCGGCCATCTCACCGACCTGCACCTGGGGTTCCGCTACACCGAGCGCAACGCGCTGTGGGGGGTGGAGCAGATGCGCCGCGAGGCGCCCGACCTGATCGTCATCACCGGCGACCTGGTCTCCTTCCAGCACGCCATCCCCGATATCGCCGCGGCGCTGCGCGGGATCAGCGCGCCGCTCGGCGTCTACGCCGTCCCCGGCAACCACGACCACTGGGAGGGCGTGGATGACGTGCGCGCTGCGCTCGCCGTGTGCGGCGTCACGATGCTGATCAACGAGCACCGGCGCATCCGCCGCGGCGGGGCGGACCTCTGGCTGCTCGGCGTGGACGATCTCTGGGACGGAAGCGCCAGCCTGTCGGCTACGCTGCGCGGGGTGCCGGCCGGCGCGTTCACGCTGCTTCTGGCGCACGCGCCGGACTTCGTGACCGAGGCGGCAGCCCGCGGGGTGGACGTGCAGCTCTCCGGCCACACCCACGGCGGCCACCTGCGCCTGCCCCTGCTCGGGCCGCTCGGCATGCCGCGCTTCGGCCGCCGCTACGTCATGGGCCGCTACCAGGTCGGCCCCACCGCGCTGTACGTCTCGCGCGGGCTCGGCGGGCCGCCGCTCCGCCTGCTCTGCCCCCCTGAGGCGACGATCATCACGCTGCGGCGCGGGTGAGGCACGCCACCAGTTTCGGATGGGACATGGTACAATCCCCGTGGAGGAGGGCCCATGCAGTTCTTCAGACACGGCGCGCCGCGCACAGCGGGAGAGTGGCGGCGAGCAGCGGCCCTGGCGGCTGGTGATACAGCCGCCCTGCTTGTGTTCGCAGCGATCGGCCGCTCGAGCCACGGCGAGGCCGCCGGGCTGGACGCCGCCCTGCAGGTGGCCGGCACCGCCGCCCCCTTCATCGCCGGGTGGTTCCTGGTGGCGCCGGCGCTGGGCGCCTACGGCCGCGCGACGGCCGGCGTGCGCCCGATGCTGGCCCGCACTGCGATCTGCTGGCTGGCCGCGTGGCCCGTCGGCCTGCTGCTGCGCGCCCTCGCCCTGCAGCGCGGCATCCCGCTATCGTTCGCCCTGGTCACGTTCGTGACCGTGCTGTTCATCCTCGGCGTCTGGCGCGGCCTGTTCGCGTGGCTCGCCGCGCGCGCCTCCGGAGAGAGCGAGAGAGAGATAGATGGCAACCAACCTGTACCTGATCCGCCACGGTGAGGCGGTGAGCAACGTCGAGCCGTTCGTCATGGGCGGCATGAAGGGCTGCCGCGGGCTCACCGAGCGCGGCATCGCCCAGGTGCGCCTGCTCGCCCGCCGCCTGTCGAGCGGCGAGATCCCGGCCGACGTTCTCTACGCCAGCACCCTGCCGCGCGCCCGCCAGACGGCCGAGGCGGTGGCGGAGGCGTTGGGCCTACCCATCCACTGGGACGATGACCTGCAGGAGCTGAGGCCCGGCGACGCCGACGGCATGACCTACACCGAGGCCCGCCAGCGCTTCGAGAGCATGCAGCTCTTCCTCAAGAGGTTCTTCACCCCGATCGCGACCGGCGGCGAGAGCTGGGGCGCCTTCGTCGCCCGCGCCTCGAGCGCGCTCGAGCGGATCATCAGCCGCCACCAGGGGCAGCACATCGTCGTGGTCTGCCACGGCGGCATCATCGAGGCCTCCTTCCTGCACCTGCTGCAGCTCGGCCCGCACGTGCGCGGCCGGGCGGCGTTCCACGTGCGCAACACGGCGATCACCCACTGGCGGCAGGTGGAGACGCAGGACGAGCGCCAGGAGTGGCAGCTGATCGCCCACAACGACCACTGGCACCTGCACGAGCTGGAGCGGGACACGGGCCACAGGGCGTAGACGCGCCCAGGTGCGAGGGCCGTGGGGCGTAGCCCAGGGAGCCCTTCGCCGCAGCAGCGCGGCGGAAGACGGGGTCAGGAGCAGCCTCCGGGCCCCACCCGATTGCCTATGAGCCTCGAGACCTTTGTCGATGGCGATCTGCTGAGCGACCTGCCGGCGCCCGAGCGCGAGGCCCTCATGCGGCAGCTCAGCGTCAGCACGTACCCGGCCGGCTACACCTTCTACGCCCCAGACGACCCCGGCGAGCAGGTGTTCCTGCTGCAGAGCGGGCGCGTGCGCCTCTACAAGCTCTCGCCCGAGGGCCGCGCGCTCATCCTGATGGTCCTCGAGCCGCCGGCGATCTTCGGCGAGATGGCGCTGGCCGACTCAGGGCGCCAGGACAGCTTCGCCGAGGCCATGGTCGAGTGTGTGGTGGGGACGCTGAGCCGCGACGTGCTGCGCCAGGTGCTGAGCAACCACCCCGCGCTCGCGCTGCGCTTCATGGCGGTGATGAGCCGCCGGCTGGTGGCGATCGAGCGCAAGCTGGCCGACATCGCCTTCAAGAGCGTGCCGCAGCGGCTCGCCACCGTGCTGCTGAACCTGGCGGCGGCGCAGGGCGAGCAGCCGGCTGGCGCGGCGCCCACCGTGGTGCGCTTCACCCACCAGCAGCTGGCCGAGATGATCGGCTCCTACCGCGAGACGGTCACCAAGGCGATCGGCGAGTTCCGCGAGGAGGGGCTCATCCGCGTCGAGGAGGACGCGATCCACCTCACCGACATCGACCGTCTGCGGCAGCTCGTGGGCAGCCAAGCTCGCTCTTTGTGATCGAGGCGAGCGGATACCGCTCACCGGGCTCCTTGCACCGCAGCGCGCAGATCGTGTACAATCCCGTGCGATAACGGAATTTGGACGATTCGGCGGCCCTCGCAAACCCCGGCTGCGCCGGTCGCCGCTGGCACTACGCTATGTCGCTTGCCGAACTTCCCCCGGGCGCCGCACAGCCTACGGCGTACGCCCACCCGAGCGGCGCCACACGCCGGCTGGCGATCAGCGTCGAGCACCTGGCCTACCTCACCATCTTCGCGCTGGCCCTGCTGACGCGCCTGTGGGACCTGGACAACCGCGCGCTGCACCACGACGAGACGCTGCACGCGTACTTCTCCTGGGCGGTGTTCCGCGGGCACGGCTACGTCCACGACCCGCTGCTGCACGGGCCGTTCCTGTACTTCTTCGGCGCGCTGATCTTCTTCCTGTTCGGCGACGGGGACGCGACGTCCCGGCTCGGGCCGGCGCTGTTCGGCTCGGTGCTGGTGGTCATGCCGTACCTGCTCAGGCGTGAGCTCGGGCGCGGCGCGGCGCTGCTCGCGGCGCTGATGCTGCTGTTCTCGCCGGTGTTCCTGTACATGGGGCGCTTCATCCGCCACGACCCGTACACGGTGCTGTTCGAGCTGCTGGCCTTCATCGCCGGCGTGCGCTTCGCCGCCACCGGGCGGCCGGCCTGGCTCTACGCCGGGGCGGCGGCGCTCGGGCTGATGGCGGCGACGATGGAGACCTTCTACCTATACCTGGCGATCTTCGCGCCGGTCGTGGCGATCGTCTTTCTGTGGCGCGTCTGGCGGGGCGGGCTGGTGCCGGCGGCGCTGATCGGGCTGGCGATCGTGGCGCTGGTCTTCGTGCTGCCCGGCCGGCCCGAGCGCCCCTTCCCGCAGAGCGACACCGTCGTCCGCGCCAACGGCCCGTACGTCTGCCCGAGCCGCGCGACCCCCTTCCCGCCGCCCAACCCGATACTGGTGGCCAGGCCGGGGCCGATCTTCGGCTGGCCGCCGCTGGAGACGAACGACAACAGCTACGCCCTGTGCGTCCGGCACCAGGCGGACAACGACTTCGGCCTGTACCTGATCAAGCTCGGCCAGTTCTTCCGCCACCCGGCCATCATCAGCGCCGCCGTCCTGGCCCTCGCCGGGGTGGCGGGCTTCGCCTGGCAGATCGGCTGGCGCCGCGCTGCCGACGGCAGCACCGCGTGGGAGCGCGCCCGGCGCGCGGGGGCGCTGGAGACGTTCGCCTCGCTCGGGCGCGGCCGGCGCTGGCTGATCGCGCTCGTGTTCTTCTTCACGCCCTACGCGCTGCTCTTCAGCGCGTTCTTCACCAACCCGGTGGGGGTGGTGAGCGGCACGACCGGCTCGCTGCTCTACTGGCTGGCCCAGCACGAGGTCCAGCGCGGCGGGCAGCCGCCGCACTACTACGCCGTGCTGCTCGGCATCTACGAGCCGCTGATCCTGCTCTGGGCGCTCGTCGGGCTGGGGATGGCGGGGTGGATGCTGCTGCGGCGCTTGCGGGCCGGCCGGCGGACGCGAGCCGCTGAGGCGGCGGCGGAAGATGAGGCCGCCGATCGGCAGCCGGCCGGCGGCGGGGCGGGCACTGACTGGGCGTTCGTCCTCCCCCTTCTCCTGGCCTACTGGTCGCTCGCCACGTTCCTGCTCTACTCGTGGGCCGGCGAGAAGATGCCCTGGCTGACGATCCACCCGGCGCTGCCGCTGGCGCTGCTCGCCGCCTGGGCGCTGGCGCGCACGCTGGCGTGGTCCGGCGTTGGGGATGTGTCGGGCGGCGTGGCCGTGGGCGCAGCCGGCGGGTACGGGCGGACGGACTACGCGCCGCTCGCCATGTTCCTGGGGGTGTTCACCGCCATCGCGGGGCTGTGCTTCCTGCTGATCGCCGTCGTGACCGATGAGCTGAGCATGCAGACCGGCTGGGCGCCCTGGGTGCCGCTGCTCGGCTTCGTGCTGATCGGGCTGCTCACGGCCGGGAGCGCGCTGCTGCGCGGGACGCGCTGGGCGCTCGGGGCGCTGGCGCTGGCCGTCAGCCTGCTGCTCGCGCTCTACGGCATCCGCAGCGCGTTCCAGCTCAGCTTCCTGTGGGGCGACGTGCCGCGCGAGATGATGATCTACACCCAGACCTCGCCGGACGTGCAGCGGGTGGTCAACCGGCTCGAGGAGGCGGCGACGCGCCGCGGCGGCGGGCTCGACCTGGTCATCTGGTACGACAACGAGACGGTCTGGGACTGGTACATGCGGCGCTTCAGGAACGCGCAGGAGCAGCCGCCCGTGCTGACCGCCGCCCCCGGCGAAGAGGTGGCCGCGGTGCTGATGCTGGAAGAGAACTACGCGGAGCCGGAGAACCAGCAGAAGCTGGCGGGGTTCCGCATCCAGCGCTACCCGCTGCGCTGGTGGTTCCCCGAGGACCAGACCTACCGCCTGCCGTCGAACTGGATGAGCGCGCCGGTGGACGAGTTCTCGCCGCTGCTCATGCGCGTGCTGCGGACGCCCTTCGACCCGCGCACGGCGACCCAGTTCTGGCAGTATATGATCTACCGGGTGCCGCCGGCGCCGCTCGGCTCGACCGACTTCGTGCTCGCGGTGCGGCCGGAGCTGGCCGACGAGATCGGGCTGGGCACCGGGGGCGACCAGTGACGCCGCACGCGCCCTGGAAGGAAAAGTGCAAAGCGTACCGTGCAAAGTGCAACTTTCGCCGTGCCGCGCTATAGAACAGCAACGCTGGAGTTCTGCATTGTGCAGCTTGCATTTTGCACTTTGCACTTCGAGGTGACATAGATGGCTGTAGCTTCACCCGAGCGCCGACAGACGACCCTCCTCGACCGGGCGCTGGACCTGTCCCACCTCAACTGGGAGGTCGCGGCCTTCGTCGGGCTGGTGCTGCTCAGCGTGCTGGCGCACTTCTACGCGCTGGACCGCATGGCGCTGCACCACGACGAGTCGATCCACGCCTGGATGAGCTGGAAGTTCTTCACCGGCAACGGCGGCTTCACCTGCGCCGGCGGCCGCACCTCGGCCACCTACTGCTACGACCCGGTGTACCACGGGCCGTCGCTGTATGTGCTGACGCTGCTCTCCTACTTCCTGTTCGGCGACGGCGACTGGCAGGCGAGGGTCCCGCAGGCTGTGGCCGGCATCGGGCTGGTGGCCTCGTGCTGGATGCTGCGGCCCTACCTCGGCACGCGGGGCGCGCTGCTCGCCGCCGCGCTCATGGCCTTCACCCCGTCGCTGCTGTACTACACGCGCTTCGCCCGCCACGATGGCCTGATGGTCCTGTGGACGCTGTGGATCGTGATCGGGTTCTTCCGCTACCTGGACACCGGCCGGCCGGCCTTCCTGTACCTGATGGCAGTCGGGACGGCGCTGGCGATCGCGACCCACGAGCTGTACTACATCCTCGGCTTCATCTTCGGCTGGTTCCTGATCATCCGCGTGCTGTTCGAGCTGCTGCCGCGCCGCCAGGTCGTGATCGGGCTCGCCGCCGTCCTCGTCGTCGCGCTGCTGGGCGAGCTCAGCATCATCACCGGGGTGTGGAGCGGCCAGATCACGAGCACGCTGCGCGCCGACGGGCTGGCGCTGCTGTTCAGCGCCGTCGCCGGCATGGGGCTGCTGCTCACGCGCGTGTGGGACAACCACCCGCTGGTGGTGGGGCGCTTCCGCGCCCTGTGGCGCGAGGAGCGGCACGTCGTCTGGACGGCGCTCGCCATCCTGGGCGCGATCTACGTCGTGCTCTACAGCACCTTCTTCGCCGACCCGCGCGGCATCGTGGATGGCCTGTACCGCGGCCTGGAGTACTGGCTCGGCTCGCAGCAGGAGTTCAAGCGCGGCGACCAGCCGTGGTACTACTACTTCATGCTGATGACGCTGTACGAGCCGCTGGCGTTCTTCGGCGGGCTGGCGACGCTGGTCTACCTGTTCAGCCGCGGCTGGGGGAAGACGGCGCGGGGCTGGGAGATGGCCGCCGAGGCACCGGTGCACGAGCTTCCTGAGCCCGGCGACCGGCCGCCCGCGCCTGACCTCCAGCTGCCCACGGCTGACCACGGGCGAGCGACCGACGACCTCACGACCGACGACCTGCCGGCCGGCCACCTCGGGACCGCCGAGCACCTGACGGCCGAGCAGCACGCCGTCTCGATCTCCGGCGACAGCGCCCGGGAGACGGTGGCGGTGGCGCGCGAGTCGAGCAACGGCGCGGAGGAGGGGCAGCCGCTCGCAGGGGAAGAGCGCACCGTCGTGGCCGAGGGCCAGCCGGCCGAAGCCGGGCCGGATGGGCAAGCCGCGGCCGCCGCGGCGGGGCCGGGGACCATCGCGGAGCCGGCGCCGTCCGGCTTCAACGTCGTCGTCATGTTCCCGCTGTTCCTGGCGTTCTGGTTCCTGTGCGCCTTCGTGACCTTCTCGTGGGCCGGCGAGAAGATGCCCTGGCTCAACACCCACATCGCGCTCCCCGGCAACCTGCTGATCGCCTGGGGCCTGAGCAGGATTCTGGACTCCAGGCTGCAGACCGGCGACTGGCGGAGGGACCAGGAGGCGACGGCCGGCGAGCAGCAGCCGGTGATCTGGGCGGTGCCCTTCGTCATGACGCTGCTGCTGGTGGCGCTGAGCGTCGCGCTGTGGCGCTTCAGCACGCAGACAGCGGATCTGCAGGGGCAGTCGGAGCGCCTGCAGGGGCTGGTCCCGCTGGCGATCGCCGGGGTGCTGCTGTACACGCTGCTGACGATCGCCCAGCGCATCGGGGGCCGCGCCACGCTCGGGGTGTGCGCGCTGACCGTGGCGGCGCTGGTGGGGGCCTACACCCTGCGCGCGACATGGATGGTGGTGTACGACCACCCGGACACCCCGCGCGACCCGCTGGTCTACGTGCAGAGCTCGCCCGACGTGCCGCTGATCGTGGATGAGATCCGCGAGCTGGCGATCAACCAGACGCGCAACGCGCGCAACCCGCGCGACCCGGCCGGCGGGCTCTCGATGCCGCTGATCATGGACAACGGCGACCCGGCGGCCGACGGCGAGGGCAGCCTGGCCTGGCCCTACCAGTGGTACCTGCGCGACTTCCAGCGGCTCGAGGTGCGCGACGCCGAGTTCTTCCGCAACGCGACGGCCGAGTCCTTCCTGGTGAACTCGCCGCGCGCGGGCGAGGACCAGATCCTCGCGCCGGTGGTGCTGGTGTCGCGCCAGCACGTCAACGAGAACGCCCGCGCCGCGCTGGAGACCAACTACGTCCGGCGCTACCAGGCCAAGCTCAACTGGTGGTTCCCCGAGGGGGACAAGTGCCGGCCGCTGGAGGGCGGGTACAAGCGCTTCTACTTCGCCTACCCCGGCAGCGAGGAGGACGCCGCGCGGGTCTGCCCGAACCTGGACCCGGCGGACATCCCGCACACGCTCGCGCCGCTGCTGTGGCCCTTCGACCTCTCGCACTGGGGCAACACCGGCCGGTTCGTGCTCTACCGCGAGATCCCGGAGCCGCTGCGGCTGGACGGGCGCGAGATGGAGGTCTGGGTGCGGCGGGACCTGGCGCCGACCGGCGAGCTGTCGGGCGCGCCGAGCGCCACCGAGGCGCTGAAGCTGGTCGCGCAGCAGGTGATCGGCGAGCGCGGCAGCCTGCCGGGCCAGATCGAGGAGCCGCGCGGCATCGCCGTGGACAGCGCCGGCAACATCTACGTGGCCGACACCAACAACCACCGCATCACGGTGTACGCGCCGAGCGGCGAGCCGCTGCGCACGATCGGCAGCTACGGCGCCGGCGAGGGCCAGTTCAACGAGCCGCGCGGCATCGCCGTGGACAGCGACGGCAACATCTACGTGGCCGACACGTGGAACGCCCGCGTGGTCAAGCTGGACCCCGAGGGTAACTTCCTGGCGGCCTGGGGCGAGGGCACCGAGGACTTCGGCGCCGGCCGCCGCGCGACGGTGACCGATGGGACCGAGGCCGGCAACGCGGCGGCGCCGCTCGGGTTCTTCGGGCCGCGCGGCGTCGCTGTGGACAACGCCGGCAACGTGTACATCGCCGACACCGGCAACAAGCGCATCGTCGTGACCGACACCGAGGGGAACTACCGCTACCAGTGGGGCTACGCGGGCGCGGCGGCGGGGGCCTTCAGCGAGCCGATCGGCATCGCTGTGGACAGCGCCGGCAATGTGTACGTGGCCGACACGTGGAACAGCCGGGTGCAGGTCTTCCCGCCCACGGCCGATGGCCGCGTGAGCCCGCAGCCGACCATCACCTGGCGCGTGCCCGGCTGGCTGCCGCAGACCTACGACGACCCGTACCTGGCGGTGGTCGGCGACCGGGTGGTGGTGAGCGTGCCCGGGCGCAACCAGCTGATCTACTACGACGCGTTCGGGCAGGAGCTGCTGCGCTGGGGCGGGGCGGGCAGCGACAGCGCGTCGGTGCGCCTGCCGAGCGGCGTGACCGGCGGGCCGGACGGCGCGGTGTACGTCGTCGACCGCGGCAACGCGCGCGTGCTGCGCTTCGAGCTGCCGCAGATCGGGGCGCCGCAGAGCCGGAGCGGCGTCGAGTAGGCCGGCGATAGAACTGCGGATACTTCCCGGCAGGGGTGGGGTTTGGCGGCGAAGCCGTCACATCCCACCCCTTCGCGATCACGCGCGGGAAAGGACGCTCACGCTCTCGACGTGCGCCGTCTGCGGGAACAGGTCCACCGGGGTGCAGCGCAGCAGGCGGTAGCCTCCGGCCGTCAGAATCTTGAGGTCGCGCGCGAGGGTCCCCGGGTGGCACGAGACGTAGACCAGCCGCCGGGGGGCCAGGCGAATCAGCTGCTCGAGCGCCCGCGGGTGGCAGCCGCGCCTGGGCGGGTCGAGCACCGCGTAGTCGAAGGGGCCGTCCAGGCGCGGGAGCACGTCCTCGGCACGGCCCTGGATGAAGCGCACGTTCGTTATCTGGCTCAGCTCGGCCGAAGCGCGCCCGTCGGCGATCGCCCCGCCGTACTCCTCGACGCCGACGACCTCCGCGACCGAGCCGGCGAGCGGCAGCGCGAAGGTCCCCGCGCCGCAGTACAGGTCCAGCAGAGACGCCTTGCGGGTGTCCTCGGCTTCTACTTCGAGCCCCGCGCGCACGAGGCCGAGCAGCGCCTCCGCCGCGGCCAGGTTCACCTGGAAGAACGTCGTCGGGTGCAGCTCGAAGGTGATGCCGCCCAGCTCCTCGATGAGGGTGGCCTGGCCGATCTGGCGCGGCGAGCGGCCGCCTTCCGCCCCCGCATCAGCGCCCGCGTCCCCGATGAGCACCCCCGCGAGCGGCGGGTGAAGCTCGCGCCAGCGCGCGGCGAGCCTGCGCGCCTCGGGGCCGCCCGCGCCCGGGCCGTGGAGCGCGGCCAGCAGGTAGCCGTAGGTCTCGCTGGCGCGCAGGGTCACCTCGAACCGGCCCATAGCTCCCCCGAGCTCGGCGAGAGCCTGGCGCAGCGGCCCGAGCGCCGCGTCGAGCGTCCCGAGCAGCAGCGGGTCGCTCTCGACCTCGCGGATCGTCCGCGTCTCCGCGGCGTAGTAGCCGACCTGGCGCCCGTCGCAGTGGAGCCTGGCGCTGTTGCGGTACGCCCACGGGGGCGAGGCGGGCAGCGTCTCGGCGACCTGGGCCGCGGGCAGGCCGCCGATCTTCGCCAGCTGGTCAGCGAGGATCTCGCGGCGGAAGCGCAGCTGCGCGGCGTAGGCGATGTGCTGCCAGGGCATGTTGTCGGCGCCGGGCACGCGCGGCGGCACGCGGTCCGGCGAGGGGTCGAGCACCTCCTCGACCACAGCGCGCGCGTAGCTGTCGCGCGCCTCGCGCAGCCGCGCACGCACGCGCTCGCCGGGGATTCCGCCGGCGACGAACACCACCCGCCCCTCCCAGCGACCGACGGCGTCGCCGCCCTGGGCGATCCCGCCGAGCGTGAGCTCGATCGTCTCAGGCCACTGCATGGTCGCTCCGATGATGCTCGGCCGCTCTGGGGAAGCCGCGCCGCCGCAGAGCAGCCGATAAAAGAACTCGTGGAGGGCCTAGGCCCTCCACGCCTCGCGAAAGAAGCTGCGGCCCGCCGCGCCTCGCCTCACAGGCGCGGGCGCGCCGCCGCCGCCAGGTCGTCGCGGACGATCAGACGCGCCAGGTCTGCCGCGAGGCCGGTGTAGGCGGCGGGGGTGAGGGCGCGCAGCTCCTCCTTCACCGAGTCGGCGACATCGAGGCCATCGACGAACGCCCGCAGCGACTCGAGCGTCAGCTCGCGGCCGCGCGTGAACTGCTTGAGCGCCTCGTAGGGCTCCGGGTAGCCGACACGGCGCAGGATGGTCTGGATACCCTCGGCGAGCACCTCCGGGTGGGCCTCCAGATCGGCCAGCAGCCGCTCGTGGTCCACCGCCACCTTCTCCAGGCCGCGGGCGACGCGGCGGTAGGCCAGCAGGCTGTGGCCGAAGGCGACGCCGATGTTGCGCAGCAGCGTGCTGTCGGTCAGGTCGCGCTGCAGCCGCGAGACCGGCAGCTTGCGCGTGAAGTGCTCCAGCAGCGCGTTGGCGACCCCGAGGTTGCCCTCGGCGTTCTCGAAGTCGATCGGGTTGACCTTGTGCGGCATGGTGGAGGAGCCGACCTCGCCGGGTCTGGCCGACTGCACCAGGTAGCCGTCGCTGATGTAGCGCCAGACGTCCTGGCACAGGTCGATCAGGATGCTGTTGAGGCGCCGCAGCGCATCGCACAGCTCGACGAGCGTATCGTGCGGCTCGATCTGCGTGGTGAGCAGGTTCGGCTCCAGGTCCAGCGAGCGCACGAAGCCGCGGCTGAAGGCGATCCAGTCCACCTGCGGCAGGGCGGCGTGGTGGGCGGCGAAGGTGCCGGTGGCGCCGTTCAGCTTGCCGGTGAGCTTCACGCCGGCCACCGCCAGCTGGGCGCGGCGCAGCCGGTCGACGAACACCGCCATCTCCTTGCCGAAGGTCGTCGGCGTGGCTGGCTGGCCGTGGGTGCGGGCGAGCATCGGCGTGGCCGCCTCGCGCAGCGCGAGCTCGTGCAGCAGCACCAGCATCTCGCCGATCGCCTTGACGAGCACCAGGTCGCGCGCCTCGCGGATCATCAGGGCGTAGGCCAGGTTGTTGACGTCCTCGGAGGTCAGCGCGAAGTGGACCGCCTCCTTCCAGGCGGACAGCCCGAGCGCGTCGAGCTTCTCGCGCAGCCAGTACTCGACCGCCTTGACGTCGTGGTTGACGCGGGCGTCCCACGCGGCGATCGCCTGGGCGTCCTCCGTGCTGAAGGCGCGGTACAGGTTGCGCAGCGCCGCGGCGGCCTGCGGCTCGAGCGGCGGCACGAAGTCCACACCGCGGGCGCGGGTGAGGAAGAGCAGGTACTCGACCTCGACGCGCACCCGGTATCGAAAGAGCGCGGCCTCGCTGAAGTAGGCCTCGAGCTCCGCGACATCGGCGCGGTAGCGGCCGTCCAGCGGCGAGAGCGCGGCGAGCGTATCGGCCATGAGCGAGCTCCACTCAGCTATTCATCGTCCGAACGGGGCGGGGCGGGCGTCTCGGCCCGCCCGCAGGCCGGCCCGCGCCTCTAGGCTTGAGAGAACGCGGGCCGTGCTCCGCTACACGGCGTCGAGGCGCCGTCCTCAATAGGGCGAGCACGCGAATGGGAGCAGATCCCCGCGGATTATAGCGAGATTCTAGCCAGAGCTCAAGCCATTCCAGTCTTCCTCCTCTTCGCCATGCTCCTCCGTGCCGTAGATGGAGGGGTCCATGTGCGCCGAGGCATCCGCGGCGGCGTCCTCAGGGCTCTGCGCCGCATAGCGGCCCCACAGGTCGGACGCGATCTCCTCCGCCGAGCAGCGCACACCCTGCTGGGCGAAGTAGTCGCACACCCGCTGCACGTCGCGCGCGAAGATCGCCCAGGCGCGGCGGTTCGTCCGGCTGTAGGTGACCTGCGGGAAGTCGATCAGCGTGACGCGCCCCTCCCAGTACAGCAGGTTGTAGGCCGAGAGATCGCCGTGGATCAGGCCGTGCTGGAGCATCAGCTCGATGTTGCGCAGCACCTCGCGGAACAGCTCCTCGGCCTCGGCGCGGTCCAGCCGGATGCCGTTCAGCGTCGGGGCGGCCATGCGCTCGTCGCCGCAGTAGCTCATCAGCAGGGCGTTATCGTTGACGGCGTAGGGCTTCGGCACAGCCGCGCCAAGCTGGTGGAGCCGCTCCAGCGTGGTGTACTCGTACATCAGCCAGGAGGTGTGGGACACCTGCACGCCGGTGGCGGTCTTCTTGCCGATCGCCCGCATGATCCGGTGGTCGGTCGCCTTGACGGGGCGGCCGTCGGCGGTGAGCACCGCGCGCCCCTCGCGGTACATCTTGTCGTTGCGCAGGTTGCGGAACATGCGCGGGCGGTAGACCTTGGCCGCGAGCAGCGCGGCGCCGGTGGTCGGGGCGGCGGCGCAGCAGTAGACGCTGG
Source organism: uncultured Roseiflexaceae bacterium (assembly GCA_937974195.1). Lineage (GTDB taxonomy): Bacteria > Chloroflexota > Chloroflexia > Chloroflexales > Roseiflexaceae > CALJIC01. The sequence goes on along the minus strand of CALJIC010000216.1, from coordinate 64,389 downwards.
CCTCCTTGCCGCCCTTGACGTTGGCGAGCACGTCGGTGATCAGGTGCTGCTCGTAGAAGCTGCGCAGCGACTCGAGCAGCCAGCCGGCCTCGAAGCGCCCCGGCCGGTAGGTGGGGTTGAAGCCGCCCTCGAGCCCGGTCGCCTCGGCGACGCGCGCGACCTCGGCGGCGCTCGCCTGCCGCCTGCGCGCCTTGGAGCCCTGCTTGCGCCGCCGCCCCGGATGGGCGAACAGCTCTTCGTAGTACTCGACCTGGTCCAGGTAGAAGTCGTCGTCCTCGTAGATATGGTTAGCCACTGGGAGCTCCTCGTAGAAAAGTTTCCGGTAGGTGTTCTACGGCTGCCAGCGAAGGCAGCGACCCGCTCCGCCGGGCGGCTGGCCGCGAGCGAGTGGCAGAGTTGGCCTCCGCACCCCTCGAACGCAGCCGGGCCGCAGGCGCAGCCCGCACCCACGGCCCAACAAACAGAGAGGCCGTGAGCGATGTGTCTCGCCCACGGCCGTGCTCACACTACCGGCGGAGGTTCAGCTGAGGAGCCCTCCTGAGGAATGCGTAGCGCAGCCGCGAACGAGAGCGACGCCGGCACTCGTGTGCCGGGGCGCGTGGGTGCTCTCGGTGTTGATGAGGTTCATCGCGCCGAAAGCCACGACGTCACCTCCTTTCGCAACTGCAGACGCTACGCGTTGTGCGTGCCAGGATAGCAGAGGCGCGGCGCAGTGTCAAGCGCCGGCGCACATCCGCCCGCGGCCGGCTTGACGGATCGCGCTATACTAGGGGCACACCGTGATTTGACAGGACCACAAAGCCGTGACGCAGGTTCTTCCGTCGCGCGCGCCGCGTGCCGGCGCGGCCTCGATCGCCCTCAGCTGTCTGGCGGCCGTCGCCGTGGCGGCGGCCTGTTTGGTCGCGCCAGGCCAGCTCGCTCCGCCTATCGCGACGCTGCTCGGCGCAGGCGCTGCCCTCGGCGCCGCCGCGCTCGCCGTGTGGACGCTGCGACGCCCGGCGCTGGTCGCGTTCGCACCGCCCGCCGCGCTCCTCGTCGCGGCGCTGGCCGGCATTGCCGCCACCGCAGGCGCAGCTGCGGCGCCGCTCGCGGCTATGGGCGGGCCGGAGCTGGTGCTCCGCTGCCTGTCGGCCGCGCTGGCGATCGGCATCCTCGCCGCGCTGTCCCCCTTCCCGAACATCGCGCGCGCGCTGGCCGGCGCGGCGTTCGGCGTGCCCGGCCTGCTGACCCTGGTCTGGGTCCTCTTCGCAGCCGCCTCGGGCCTGAGCGGCGGCGCGCAGGGCCTGGCGGTCGCGGGGCTCCTCGTCATCTACCTGGCGCTGCTGGCGCTCTGGGGCGCGTACCTGCGGCGCTCGCAGGCGCTGGAGCTGGCTCACTGGCGCCTCGGGCAGATCGCCGTTCAGCAGGCGCTGGCCGGGCCGGCTCCCGAGCGCGAGCGCGCCCTCGAGCTGCTCGACGGCTGGCTGGACCCGCTCGGCGAGGTCCGCAGGCTGGCCCACAGGCTGGCGAAGAGCCCGAGCGGCGAGCGGCGGCAGGTGCTCGAGGAGCTGCAGGCGGCGACGGCGCCGCTCCAGGGCGTGCTGGCGGGCCGCGTGCGGCAGGAGCTGGAGGCTGTGGCGCCGGCCGTGCCTGAGGCTCAGGTCGCGCTCGTGGCCGACGACCTCGCGCGCGGGCGGGTGGAGAGATCTGGCGAGCGGCTGCGCGCGCTGGAGCTGGAGATGCTGGCCGACCCGCGGCTGGTGCGGCTGGCCGAGCCGCTCGAGGCGACCGTGGCCGCGCGCCCCGCAGCGCCCTCGCTGGCCCCGCAGCGCGAGCGCCTGAGCGCGGCGCAGATCGTCGCGCAGTTCGCCGCGGCCGAGGAGCGCCCGCAGTCGCTGCAGCGCGCCTACCTCCAGCTGGCCGAGCGCGAGCAGCCGCTTACGGACGAGGCGCGCGCGGCGCTGGCCCAGCTGGCGAGCGCGCGCCCGGAGGCGCACATTCTGCTGGCAGAGGACAGCGCCCGGCGCGAGCAGCCCGCCGACGCCCTGCTGGAGATCGGACGCGCGCTCCAGGCGGGGGCCTCCGCCGCCCCGTGGCTCCACGACTCGGCGCTGCGGGCCTGGGAGGAGCTGCGCGACCGGGCGACGCCCGAGGTGCTCGACCAGCTCTGGCAGCGGGCGCGCTCTGGGGCGGAGCAGCGCCGCCCGGCGCTCGCCGCGCTCGCCATGGCGGCGCTGGATCACGGCCTGCCGCCGGGCGCCAGCGTGGGCCACCAGGCCGACGAGGACGAGGCGCTGGTGGCGGACCTGGGCGCGCTCCACGCGGGCCAGATCGCCCCCGGCGCCATCGAGCGCGTGGCGCGCACGTCGCTGCTCCCCGCGTCGGTGGTGCGCGAGCGGGTGCTGCCGCGCGTGCGGGAGCTGGCGGCCGACGCGCTTCCAGCCGGCCCGCTGTTCTTCTTCCCCCAGCGCCGGCCGCAGCTGGTCGAAGTGCTCGAGGCGCCGCCCACCTCGATCTACGGCGGGCGGCTCACCAGCTGGACCTGGATGCGCGGCAAGGCGCCGATCCGGCTCACGCTCGTCGGCAACGCGCCCCAGCCGATCACCGCGCGGGTCAGCGAGCTGGTCAACGACCTGGCGAGCGAGCGGAGCAGCCCGTCCGACCTGGTGCTCAGCGGGGTCGTCAGCTTCGACTTCTCCGCGCCGGCCACGACGCGCCCGGCCGAGGGCCTGAGCGGCGACAGGCTGCTGGAGCGCGTCGCGGCGCTGGCCGAGCGCCTGGAGATCTTGCCGGCCGTCAGCGCCCAGCTGTACGGCTCATTCGGGCGAGAGCTGCTGCAGGGGCTCGCGCAGGAGCCGCTGCGCCCGACGATCGCCAGCCTGCGCGAAGGGCTGGCGCAGGTCGAGCAGGACATGGGCTTCCTGACCAACCACACCGAGGAGGCCAGCAGCTACGACCGCGCCCTCGACGCCCTGCGCCGCGGCGATTCGGTGACGTCGGCCCGCTCCTTCCCGGTCATCCTCCCCTACCGGCGCAATGGAAAGCCGCTGCGGGTGCGGCTGCCGCTGCTCGCGCTCGGCCCCGACCACTACGACCGGGCAGTCGAGGAGTACCGCCGCAGCGTGCTCGAGGGCATCCGATCCGAGTGGCGGCGGCGCAGCCAGACCTACGAGGACTGGGCGCGCCAGTCGGTGGCCCGCTACCGCGATCTGAAGCGCGATCTGGACCGCGACGGCCCGCAGGCGCTCGGCGCGCGCCCGCTGACGATCACCGCGCGCATCGACTACCCGACGGCGCGCGTCATCCCGATCGACCCGCCCAAGGTCATGATGGCGCTGGAGCTGTTCGAGGCGCTCCCACAGCAGATCCTGAACGAGCTCGCGTACTGGGCGCTCGCCGAACAGCGCCTGCAGTCGCTGCCGACCGAGGCGACCTTCACGCCGCACTGGGCGCGCGGCTACCTGGTGGACGCCTTCCTGCGCGGGTGGCGCATCGCGGCCGCGGACGCCGGGCTGGAGGCGGCGTGCGAGGAGTGGTACGCGCAGTGGCGCCCGACGGCCCTGTTCGCCCTCGATCGGGCGCTCCGCGAGCACGGGCTGTCGCTGGAGCGCATCGCCGTCGAGAACACCGTGTTCCGGCTTGTCCCGCCCGCGGATGCGGCGGCCGACGGCGCGAGCGTCGAGCTCGAGCTGCTGCACGTCTTCGACCCGTGCTACGACGCGGCGCCCGCGGCGGCCGGCGGGATAACGCTGTTCCAGCCGCGCTGGGGCAGCCGGCGCCGCGACCTGCGGCCGGCGGAGGAGGCGCAGCGCCGCGCCAGCGAGATCATCGAGCGGGCGCTGCAGCACACGCCGCTGGCCCCGAGCGCGCTGCGGGCGCTGAGCTGGGACAGCGGCGCGGCGCTCGACCACCTGCTCGAGACGATCTGCCGGCCGCTGCAGAGCCCGGCGCTGGGGCGCGACATCGCGCGCGTCCTGGAGATGGCGGCGGCGACTGAGAATCCGCTGGCGGTGCTGCAGCAGCGCCTGGACGGCGGGCCGCTGGCGCTGGCGCGCGTGGCCGGCGACGAGGGGCGGGCGCCGATGGGGCTGCCGGACCTGCTGGCCTTCGAGCTGTTCGTCGCCGGGCAGGCGGTGGCCGATCTGGCGCGGAGCGCCTTGAACGGCGGCGCTCCGGAGCTGCGGCAGGCGGTGCCGCCGCGCAGCATCGAGGCCCTGGCGCGGATGAGCGTCTGGGAGGTGGTGCGCCAGATCGTCGAGGACGGCCCGCGCGCCCGGTCGGCGATCACCGCGCTCGAGGTGTGCCCGCTGAACCAGGCGGGCTCGGCGGCAGGGCGCGACGGTCCGGCGCTGTGGCTGGATGCGGCGCGCCTGCGCGAGACCTACGCGCTGCTGCGGCGGCGCGAGGCGGCGTACGCCGAGCGGTGCCTGGCCGGCGATGGCTTCCCCAAGCTCTCGCGCCACTACGCGCGGCGGGCCGTGCCGACGCGCTTCCGCGGCCATATGCGCGCCGCGTACCACATCGCCGACGGGGACGCGGCGCTGGCGCTCGCCTGGCTGATACGGACGGCGGGGGACAGGCCGAGCCCCGAGCAGCTGAGCGAGCTCGTCGCGCGGCTGCGCGGGCTGGACATCCCGGCCGCGCTGCAGCTGCGGGCGGCGTGGCGAGAGCGGCTGTGCGCGGACCTGGAGCTGCTGGACGCAAAGGACCCCGCGGACCTGGCGGTCGCTGTGTCGCGGCTGCGCCACGCGGGGCGCGAGGCGCTCGACGCGGCCGAGGCGGCCTACGCGCGGGCGACTGTGATCGACGGGCGCTACGGCGACGGGTGGGTGCGCCTGGCGCGGCTCCGCTGGCTGACCGGCCGCTACCGCGCGGCGCTGGACGCGCTGATCGGTCCCGCGCCGGCGCCGATGCCGGCGGCCTGCCACCTGCCGCTCGAGCTGGCGGTGCGGCTGGCGGGCGCCGAGCTGCACATCGAGCGCGGCGACCTGGCGTGGCACGGGCCGGCGGGCGTGGCGGTCGAGGCGAGCGCCGACGGCGAGCACCTGGCGGTCGGCTTCGGCTCAGACGAGGGGCTCTTCGGCACCTGCGAGATCAGCGGGCTGCTCCCGGCCGACGCCGAGCTTCTGGCGCAGCTGTTCAGCGACCACGCGCCGGCCGAGCTCAGCAGCGGCGGGGAGCTCCTGCGGCAGCACGGCGAGGGCGCCGGGACGTTCGAGGAGTGGATCCGCCTCGTCAGAGTGCCGAACATTGGGCAGCGCGGCGCCATCGCGCGGGCCGTCGCCGGCGAGCACGGCGCGGCGCTGCTGGCGGCGATGGCCTACCTGGGCGTCCCGCCGGCGCTCGCGGCCCCGCCGCACGGCGAAGCGCCACGCCGCCCCGAGGAGTGGCTCGACGAAGAGGTCGTCACCGCCGTCGCGTGGCTCTCGCAGACCGCGCAGGCGGCGTAGCGGCGCGCCGCCGGGGCATCGCTGCGCCGCCCGGATTGTAAATTCTTACAGCCCCTATTGCATTCATGGCTTTTCTATCGTATACTGTCCTGGCGAATTGCATGCCAGCTAGGGGCCGACCCACGTGTCGCCCTGCGAAGGATCGCCACTGTGCCGGAACGCGCCACTCCGCGTCGCGCCGAGAGCCTGACCGACCGCCCCAACGAGCCGCTACGGGTGAGCAAACCGCTGCTGCTGGATGCGCTGCGGCGCCTGCGCGAGACCACGAGCCTCTCCGAGCTGCGCGCCCAGGTGGCGGAGCTGCACGCCCAGCTCGAGCACCCCGAGAGCCCGCTGCGCGCCGACTGCGCCGAGGGGGACGCGGCCGTGTTCAGCCGGCACGTGCTCGCGGCTGAGCTCGAGCAGATCGGCGAGGCGCAGACGCTCGAGCGGGCCCACTACTACGTCGCGCGCCTCACCCGCAGCGTGACCGAGGTCCGCACCGCCCCGATCAACGACATCAACCTCAACCGCTGGAAAGAGTACGACGACATCCTCACCGACAGCCTGTGGCACGTGGACCGCAGGGACAGCAGCGGCGTCCACACGGCGGCCTACTGGGGCAACTTCATCCCGCAGATCCCGAACCAGATGATGCGGCGCTACACCCGCCGCGGCGACTGGGTGATCGACCCGTTCGCCGGATCGGGCACGACGCTGATCGAGGCGCGGCGGCTCGGGCGCAGCGCGCTGGGGGTCGACCTGCAGCCCGCCGCCGCGGAGCTCGCCCGCCGGCTGGCCAGCGCCGAGCAGAGCCCGTACAACACCGTGACCGAGATCCACGTCGGCGACAGCGCCACGTTCGACTTCCGCGGCCTGCTCGAGCGCCACGGGCGCACGCACGCGCAGCTGCTGGTGCTGCACCCGCCCTACTTCGACATCATCCGCTTCAGCAACGACCCGCGCGACCTGTCGAACGCCGACACGGTCGACGCGTTCCTGGCGATGCTCGGGCGGGTGGTGGACAACGTGGCGCCGGTGCTCGAGCGCGGGCGCTACCTGGCGCTGGTGATCGGGGACAAGTACGCGCGCGGCGAGTGGATCCCGCTCGGCTTCCTGGCGATGAACGAGGTGCTCCAGCGCGGCTTCTCGCTCAAGAGCATCGTGGTGAAGAACTTCGAGGGCACGGCGGGCAAGCGGCAGCAGCGCGCGCTGTGGAAGTACCGCGCCCTGGCGGGCGGCTTCTACGTCTTCAAGCACGAGTACATCTTCGTGCTGAAGAAAAAATGATCCACGGAGGGCGCGGAGGGCACGGAGAGAAAGATTCTCCCTGTTGAGGCCGCGCCCGTACGTCCGTGGCTCCCTCTCCATGGATCTCGTTGGGGCGCTGCGCCCGCACGTGGATCAGGCGCGCGCCACCAGGGCGCTGATCGCCGCCTCGGCCCGCTCCAGGTCCGCCTCGCGCACCAGCAGGTGGTCGCGCCGGAAGCCTGAGACGGCCAGCAGCGGGACCCCGGCCTCCGCGAGCGCGCCGCTGATCAGCGCCATGAACCCGACCAGGTCGGGCGGCAGGTCGACCTCGAACGAGATCGCCCGGTAGGTGCGCTCGATCTCAGCGTGCGGGAAGGCCGGGCTCACCGCGCGCCAGTCGCGCTCCTCCAGCGCCAGCGTCACCACCTCCGGCTCGACCGTGAGCTGCCAGAAGCGGCCGATCAGGCCGCCGATGACGCGCAGCACCACCGGCAGCTCGCGCGGGTCGATCCCGACCAGCACCAGCCGCTCCGGGCGCACGCGCCAGCGCATCGTGCGCACAATCTCACTCAGCCGCGGATCGGCGTTGAACTCGCCCATCTCTATCCCCTCGCCCCTAGCGCCTCCGGCTCCTCGCCCTCCTCCTCGCCGCGCCAGCTGCGCCTGCGCCCGGTGAAGGCCTCGATCGCGCGGTTCACCGCCGCCGGGCGCTCGAGCTGCGGCAGGTGCCGGGCGTAGCGCACCAGCTCGAGGCGCGCCCCGGGCATCAGCGCGCGCATGCGCTCCAGCGCCGCCGGCGGCACGATGAAGTCGAACTGGCCGCCGATGATCAGCGTCGGCGTGCGGATGGCGGGCAGCAGGTCCCAGCCGCGCCACGGGAACAGCGTCCCGGCCAGCACCCGCTGGATCACGAACAGCGGGGCGTGCAGCCTAGGCGCCAGGATCGGCCGCAGGCGCTCGAGCGTGCTCAGCGGCAGCGGCAGCCGGAGGATCAGCTCGACGGCCGGGTGCAGGTGCATCTCCGGCGCGGTGGCGACCAGCACCAGCCGGCTGACCCGCTCGGGGTGGGCCGCCGCGAACGTCAGCGCCACCGGCCCGCCGAACGAGTGCGCCAGCAGCACGAACGGCTCCTCGACCTTCAGCTGCGCCAGCACCTGCCCGAAGTCCCACAGGAACTCCTCCAGCGAGTAGTTCGTGCGCGGCTTCGCTGACTCCCCGTGGCCGCGCAGGTCCGGCGCCACCACGCGCCGCCGCCGGCGGAAGTGCTCGATCTGGTGCGCCCACTGCATCGCGTCGCCCCCGGCGCCGTGGATGCAGATCATCGGCTCTGCGCCGGGCGCGGCCGGATCGGACGGCCCTACGTCTATGACGCTCAGGCGGACCGGCATTGTTCCGGCCACGACGACGGTTCTGCGCGGGTAGCTCACGGCGCGCCCCCGCCGAGGAAGTCCAGCAGCGCCCGCTGGAACTCGCGCGGCCGCTCGTCCATCGGGTGGTGGGCGGCGCGCGGCAGCCCGACGTAGCGGGCGCCGGGGATCGCGGCCGCGACCCGCCACGAGAGGGCCGCGGGCACCACCAGGTCCAGCTCGCCGCTCACCACCAGCGTCGGCGCGCGCACCTCCGGGAGGCGTGGGCCGAGCGGGTTGTCGAACAGGCCGCGCAGCAGCAGCCGCAGCTCGCCGGGGTCGTGCGCGTAGGTGTGGGTCGAGCGGCGCAGCAGCCCGCCGATCGGCAGCTCCTCGCCACGTGGGATGCGGCGCGCCAGCTCGGCCAGTCGCCCGTACAGCGCCAGCGCCCCGCGCAGCGCGGCCCAGCCGAACGCCGGGTGCAGGTAGATGCGCGTGTAGGCCGGCATGTCGCCCCCGAGCGCCGCGGGCGCCACCAGCACCAGCCGCCGCACCAGATCGGGCCGGCTGAGCGCCAGCTCGAGCGCGACGTTGCCGCCCATCGAGTGGCCCACCAGCGCGACCTCACGGAGCCCGCGCGCCGCCACCAGATCGGCGACGCGAGCGGCCAGGTCGGCCATTCGCGCCGCGCCAGCCAGCGGCGACCCGCCGTGGCCGGGCAGGTCCGGGGCCAGCACGCGCGTGTGGGGCGCCAGCGCGGCGCTCGTCGCGCGCCAGATCTCCTTCGAGTCGCCCCAGCCGTGCAGCAGCACCACGGCCTGCTCGCCGGCGCCGGCCTCGAAGTACCGCAGCCGGCTGGTGGGGCAGAACAGGTCGGCGGAGGGCGCGGCCGGGGGGGTGGCGATCATCGGCGTGGCTCCTCGTCGTCCGGCGGCGGACGTCCGCCTCCATTGTACACTATTCTCGCCCGCTCAGCCGGCGGCGCCGCTTCACCCCGTGCTCGGCAGCGTGATCGTGAAGGTCGCGCCGCACCCTTGGGCGCTCTCCGCGCGCACCGAGCCGCCGTGCGCCTCGACGATCGACCTGACGATCGCCAGGCCCAGGCCGGAGCCGCCGGTCTGCTGGCTGCGCGACGAGTCGGGCCGGTAGAAGCGCTCGAAGATGTGCGGCAGGTGCTCGGGCGCGATCCCGGTGCCCGTGTCCGCGACGGCGAGCTCCACGCCGCCCGCCGCGCGCCGCACGCTGAGCTCCACCCGGCCGCCCTGCGGGGTGTGGTTCAGCGCGTTGCTCACCAGGTTGCCGAGCGCGCGCACCATCCGCTCCGGGTCGACGCAGGTCTCGGCCACCTCCTCCTCGGCCCGCACCACCAGCGCGATGCCCCGCTGCTCGGCGGTGTGCCGGTAGGCCTCGGCGACGCGCTCGAGCAGCACGCGCGGCTCGATGCGCTGGGGCGCCAGCGCCAGCTCGCCGGCATCCGCCAGCGAGATCGTGTGCAGGTCCTCCACCAGCCGCAGCAGCAGCTGGATCTCGGCGTACATCGTCGCGAAGCGCTCGGGGGTGGGCTGCAGCACCTGGTCGCGCAGCGCCTCGAGGTAGCCGGCGATCACCGTCAGCGGCGTGCGCAGGTCGTGCGCGATGTCGGCGGTCATCTGCCGGCGGGCGCGCGTGGCCCGCGACAGGTCGGCGCTCATGCGGTTGAACTGGGCGGCGAGCAGGCCCAGCTCGTCCTGCGAGCGCACCGGCACCCGCTGCTCGAGCTCGCCGCCCGCGATCCCCTGCGCCGCGGCCGTCAGCTCGCGCACCGGCCGCGTGAGCAGGCGCGCGAGGAACACGCCCAGGACCAGGGCGATCAGCACCGCGCCGGCGGCCGCGATCGCCAGCGCCCGGTCGGTGCGCTCGAGGTAGCGCTCTTCAGCGAGGTTGCGGACGTTGGGGCGGTCGATCCCGAGCACCGTACCGACGACCTGGCCGCCCACGACCAGCGGCGTGCCGTTCGCAAGCTGCTCCTTGCTCAGCCGCACCTCGAAGCGCGCGGCCTCGAGCGGGGCCACGACGGCGCCGTCGCTGTCGGCGAGCAGGAACTGGAGCGGCCCGCCCAGCCGGACGAGCGGCCCCTGCGTCTCCCCCGGCCCCTCGACCGGCGGCCGCGCGGGCAGCATCTGATCGCGCAGCCACGCGCCGACCCCGTCCCAGCTTCCGTGCGCGGCGTAGTAGCTGCTCACGATCGACACGAACTCCTCCCGCCGCTGGGCGGTCACGTAGTCGTCGAACTCGCGCAGGACGAGCTGGCGGATGAAGATCGACGCCAGGATGATCCCGGCGACGCTCGCCACCAGGAAGGCGAGCACGAGCTTGAAGGTCAGCGAGCGCACGTTCTCACTCCGGCGGGCTATCGGCAGGCCGGCAGCGGTAGCCGACGCCGAAGATGGTTTCGATATAGCGCGGGTGGGCCGCGTCCGGCTCGAGCTTCTTGCGCAGGTTGCGGATGTGGACGTCGATCGTCCGCTCCGCCCCCTCGTACGCGTTGCCCTGCAGGCGCTCCAGCAGCTGCTCGCGGGAGAACACGCGCCCCGGCGCGGCCATCAGCGCGCTCAGCAGCGCGAACTCCGAGGGCGTCAGCATCACCGGGCGGCCGCCCACCGACACCTCGCGCGTCGCGCGGTGGAGCACCAGGTCGCCCACCTGCAGCACGTCGCCCAGGGGGCCGGCGGAAGAGGCGCTGCGGCGCAGAACGGCGCGGATGCGCGCCACCAGCTCCTGCATCCCGAACGGCTTGGTGACGTAGTCGTCCGCGCCCAGCTCGAGGCCGGCCACCTTGTCGCTCTCGGCCAGCCTGGCGGTGAGCATGATCACCGGGATCTGGTGCCCGCGCCGCAGGACGCGCATGAACTCGAAGCCGTCCAGATGTGGCATCATCACATCGAGCAGGATGAGGTCGGGCCGCTCCACCTGCACCGCCACGAGCGCCTCGCGCCCGTCGCCCGCGCTGACAACCCGGTAGCCGTGCTCGCTGAGGTACTCTTTGATCAGGGTCCGGACGCTGGCGTGGTCGTCGACTACCAGAATCGTCGTCATCTCGCTCTCTCCGCAGGGAGGCGCGGTGGACCTGCTGCCTCCACCGCAGGTGCCGGGCAGGGCGCGCCGGCCCCGCCGCGTACGTGCTGCCGCCATTATAGCCAGCGGATGTTCAGAAGTTATGTAGCCTGGCACATACGTCCTGACAGGACTTACGCGGTGGACCGCCCTGCGCCCAAGCCTGTTCCACAGGCGCTGTGCCCTGCACCCGCGCTGCTTGTGCTGCCATTCTTGCATGCAGGCGCTCCGCCCTGCACCCGCGCTGCTTGTGCTGCCATTCTTGCATGCAGGCGCTCCGCCCTGCACCCGGGCAGGAGGGCCGGCGCCGGCCCTCCTGCACCACCCGCGCCAGGGCCTGCGGCCCTGGACCCGCAAGGGAACGAGGAGTGTGCCAGTCTGCCCGTTGTCATGCCCATGCACACCGATGCCTGTGCCCCAGGCAAACGCTGATGCGCTGCAATACGCAGTGTGCTTGTGATGAGCGGCTGGTGTGCCCGCCAGTTCCTGAGTCGTGTTAAGCCCGCTCTCACCCTTTCTAAACAAGTTCTAAACACTGCTGTCCTATAGTCGATAGCGGCAGACGCCTCCGCAGCGAAGCGCGCCGGGCTGACGCTCGTCGCTGCGCCGGCGTCACAACGATGCTCATGAGGAGTAACGATGACTCTACCAACCACGAGGCGGGCGCAGGCAGGGGCGCCCCGCCGAGGCCCACGCTGGCTCGTCCGCGCCGGCAGCCTGCTGGCCATCGCCGCGACGCTGGCTGCATGCGGGGGCGCTCGCTCGACGAGCAGCCAGACTGTCACCCTGCCGGTGCGCGTCGGCGACCTGATGCAGACAGTCAGCAGCAGCGGCCAGCTCCAGGCGCTGCGCGAGAGCTACCTGAACTTCGCGACCGGCGGCACGATCGCCGAGGTGCGGGTGACCGAGGGCCAGAAGGTGCGCGCCGGCGAGGTCCTGGCGTCGCTCGACACCAGCGACCTCCACCAGCAGGTCGTGCAGGCCGAGGCGAACCTGAAGAGCGCGCAGGCCAACCTGGCCGACCTGCTGGACGGCCCCGATCCGGAAGAGGTGCGGCTGGCCGAGTCGCAGCTTGAGGTGGCCAAGCTCCAGCTCGAGCAGACCAAGCGCGGCACCGCGACCGCCGCCCAGATCGCCAGCGCGCGCGCGAGCCTCCGCAGCGCGCAGGCCAACCTGGAGATGCTGAAGAACCCGACGGCGGCTGACCGCGAGGCGGCCGAGCAGGCGGTCCGCGAGGCCGAGATCGCGCTGCAGTCCACCCGCAACTCCGCTTCGGCGAACAAGACCAACGCCGAGCTGGCGCTCCAGAAGGCGGTCGACGCGCTCACACAGGCGCAGGTGCGCTACGCCACGGCGAAGAGCGACTGGGACTTCGTGCAGGAGACGGGGCAGAACCCGGCGAACCCGGAGACGACCACCGCCCAGGGCGAGAAGATCAAGAACAAGGTGAGCGACACCCAGCGCCAGCAGTACTACGACGCGTTCGTCCAGGCTGAGGCGGCGCTGCGGACCGCCGAGGCCAACGTGACCCAGGCGCAGGTGGCGTATGACAACGCCCGCGAGCAGGAGATCGCCGATGTGCAGCGGGCCGAGGCGCAGCTGGCATCCGCCCAGCGGCAGCTGGAGGCGCTGCTGAACCCGACCGCCGCCCAGATCGCGCAGGCCGAGGCGCAGGTGGCCCAGGCCGAGGCGCAGCTCAACGCCCTGACGAGCGGCGGCACGCAGACGGATGTGGCGATCGCCGAGCAGACCGTGCTCCAGCGGCAGGTGGCGCTCGAAGAGCTGCTCGCGCCGCCGTCCGAGGCCGAGATTGCGCAGGCTGAGGCGCAGGTGGCCCAGGCCGAGGCCGCCCTGGCGGCTGCGAAGCGCGAGCTCGCCGCCGCCCAGCTCGTCGCGCCGTTCGACGGCACGGTGGCGGCCGTCAACATCACGATCGGCGACAGCGCGTCCGCGTCGAGCGGCTCGGCCGCGAGCGCCGACACCGCCGCCATCTACCTGATCGACGACTCCTCCTACTACGTGGACGTCTACTTCAGCGAGGTCGATCTGGCGAAGCTCGCGCTCGACCAGCGGGCGCTGGTCACGATCGACGCGCTGCCCGGCACGGTCCTGGAGGGCAAGCTGACCTATATCGCCTCGATCCCCACCGTGAGCCAGAACGTCACGACCTACAACGCGCGGATCGACCTCGAGCCAACCGATGCGCCGCTGCGGGTCGGCCTGAGCGCCGCGGTGACGATCGTCGTCGCGGAGGCCAACGGCGTGCTGACGGTGCCGAACATCGCGATCCAGCAGACGCCGGACGGGGCGCAGGTGCTCGTGCAGCGCGGCGGCGAGGTGGTGCCGGTCACGATCGAGACCGGGCTCGTCGGCGAGTCGCAGACGGAGGTGCGGTCGGGCCTCAGCGAGGGCGACATCGTCGTCGTCACGGTCTCGCAGGGCGGCCAGAGCCAGATGCGCGGCCCCGTGTTCTTCGGCGGGCCAGGCGGCGGCCCGCCCGCAGGTGGCGGACCAGGCGGCGGGCAGCGACCCGGCGGCGGCGGACCCGGCGGCGGGCAGCGACCCGGCGGCGGCGGATAGCAGCCAGAGGGCGGGCAGCGACCTGACAGCTCGCCGAGCGACCTGAGACTCAGGCTGCGTCTGGCCGTCCGGCTGCGCCGGGAACCGCGCCGGTCACTTCCGGCAGCGCACGCCCGGCGGGCTCTCGGGACTATTGGATTCTGGCACAGAGAAACACGAGCCATGCAACAAACCAGGCGAGATATCTTCGCACCGCCGCGCCGCCGTCTCTCACTCGGCCGCGGGCTCGGCGAGAGCGTGCGGATCGCCATCAGCAGCCTGCGCGCGAACAAGCTGCGCACCCTGCTGACCATGCTCGGCATCATCATCGGCGTGGCCTCGGTGGTGGCGCTGCTGGCGATCGGCAACGGCGCCACCGCATCTGTGACCGAGCGCATCACCAGCATCGGCAGCAACCTGCTCACGATCTCGCCGGGGCAGGGCGGATTCGGCAACCAGCCGCGCACCCAGGTGCAGAACCTGACGATGGCGGACGCCGCGGCGCTGACCGATCTGCCCGGCGTGATGGCCGTCGCGCCGGTGTTCCAGGGGAACGCCCAGCTCGTCGCCGGCGCGAACAACCGCTCGGCGACCGTCCTGGGGGTGACGCCGGAGTACTTCAGCGTGCGCAACCTGGATCTGGCGCAGGGCGTGGCGCTGAACGAGCGGCAGGTCGAGGGGATGGAGTCGGTCGCCGTGCTGGGCAGCGTGGTCGCCGAGGATCTCTTCGGGAGGGCCAGCCCGGTCGGGAGCAGCGTGCGCATCAACGGCAGCGTCTTCCAGGTGATCGGGGTGCTGGAGGAGAGCGGCGGCGGCGTCCCCGGCGGCTCGGTGGACGAGCAGGTGCTGGTGCCGATCGGCGTGGCGCAGCTCAAGCTCTTCGGCGCCCGCACCCCCGCGAGCGCGAGCCTGCGCGTCTCTAGCATCAACGTCCAGGTCGCCGAGGCCGACCTGATCGACGGCGTCTCGGCGCTGATCTCGGCCACGCTGCGCAGCCGCCACAACCTCCCGGCCGACGGCAGCGCCGACGACTTCAACATCTTCAACCAGGCCCAGCTGCTCGAGTCGCTCAACGAGATCACCGGCATCCTGACCACCTTCCTGGGGGCGATCGCCGGGATCTCGCTGGTGGTGGGCGGCATCGGGGTGATGAACATCATGCTGGTGAGCGTCACCGAGCGCACGCGCGAGATCGGCCTGCGCAAGGCGGTGGGCGCGCGCCGCAGCGACATCCTGCAGCAGTTCCTGGTCGAGGCGCTGCTCGTGAGCACGCTGGGCGGCATCATCGGCGTGCTGCTCGGCGCGGGCGTCGCGCTGCTGGTGGGCCTGTCGGGGGTCATCACCGCCGTGATCACGCCGGGGTCGGTCGTGCTGGCGCTCAGCTTCTCGATGGCGGTCGGCCTGTTCTTCGGGATCTACCCGGCGCGCCGGGCGGCCATGCTGCGCCCGATCGAGGCGCTGCGGTACGAGTGACACGTCGCTCGCTCCGGCGGCGGAGGTGATGCCGCGCGCATTGCGAAGAGGGGGTCTGCGGCCCGCCGGGGCTGCTTCCGCCGGAACGAGCGCGGGGCGTGGCAAACGTGAGTGACAGGAGTTACGCGATCGTTGCCACTCGTCCGCCTGGCGGGGAGGTGTGGAGGGCCGTAGGCCCTCCACAGACGCTTTGCCCGCTGCTCTGCGGCGACTGTGTCGCCGCAGAGCAGCGGATAGAGGGAGATTCTGGGGAGGCTTCGCCTCCCAGACCCCTCCGACGGGCGCGGGGCGAGGCCGCCGCAAACGTGCAAGTGATTAGGAAGACCTATGGCACTGATAGAGGTCGAGAATCTCACCAAAGTCTACCGCATGGGCGAGGTCGAGGTGCAGGCGCTGCGCGGCGTCTCGTTCACCATCGAGGCCGGCGAGATGGTGGCGATCATGGGCCCGTCCGGCAGCGGCAAGAGCACGCTGATGAACATGCTCGGCTGCCTGGACCAGCCGACCTCCGGCAGCTACCGGCTCGACGGCGTCGACATCGGCGGCCTGAACGACGACCAGCTGGCCGACATTCGCAACCGCAAGGTCGGCTTCGTGTTCCAGCAGTACATGCTGCTGCAGCGCACCGACGCGCTGCACAACGTCGAGCTGCCGCTGCTCTACGGCGACGCCACCAGGCGGGCGGAGCGGGCGCGTGCGGCGCTCGAGGCGGTGGGCATGGGGGATCGGCTCCACCACCGGCCGAACGAGCTCTCGGGCGGCCAGCAGCAGCGCGTCGCCATCGCCCGCGCCCTGGTCACCAACCCGCGGATCATCATGGCCGACGAGCCGACGGGGGCGCTCGACACGACCACCGGCGGTGAGATCATGGCGCTCTTCGAGCAGCTGAACCGCGAGCAGGGGATCACGGTGATCCTGGTGACGCACGACCCAGATGTCGCGCGGCACGCGCAGCGCATCATCCACGTGCGCGACGGGCTGATATCGCGCGACGAGCGGATGGAGGCGCCAGCCGCCGCGCTGGCCCCGTGAGGCAGCCCGCGCTCCATCACTGCCCGTAGCGCCAGCCGGCCGGCGCCCCCTCCACCAGCAGGGTCAGCCCAGTGGCATTGAGGGGGACGTCGAAGATCACGGGGATGCTGACGATCCCGGCTCCGGCCGGGACCTCCTCCTCCAGGCTCAGGTCGCCGCGCACCCCGCGCTCGTACACGCTGAGGTACGCGGTCGAGGCCCCCGGCACGGGCGCGTAGCGCACGCCGCGCGAGTCGACCAGCGCCAGCAGGTCCTGGGGGACGCGGGCGGGGGCTGGGCCGCGGTTGCTGATCGCCACGAGCGCCAGGGCGAAGCGGCCGCTCGGCATCAGCTCGCCGATGCTGCCGTCGAGCAGGAGCAGGTGGTTGGGCTGGAGCACAGTCACGCTCCAGTCGCCGCGGTCCACCACCTGGCCGAGCGCCAGCGTCTGCACCGGCGTCGGGGTGGCGGCGACGGCGGTCGGGGTGGCGACCGGCGCGGTCGGCAGCGCCGGAGATGCCTCGGGCGGCGCCGTTGGCATCGCCGCGGGCGACTCCGCCGGCAGCGGCGTGGGCGCGGCCTCGGTAGGCGCCGCGGCCGTCGGCTCGGATGGAGGGGCGGGCGTGGCCTCGGGCTGCTGGCCCGCGCCGGGCAGGGCCGCAGTCGGCAGCGCGGGCGTCGGGGTCGGCTGCGCCGCGCTCGTGGCCAGGCGCTGGCGGGCCATCAGCGCGACCGCGAGCAGCAGCAGCACGATCACCGCCACCGAGACGTACGTCAGCCAGTGGGTGCGAAACCAGGCCGCCGGGTGCTCCACGTGCGCCGGTGCCGCGCGCGGCGCCGTCCACGCCTCGGCGTCGTCGTAGGGGAGCGGCGCGGGCTGCGGGCGGGGCTCGGCCCGCAGCGGCGCGGCTGCGCTCGTGGCGGCCTCAGCGGCCTGCGGCGCGGCGGCGGGCGTCGAGTCATCCGGCGCTGGCGGCTGGTCGCGGGCCTCCAGCGGCCGGGTGATGCGCGGCTCAGCCAGCGCGGCCAGGCGCTCAAGCGCGGCCAGGCGCTCCGCGTCGGTCTCGGCGACCTCGGCGAGCGCCTGCCAGACCTGCCAGTCGTCCGGCGCCTGCTCGGCGAGCGTCCGCAGCAGCGCGCGGGCCCGGGGGAGATCGCCGCGCTCGCGGACCCGGTGCGCCGTTCGCAGCAGCGCGGTCACCATCGTGGGGGGGAGCGGGGCGCGAGGGGGTGTCGATGCGGTCACGGCACGTGCGCTTTCAGGCTAGATGAGACCACGGCGTTGCCCGGCGGGTATGTGAAAGGGTGGCGGCTCCGCCACCACCCTTCACGCATCCCACTCGAGGCTGATTCTACTGCACCGACGCCAGCACCGGCCAGCCCTGATCGGTGAAGTGGCGCGAGAACATCACCAGGTTCTGCGCGTCCGGCGCCACATCGAACACCAGGTAGACGCTGGTGGTGGCGCCGTTGGCGGGGATGCTCCCGGTGGCGGGCACGTCGGCGGAGCCGGGCCGCCAGGCGGCTTCAGCGACATCGGCGCGGGCCTCGTACACGCGACCCTGCGAGTCGCGCAGCACGAAGAAGTCCGCCGGGAGCGGCTGGTCGGTGCCGGTCGTGTTCTGGACGAACGCCAGCACGTGGACGAACGTGCCCTGCGCGGTGAAGCTGCCGACCTGCGGGCCCAGGACCACGGCGCAGCCGAACGCGCAGACGTTGGTGCCCGGCCAGGTGTAGTTCCAGCCGTTGGCGCTGATGAAGGAGTTCGGCGGGATGGGCAGCGGGTCGGCCCCCGTCACCGGCACTGACGTCGGCGCTGCGGGCTCCTCCCCGGTCTCGGCGGTCGGCATCTCGCCGTCCGGAGCGCCCGGTTCCGCCGTCGGCTGCGCGCTCACATCTTCTGTCGGCTGCGCGTTCGGATCTTCCGTCGCGGCGGGCGTCTCGGCCCCAGGCGCCGTTGTGGCGCCGGTGTCGGGCGTGGCGCCGGCGGGCGTCTCAGCCGCGACCGTCGGGGCGGGGGCAGCGGTGGGCTGGGCGGTCTCCGGGCCCTGGCCGCCGAATAGCTGCCACAGCAGGTAGGCGAGCAGCGCCAGGATGACCAGCGCGACCAGCACCCACAGCAGCAGGCTTGGGCCGCTGCGCGCAGGCACCGTGTCGTCGTCATCGTCCAGGTCGGCTGCCATGCGCGCCGAGCTTGGCCGGTAGCGCCGGCGGTCTTCTTCGAGGGCGGCGGCGGTGCCGGCCGCGGCTCCGGCTGCGGCGGCCTCGGCAGTCTCCTCCTCGCGCCGGGGCGGCGGCGTGGCGCGCGGCAGCTCGTCGGCCAGGTCGAAGGCCGAGTCCAGCTCTGCCGCGAACAGCTCCTCCTCGGTCATCGGGCGGGAAGGCGCGGCGGTGGCTGCAGCAGCCCCTGCGGCGGCGCCGGCGGCCACCGCTGCGGCTTCCGAGGTGTCGGCGGCGCGCGCAGGCGGGGTGACGCCCATGGCCTGCAGGCCCTTGAGCGCCATCTCGTTGTCCGGCTCAAGCTCCAGCACGCGCTCCAGCGCAGCGCGGCGCTGATCCGGACCCTCGGCGACCCCTGCGAGCCACAACCAGGCCTGCACGTTGTCCGGCTCCTGGCGCGTCAGCAGGCTGAAGAGGTTGCGGGCTTCCTCGCGGTTCCCCTCGCGCGCGGCCTCGATACCGAGCCGCAGGATGGTTTCAGACTCCGCCATGCGAGCTATCCTCCCTCAGTTCGCCCACGGCGGGCTGCACAAGCCATTTTGTGCTTTCCGGAGCGCTGCCGAATGGCGAATCATGGCAGTAGGGCGAGCAATTCTGCGCAATCATACCACATACCCGTTTTACGGTCAACAGCCACATTTTCTCATGGCGCGCTGGCAAGGGAAACAACGCGCCCATGTGCGCTGAAAGTGTAATTGCTTACAGGGACTGAGGATCGATAGGCCGCCGCTGTGGCGTTCACGCTCCGCGGGCGGGCAGCTCTGGGGCTGCGCGCCCACGAGCCAGGGGCCTGGTTTCGTGGTACCATGCGCGCGGATAGCATCAGAAGGAGGCCCCACGATGACGATCGGCGCAGGCACAGACCGTGTCGATACAGCTGATATTAAGGACAGCATCCTGGACGCGATCGGCAACACGCCGCTCGTGCGCCTGCACAAACTGGCCCGCGGCCTGCGCCCGCAGCTGCTGGCCAAGGTCGAGTTCCTCAACCCCGGCGGCAGCGTCAAGGACCGGATCGGCATCGCCATGATCGAGGCCGCCGAGCGCGAGGGGCGCCTGCGGCCGGGCGGGACGATCGTCGAGGGCACAAGCGGCAACACCGGCGTCGGGCTGGCGATCGCGGCGGCGATCAAGGGCTACCAGTGCATCTTTGTGATGCCGGACAAGATGAGCGACGAGAAGATCCGGCTGCTGCGCGCCTTCGGCGCCCGCGTCGTGATCACCCCCACCGCCGTCGAGCCGGATGACCCGCGCTCCTACTACTCGGTGTCTCGCCGGCTGGCCGAGGAGACGCCCAACGCCATCCTCGCCGGGCAGTACTGGAACCCGGCCAACCCGGAGGCCCACTACCGCACCACCGGCCCCGAGCTCTGGCGCCAGACGGGCGGCCGGATCGCGGCCTTCATCGCCGGCATGGGCACCGGCGGCACGATCAGCGGCACCGGCCGCTTCCTGAAGGAGCAGAACCCGGCGATCAAGGTGGTCGGCGTCGACCCGGTGGGCTCGCTGCTGCACCACTACTTCCTGACCCGCGAGCTCGGCCCGGCCCACGGCTACAAGGTCGAGGGCGTCGGCGAGGACTTCCTGCCGGCCACGCTGGACTTCGATGTGATCGACGACGTGGTGCAGGTGAACGACCGCGAGGCGTTCACAATGACGCGCCGGCTGGTGCGCGAGGAAGGGCTGTTCGGCGGCGGCTCGTCCGGCCTGGCGCTGGCCGGGGCGCTGAAGTGGCTGCGCGGCAACGGCGCCTCGCTCGGCGAGGACGACGTCGTCGTCGTGCTCCTGCCGGACAGCGGCTCGCGCTACCTCTCCAAGGTCTTCGACGACAACTGGATGCGCGAGAACGGCTTCCTCGACGATGCCACCGTCGCCGACCTGCTGGCCACGCGCACCGGCGAGGTGATCACCGCCAACGAGACGACCAGCGTCGAGGCTGCCATCCGCCTGATGAAGACCCATGGCATCTCGCAGCTGCCGGTGCTGGACGCGTCGGGGGGCCTGCACGGGATCATCGGCGAGGGCGACCTGCTCGACTACCTGATCAACGGCGGCGCGATGGACCACACGATCGCGGACCTGCACGCGCACGAGGTGGCCACGGTGACCCCCGAGACCTCGATCGACGAGCTGCGCGGCATCCTGGCGCGCAGCCAGGCCGCGGTGGTGGTGGACGGCGGCAAGGTCAGCGGGATCGTCACCAAGATCGATGTGATCGACTTCCTGGCCAGCCGGAGGTAGCCTGGACGTCGCACGCCCTCCGAGACGCTCCAGACGTGTGACGCCGAGGTTCTGTGGTATGATCCGCGGGCTATGCGCTACGTGAGCTTCCGCTACCTGGACGACATCCCGCGCGCCGGCGTTCTGCTCGGCAGCTCGGTGATCGACCTGGCCGCCGCCGCGCCGCTGGTCTTCGAAGACCAGGAGGGGGTGCGATGGGACCTGCTGGACGTGCTGCGCGGCGCGCCTGAGGGCACGGGCCTGGACGGCGCGGCCGAGATCGCCGCCGCAGTGCTGGACCAGCTGGGCGTCGCCGACGCCGGGGAGTTCAGCGAGATCGCCCGGAGCACAGCCGGGGCGCTCTCGATCGGCGGGGCCGAGATGCTCCTGCCGCTCGATGAGGTGCGCCTGCTCGCGCCGCTCCCCCGCCCGCCGAGCCTGCGCGACTTCTACGCCTTCGAGGAGCACGTGGCCACGACGAGCCGCCTGCGCGGCCGGCCGGTGCCGATCAACTGGTACAGCTTCCCGGTGTTCTACTTCGGCAACCACACCGCGATCTACGGCCCCGACGACGACGTGCCGATGCCGCGCACGCGCCAGCTCGACTACGAGCTCGAGGTCGCCTGTGTGATCGGCCGCCCCGGCCGCGACATCCCCGAGGAGGACGCCGAGGAGTACATCGCCGGCCTCATGATCATGAACGACTGGAGCGCCCGCGACGTCCAGCGCGAGGAGATGAGCGTCGGCCTCGGCCCCGCCAAGGGGAAGGACTTCGCGACCTCGCTCGGGCCCTGGCTGGTGACGCTGGACGAGCTGGAGCCGTTCGCGCTCGGCGACGGCCGCTACGACCTGGAGATGATCGCGCGCGTCAACGGCGTGGAGCGCTCGCGCGGCAACCTGCGCGACATCTACTACACCTTCGGGCAGATGGTGGCGCGCGCATCCCAGGACGTCAACCTGTACCCGGGCGACGTTCTGGGCAGCGGGACGGTCGGCGGCGGCTGCCTGCTGGAGCTCACCGAAGGCGAGGGCCCCTGGCTGGAGGCCGGCGACGTAGTCGAGCTCGAGGTCACCGGGCTGGGGTCGCTCAAGAACCGCATCGTTGAGTGACGCGGCTTACGCGGTCGCCTCACCCCGCATCCGCGGGAGGGGTTTGGGGAAGCGATGCCTCCCCGCGGAGCGCTGGCGCGGGCAATCCGCAGGATCACCGCGTAAGTCCCTGTGAATGAGACAAAGGGAACCGGGCTCAGGCAAAAGGGAACCGGCACAAGATTAGGCCGAAGCGATCATGAGAAAGCCCGTCGTTGACCTTTTGCCGCTCGCCCTGCTCCTGTGCTCCGCCTGCCTCGCCGCCTTCCTCGCCCTCAACCTGGCCGGACCGCCGCGCTGCGACGTCGGCGCCGAGGAGGACATCGGCTGCGCGCGCGGCTTCGAGACGCGCGAGCGCGACGGGCGCTCGTTCCGCTGGACCGATGCCGCCGCCCAGGTCCGGCTGCACGCCGCGGGCTACTCCGCGCCGCTGCTCGTCAGGATCGAGCTCGCCGCGCTGCGCCCCGCCGAGGCCCCGCCGCCCCGCGTGGACCTCGCGCTGGGCCGCGCGCAGGCCAGCTTCGCCGCCGCGCCGCAGCCGCGTCACTACCTGCTGCTGCTCGAGCCGGCCTTCCCCGCCGGGGACATCGCCACGCTCACGGTCGCCAGCGAGACCTGGCGCCCGCCGCGCGACCGGCGCGACCTCGGCGTCCAGGTGTACGATGTGACCGCGCGCCCGCTCGGCGGGCCGCGCCTCCCCGGGCCGCTCCAGGTGCTCGCGCTGCTGGGGATCGGGCTTGCCGCGGCGCTGCTGAGCGCCACCCACCCAACGGGCGCAGCGCAGGCGCAGCGCAGCGCACCCCGATACTCGGCGCCGCCCCTTGTGGCCGGGCTTGCGGCGCTCGTGCTGGCCGCCTCCCTGTGGGCACTGCTGCCGGCCCGCGTCGCGCCGTTCCTCCCATGGCTGGCGCTGCTCCTGGGAGGACTCGCGCTGGCCTGGGCGCGCTGGCTCCCGCACCGCGCGCGCGCGGACGGGGCAGCAGCCATCCCGCTCGCGCTCGCCGTGCTCGCCGGCGCCGCGCTCGACGCCGCGATCGTCACGGACGCGGCCCGCGGGGCGTGGCGCAGCGCGGCCGTGCTGGCCCAGGGCGCAGCCACGCTCGCGGCGCTGTGGTGGGTGTGCTTCAGGCGAGCCTCCGCCACGGCTCCGGCCCTCACCCTGCCGGTGGCGCTCGGCGTGGCGTTCGCGGTGCGTCTGCTGGCGCTCGGCGTGCGCGTTGTCGCCGGCGCCGCCGCGGGCGACCCGGACGTCGAGCTGTTCTACAGCTACGGTCGGGCGACGATCGAGCTCGGCACGCCGGTCGTCGAGTATCCGTCCGGCGCGCTGGTGGCCTGGGCGCTCATGGCCCTGCCGGGCAGCCGCGAGCTGTTCGCGCTGCTTCTGCCGCTGTTCAACACCGCCTGCGACATGCTGATCGTGTGGGCGCTGTGGCAGATCGGGGCCCACAGCGCGCAGCCCGCGGATCGGGAGGGCGGCGCTGCGAGCTTCGACCTGCAGCCTGCGCTCCCGCTGTTCTACGCCCTCTCGCCGCTGCTGGTGCCCTTCTGGCACGGCAAATATGACCCGCTGCCCGCCGCGCTGCTGGCGCTCGGGCTTGCCGCCTTCGCGGCCGGGCGCCCGGCCCGCTCCGGGGCGCTGCTGGGATTCGGCGGCGCGGTCAAGTGGGTGCCGTGGCTCGCCGCGCCGCTGCTCGCGCTGCACTACCTTCGCGCGCGCCGCACGGGCACGCCGGTGGCCGAAGCCGCCCGCTTCACCGCCGGCCTGATAGCGGCGGTCGCGCTCGCCTCGCTGCCCTTCGCCCTGCACAACCCGGCCGCGTTCCTCGCGCCGTACACGCTGCAGGGCGGCCGGCCGCTGATCGGCGAGAGCCTGTGGTTCCTCCCGGCGCTCATCGCCGAGCCGGGCCTGCTGGCGGAGCTCGTCAGCCCGTGGAGCAACGTCGAGTCGGCGGTGATCTCGCCCGGGCTCACGGTCGCCGCGCAGGGGCTCGCGCTGGCGGCGCTGGGGCTGGCGCTCCTCCTCGCGCCGCCGCACGCCCGCCGCACGCTCGCGCTGGCGGCCCTTGCGCCGGCGGCGTTCCTGCTGCTCAACCGCATCTTCAGCCCGCAGTACGTGCTGCTGATCACCGTCTCCGCCCTGGCCGCCGGCG
Source organism: uncultured Roseiflexaceae bacterium (assembly GCA_937974195.1). GTDB lineage: Bacteria > Chloroflexota > Chloroflexia > Chloroflexales > Roseiflexaceae > CALJIC01. The sequence continues at coordinate 40,569 of CALJIC010000216.1, read as the reverse complement.
CGGCCACGCTCAGAGGGCGCGACGCGCTCGCGCTCCTCAGCCTCCTGACGGTCGCGCAGGCGGCCAACCTGCTGGTGTGGCCCTACACCTCGCGCCTGTGGCTCGCGGCGTCGGCGGCGCTCTTCGCCTCCGGCCTCGCGGCGCTGATCTGGCTCGCGCTGCGCGCCGCGCTGCCACGCCCCGCGCCGCTCCAGCTCCAGCGCGAGCAGCGGGATGCCGGCGGCCACCGGGAGCTCAAGGCCGAGTAGCAGCCCACCAGCCATCTCGAGCGCCTCGCCTGGCGGCAGGCCGATGGCATGTGCCGCGGGCCGCCGCGTGCTATACTCATCCCTGCAGACGCCGGGTTCACGTGCAGGACGAGAGCATCCGCCGCCAGTCACGCCGGCCGGGCGGCGACCGACGCCGCCTGGCCCGCGCCGCGCTTCCGGCGAGCTGAGTTCATCAAGCACATGACCCGCGACCCGAAGCAGAGGCTGGCCGGCGCGGGGCACCAAGGCATAGACTAGAGCCAGGAGCGGGAAAATGCGTATTCTGGCGATCGATATCGGGACTGGGACGCAGGACATCCTGCTGCTCGACAGCGACGAGCCGGTGGAGAACGGCGTGCAGCTGGTGATGCCCGCGCCCACGCAGATCGTGGCGCGCCGCGTGCGCCGGGCCACCGCCGAGCGCCGCCCGATCGCCCTCGCCGGGCCGATCATGGGCGGCGGCCCGTGCCACTGGGCCGTCGAGGACCACCTGCGCGCCGGGCTCGCGGTGTACGCCACGCCGACCGCCGCGACCACGTTCAACGACGACCTCGAGTGGGTCGAGCGCCAGATGGGCGTCCGGCTGCTCTCGGAGGATGAGCTGGCCGCGCTCCCGGAGGACGTCGCGCGGATCGCCACCGGCGACGTGGACCTGGCGGCGATCGAGCGGGCGCTGGCGGCCTTCGGCGTCGCCGGGGCCGATGGCGGGCGCCCGTACGACGCGGTGGCGGTCGCGGTGTTCGACCACGGCGCCGCGCCGCCGGACGTGAGCGACCGCGTGTTTCGCTTCAACTACCTCGCCGAGCGCTTCTCGGGCGGCGGCCTGCTGGCGCTCGGCTTCCGGCGCGGCACGGTCCCCGCGGCGATGACCCGGCTACAGGCCGCGGTGGACGCCGTTCCGCCCGAGCTGCCGGCGGTGGCGATGGACACCGCGCCGGCGGCCATCCTGGGCGCGCTCGACGACCCGCTGGTGGCGGCGCAGCCGGATCTGCTGGCCGCCAACGTCGGCAACTTCCACTGCCTGGCCTTCCACATCGTCGAAGGGGCGATCGTCGGCTGCTTCGAACACCACACCGGCGAGCTGAAGCCGGGGCAGCTCGAGCGCTACCTGATGCAGCTCGGCGAGGGAACGATCAGCAACCGGGAGGTGTTCGAGACCAGCGGGCACGGGGCGCTGGTGCTGCGGCCGACGCCGGGATCGCGGCCGTTCCTGGCGGTCACCGGGCCGCGGCGCGGGGCGCTGCGCGGGGCCGTGCTGTGGGAGGGCGCCGGGCCGGGCGTCCGGCCGTACATGGCCGTGCCGCACGGCGACATGATGCTGGCGGGGTGCTTCGGCCTGCTGCGGGCCTTCGCCGCCCACTACCCCGAGCACGCCGCGGAGATCGAGCGCGCCCTCGCGGAGTGAGCCGCGGTGGCACAAACCACCGCGGCCCGTGAGTTCCTCGCTACTCGACGATCAGCGTGCCGCGCATCCCCTGCCCGCTGGCCTTGTCGTAGTGCGGGGCGCAGTAGAAGATGTAGGTGCCCGGCTGCGCCGCCGTGAAGATCGCCAGGCTCTGCTCGCCGGCCGGCATCGGCGCGTGGACGTTCAGCTCGTCCACGTCGAACGAGTGCGCCACGAAGTCCGGGTTCTCCAGGCGCAGCGCCACCGTCTCGCCGGCCCTCACCCGCAGCTCGCCGCCCTCGAACTTGTCCAGCGTCACCGCCGGCAGCCCGGCCATCACCTCGGGGCTGATGCCCATGCGCACGCCGCTCTCGGGCACGCTCGCCAGAGCGATCAGGCCGGCGGCGAAGGCGGCCAGCGCGGTGAGCGCGAACGGCAGGGCGCGCGGCATGCGGCGCTCGGCGGCCGGGCGGGTGTAGTTCTGCACCAGCGCCGCCAGGCCGGCCGTCAGGCACACCAGCACCAGAACGACGAGCACGACGAACGGCGCGAACAGCGGGCCGCCGACGTTGTGCGGGATCTCGGCGCCGATCAGGCCGAGGAAGGCGCCGACCAGCACGCTCACCAGCACCCCCAGCGCCGGCGCCCAGCGCCACCCCACGCCGATCAGGCCGGCCGCCAGCAGCGGCACGCCGATCATCACCCCGGTCATCGGGTCGACGCTCTTGATCAGGCCCAGCGCCACGTAGCCCATCGCCGCGGCGATCCCGGCCAGCGCCGCGATCGTCGTCTTGCTCAGCGCCGAGAGCGGGGCGCGTACGCGCGGCCGGACATCGGACATCGAAGCCATTGTTGCCTACCTCCTGCCATCGCAAGCGCCTTCGCGGCCCTGCTCCTCCGTTGGAACGGGCTCATCGTAGCCGCGCGCCGTCCGCCGCTCGTTACGGCGACCGTTACGGCGGCGCGACCATGTGCGCCGCTCGTTCGTCTCGTATGCAGAGATCGCGCGGTCGCGCCGGCCGCGCTCCCGCGCAGGGAGGCCCGCCGCTCTGCGGCGGGAAAGCCGTTACGAGCTGAAGATGGTACAATTCCGCCGTTACGCTTACATTGGAGACAGGACGACGTGCCGCGTCTGAAGCTGTTCCTTCTCGGAACCCCCCGCGTCGAGCTCGACGGCGCGTCGGTGGAAGTCGACACGCGCAAGGCGATCGCGCTGATCGCCTACCTCGCCGTCACCGGGCAGCCCCACAGCCGCGACGCGCTCGCGGCGCTCCTCTGGCCGGACTACGACCAGACCCACGCCCGCGCGACGCTGCGCCGCACGCTTTCGGCGCTCAACAAGGCGCTCGGCGGCGCGTGGCTCGACGCCGGCCGCGAGACGGTGAGCCTCAGCCGCGAGGACCTCTGGATGGACGTGGCGGAGTTCGGCGCGCGCGTCGCCGAGTGCGTGCGCCACGCCGCGCCGGGGGACGAGGCCTGCAAGGCGTGCCTCGGGCCGCTCAGCGAGGCCGCCGGGCTCTACCGCGGCGACTTCATGGCCGGCTTCACCCTGCGCGACAGCCCGAACTTCGACGACTGGCAGTTCTTCCAGGCCGAGAGCCTGCGCCGCGACCTGGCGGGCGTGCTCGAGCGGCTCACGCGCTGCCACAGCGCCCGCGGCGAGTACGAGCCGGCGATCACCTACGCCCGCCGCTGGCTGGCGCTGGACCCGCTGCACGAGCCGGTGCACCGCGAGCTCATGCGCCTGTTCGCCGCCGCCGGCCGCAGGAGCGCCGCGCTGCACCAGTACCGCGAGTGCGTGCGCGTGCTCGAGAAGGAGCTGGGCGTCCCGCCGCTCGAAGAGACCACCCTGCTCTACCAGGCGATCAAGGAGAACCGCTTCGAGGCGGAGCCGCGACCGGCATCCGGCCGCGCGCCCGATGCGGCATCCGGCCTGGCCCACGGCCCTGCGCCGGCGGCCGGCCCGTCCCCGGTGGTCGGCGGCCCCTCGCCGCTGGTGGGCCGGGACTCCGAGTGGGCCGCGCTGCTCGCGGCCTACGGCGCGGTCGGGCCCGACGGCTACTTCATGGCGCTGGAGGGCGAGGGCGGCATCGGCAAGACGCGCCTGGCCGAGGAGCTGCTCGAGCACGCCCGCTCGCGGGAGGCGGTGACGCTGGCGGTGCGCTGCTACGAGGGCGAGAGCGACCTGGCCTACGGCCCGCTCGCCAACGGCCTGCGCTCCTTCGTCGTCCAGCCGGGGCGCGATGACTGGCACGCGGACGTGCCGCCGCACTGGCTGAGCGAGGCCGCCCGCCTGCTTCCCGAGCTGGCGGCCCGCCGGCCTGGGCTTCCGCCCCCGCCCCCGCTCGACAGCCCCGGCGCGCAGAACCGCTTCTTCGAAGGGCTCAGCCAGGTGCTTCTGGCCGCCTGCCGCGGGCCGGAGCGCCCCTCGGGGGAGCCGCCGGCGTTCGGCGTGCTGTTCATCGACGACCTGCACTGGGCCGACGCGGCCTCGCTCGATCTGCTGACGTACTTCGTGCGCCGGCTGAAGGGCCGGCCGGTGCTCGTGCTGGTCACCTGGCGCAGCGAGCAGGTGCCGTCCGGCCATCGCCTGCGCCAGCTGCTGGCCGAGGCCCAGCGCTCGCGCACCGGCTCGTCCCTCACGCTCGAGCGCCTGGGCCCCGAGGCCGTCGAGGCGCTGGTGCAGGCCGCGGGCGGCCGCGAGACGCCGGCCGACTTCGCCGCCTGGCTCTACCGCGAGACCGAGGGCCTGCCGCTGTTCGTCGTCGAGTACCTCGCGTCGATCGCCCACGGCGGCGCCCAGAGCGGCGAGTTGGCCCTGCCGTCCAGCGTGCGCGACGTCCTGCGCGTCCGGCTGGCGGCTGCCAGCGAGACGGCCGCCCAGATCCTGGCCACCGCCGCTGTGATCGGCCGCTCGTTCGACTTCGACACGCTGCGCGAGGCGAGCGGGCGCAGCGAGGAGGAGACCGTGGCGGCGCTGGAGCAGCTGATCGCGCTCGGGCTGGTGTCCGAGGCGCGCCACGGGATGCGCGAGCACGAGGCGCCGGGTGCCGGGCCGGGCCAGGCCGCCCCCGGCGCCCGCTTCCCGGTGCTGACCTACGACTTCAGCCACGAGAAGCTGCGCGCGCTGGTGTACGAGGAGACCAGCCTCGCCCGCCGCCGCCTGCTCCACCGGCGGGTCGCCGACGCGCTGCTGGTGCGGGCGCACGCCCGGCGCGACCAGGGGGCCACCGCCGGGCAGATCGCCCACCACTACCGCGAGGCGGGGCAAGACGCGCTGGCCGCCGACCAGTTCAAGATCGCTGGCATGCACGCGCGCCGGCTGTACGCCAACGCCGAGGCGCTGGCGCACTTCAACGCCGCGCTCGCCCTGGGCCACCCGGCGGTCGCCGCGCTCCACGAGGCGATCGGCGATCTCCACACGCTGCGCGGCGAGTACAGCGCGGCGCTGACCAGCTACGAGACCGCCGCCGCGCTGTGCGACCCGGAGAGCCTGCCGGCGATCGAGAGCAAGCTCGGCGGCGTCCACCACCGCCGCGGCGCGTGGGACCTGGCCGGGAGCCACTTCCAGGCCGCGCTGCTGGCGCTCGGCGAGGACGGCCACCCCGGCGAGCGCGCCCGCATCTACGCCGACTGGAGCCTGACCGTCCACCAGGCCGGGAACGGCGACGGGCGCGCCGCTGAGCTGGCGCAGCGGGCGCTGTCGCTCGCCGAGGCCGCCGGCGACACGCGGGCGCTGGCGCAGTCGCACAACATCCTGGGGGTGCTCGCCACCAGCCGGCGCGCCATCGATGCCGCCGTCCACCACCTCGAGCGCAGCCTGCAGCTGGCCGATGCGCTCGGCGACCCGAGCGCGCGCGTGGCGGCGCTCAACAACCTCGCGCTGGCCTACGGCGCCAGCGGTGCGACCGAGCGGGCGCTGGAGCTGGCCCGCGAGGCGCTCGCGCTGGCCGGGGCGCTCGGCGACCGGCACCGCGAGGCCGCCCTGCACAACAACCTCGCCGACCTCATGCACGCCGGCGGCCGCTCGGACGAGGCCATGGCGCACCTCAAGCAGGCCGTGGCGATCTACGCCGAGATCGGCGTCGAGGCCGGCACCGTGCAGCCCGAGATCTGGAAGCTGGCCGAGTGGTAGCGCAGCACGTGATACAATAGCGCGTGCTGCGCTCATCGAGCGCCCGATGACACGCGAACGCATTCCACGCTCAGCCGTCCGATGACGCTAGCCAGCGTCCCTTTCCTCAGGTGAACACAATGACCGCCACCTCCTACGACGTCCTGGCGATCGGCCGCAGCTCGATCGACCTCTACGCCCACGAGATCGGCGTGGCCATGCCCGACGTCAAGAGCTTCGACGCCTATGTGGGCGGCTGCCCCACTAATGTGAGCGTCGGGACGCGCCGCCTCGGTCTGCGCTCCGCGCTGCTCACCGCCGTCGGCGAGGACCAGGTGGGCGACTTCGTGCTGGCCTTCCTCGAGCGCGAAGGGGTGGAGACGCGCTACTGCGTGCGCAAGCCCGGCCGGCGGACCAGCGCGGTGATCCTGACCATCCAGCCGCCCGACCGCTTCCCGCTGACCTTCTACCGCGACAACTGCGCCGACATCGAGCTGTCGATCGACGACGTGCTGGCCGCGCCGGTGACGTCGAGCCGGGTGGTGTTCCTGAGCGGCACCGGCGTGAGCCGCGAGCCCAGCCGCTCGGCGACGTTCCTGGCGGCCGAGCGCGCCCGTGCGGCCGGCGCCACGGTGATCGTGGACATCGACCACCGCGCGGACCAGTGGCACGACCCGCGCGCCTTCGGGCCGACGCTGCGCGGGCTGCTGCGGCTGGCGACGCTCGCGGTGGGCACCGAGGAGGAGGTCCGCGCGGCGGCCGACACCGACGACGCCGAGGAGGGCGCGGCGCGGCTGCTCGAGACCGGGATTCAGGCGCTGGTGCTGAAGCGCGGCGCGCGCGGCTCGACCGTCCTGCGGCCCGGCGCGAAGCCCGTCGACGTCGCGCCCTTCCCGATCGAGGTGCTGAACGTGCTCGGCGCGGGGGACGCCTTCGCCAGCGGCCTGATCTACGGCATCCTCCAGGGCTGGGAGCTCGAGCGCGCCGCGCGCATGGGCAACGCGACGGGGGCGATCGTCGTCACGCGCCACGGCTGCGCGAACTTCATGCCGACGCTGCCCGAGGTCGAGGCGTTCGTCGCCGAGCGCGGCGGGTGGTAGGCGCCGCGCCCGCGCCGGCCGGCGGGTGGATTCTGCCGCTCTTCGGCGAGAAAATCAGATAGCCAGTATGCTACGGTACGGCTTCGCCGCGCCATAGCATACTGGCTATTTCCTTACGACCTAGGACTCGCCCACAGCCACGGCCGCCGCCTCATCCGAGAAGACCTGCATGAAGTCCGCCAGGCGCGTGATGTGGAAGATCTCCACGTAGTGGTCGCTCAGGCCGTAGGCCCGCAGCTGGCGGTTCGACGAGCGCGCCCGCGCCAGCAGGCCGACGATCAGCGCGATCCCGGTGCTGTTGATGTAGTCCACCTCGACGAAGTTGAGCAGCACCGCCCGCGGGTCCCCCTGCTCGGCCTCGGCGTACGCGGCGTTCAGCGCCGCCTCGGCGGTGGCGTTGATCTCGCCGCGCAGGTCGATGATCGCGACCCCCGGCAGGCGCCGGACGCTGGCCTCAAGTTGTTTCGCCGGCATAGCGATCTCCCTTCCGGTATAGGATGAGCTCCACCGTATGGCGCTCGTCGCCCGAGCTGACCCGCATGTGGTCGACCAGACGCTCGATCAGGAACATTCCCCAGCCGCGCGGCGACTGCAGCCCGGCCAGCTTGGCCTCGATGTCCGGCACCTCGAGCACCGGCAGCGGCTGCCCCTGCCCGCGGTCGGTGATGCGCACCATCACCGCCGCCGGCGACGCCAGCACTTCGAGCAGCACCGGCGCGTCCGGCCGGTAGCTGTTGCCGTGCTCCATGGCGTTCATCGTCGCCTCGGCCACGGCGGTCTTCAGCCGCTCGAGGTCGCGCGGCGGCAGGTCCAGCCTGCGCACGGCCTCGCCGAGGTAGCGCAGCGCCAGGTGCTCGTTGCCGGGCTGGCTCGGCACGCGGTGCTCGGCCAGGCGCTCCCACGGGCCCGCGAGCCGCGCCGCGCCGTCGCCTGCCTGCCGCGAGCGCACCGGGGCGCCGGCGGCCGGCTCGCGCTCGAGCACCACCAGCGTGATGTCGTCCTCCTGCTCCCAGCCCTCCCCCGCGAAGCCCGCGAGGTCCGCGAGCAGGGCGTCGATCAGCGCCTGGCCACGCGCCTCCGCGTGGCGCGCCACGGCTGCCTGCAGGCGCGGGAAGCCGAACATCTCGCGCCCGCTGTTGTGGGCCTCCACCAGCCCGTCGCTGTAGAGCAGCACGCTGTCGCCCGGCTCCAGCACGAGCTCGTGCTCCTGGTACTCGATGTCCGGCATCAGCCCCAGCGGCACGCCGATCGCCCGCAGCTCCTCGACCTGCCCCTCGCGGCGCACGTAGGGCGGGTCGTGGCCGGCGTTCGCGTACCACAGCCGCCCGCTCTCCGGGTCCAGCACCGCGTACAGGCAGGTGACGAACATGTTCGGCGGGATGTCGCCGCACAGGTGCTCGTTGGCGCGCCTGAGCACCAGGCCCGGCGCCACCAGCCGCTGCGCCGCCGAGCGCAGGAAGCTGCGCACCGTCGCCATCAGCAGCGCCGCGGGCACGCCCTTGTCGGTCACGTCGCCGACGATCAGCACCAGCCGCCCGTCGGTCAGCTCGATGAAGTCGTAGAAGTCGCCGCCGACCGCCCGCGCCGGCTGGTAGTGGCGCGCGAGCTGCCAGCCGGGGAGCGTCGGGCTGGTGCGCGGCAGCAGCGTCTGCTGGATGAGCCGCGCGACGCGCATCTCGTAGTCGAGCCGCTCGCGCTCCTGGGTCTCCGCCTGCTGCTGGCGCACGAGCTGCGCCACGCGCAGCGCCGGCGCGGCCTGCGTCGCCAGGTTGTTCAGCAGCGCCCGGTCGTCGGCCGAGTACTCCTGCTCGCTCAGCCGCGGCCCGAGGTTCAGCAGCCCGATCAGCTCGCCCTGGCTCACCAGCGGCACCACCAGCTTGATGCCCGCCGCGCGCAGCGCCCGCACCGCCGGCGAGTCGAGCTCGATCTCGTCCACCTCCACCGCGCCGGGCGCGCGCAGAAAGAAGGCCACGATCGGGTCGTCCGGCGCGATGTCGAGCGCCGGCGGGCCGTCCTGCCCGGCCGGAGGCGGGGGCGCCTCGCCCGTGTCGCGGCGGGTGAGCGCGCGCCAGAACGCGCGCAGCCACGCGCTCATTCGCCCCTCCTCAGCCGGCCCTCCGGCGGCGTCCACAGCGTCACGTGCTCGGGGCGCATGGTGGCGTGCACCACGCCCAGCAGGTTCTCGCGCAGCCGCGCGAAGTCCACCTCGTCGCGCACCGTCGCCGCAAACGCCGCCAGCGTCTGCGACGCGTCGTACTTGTGGCGGTAGAAGCGGCGGTCCACGAAGGTCTGCAGGTGGCGCCGCACCGGCTGGAACAGCGAGGCGATCGCCAGCGTCGAGAGCACCACCGCCAGGCTCGAGCGCTGGCCGGTGGCCAGCCGGAAGCCGTACTGCAGCACGATCACGCTCCCCAGGTACACCAGCGCCAGCGCCGCCGTGAGCGCGGCGTACACCAGCGTCCGGTTGATGACGACGTCGATGTCCCACAGCCGGTAGCGCACGATCACGACGAAGAGCATCACCGGGATGAGCGTGAACAGCGAGGGGATCGCGACCTGGACGGCCCGGCGCACGGCGCCGCGCGTCTCCCAGGCGAGGTCGATGCGCGGCGCGCTGAGCGCGAGCTCGGCCAGCGCGAAGAGCACCGCCAGCCCGAAGGCCAGCCCCAGCGTCCAGAGCAGCAGCCGCGACTGCTGGCGCGCGGGGCCGCTCCGCGCCCGCCGGAAGCGGAACACCTGCGCCGCGACGCCGACGATCGGGATGAAGACGCCGAAGTACAGCACCAGCCCCACCGGGTCGCCGTCGGTCAGCAGCGCGAAGAGCGGGCCGAGCAGCACCGGCGCGCCCAGGTACACCGCCTTCATCGGCCCGCGCATCCACCACGGCGGCTCGTGCTGCGGGATGAGCCGGCCGTCCGGGAACATCAGCAGCGCGTAGACATAGCAGACGCCGGCGATGATATGCAGCAGGTCGTGGAGGATGAACAGCACAAACTCGCCGATCGGCACCCAGAGGAACGCGGCGTGCGCCTGGAGGTTGAACACCGCCGCCGTGCCGACCATCGCCACCGCCAGCAGCCGCGCCGCCCGGTCGCGCGGGCGCACGTACAGCAGCACCGCCGCCAGCGCCAGGTTCACCGCGCTGAACAGGTACTGGGTCACGATCTGCGCCGGCGGCATGAGCTCGTACGAGGCGAGGAGCAGGTCGTAGGCCGTGTGGCTCGTCTCGGCGGCGCGGCTGACGAAGGCCCGCGCGCTGCCAACGGTCGCGACCAGCACCGGGGCCAGGCCGGCGAGCAGCCAGAGCACCGCCAGGCCGGCGTAGACGGCGAAGAAGCCCATGAACACCGCGCCGCGCCGTGTCGCTCGCCGCTCGCGCCTCACCGTAGGTCCCTCCGTGTGTATCGTCGCCACATGCAAGACGCTTGGCGCCGCGCGGGCGTTACGGGTCTCCACTTTCTCTACTGTCTGGGCGGTGGGCGGCTGGCTGCCCCCCACCGCCGCGCACCTTCGGCGCCGCGGGCGCTACGGCACGCTCGCCTCGAGCAGGCGCTCCAGCGCCGCGCGCGGGTCGTCGCACAGGCCGCTGTGGACGGCCGAGGGCTGCACCACGGTGCTGCGCGGCGCGGTGAGCCAGCGGAAGCGCTCGTGGGGCGGGAGCTCGCCGATCGGGCCGGCCTCCGCGCCGCCGCGGCACACCAGCGGAATGTACTCCAGCTGCTGCTCCACCGCCGGCAGGTCCAGCTCCGGCGCCAGCGCCAGCAGCCGCGCCCGGTCGAGCCGGATGCGCGCCTCCAGGAAGCGCTGCGACCGGCAGAACAGCACCACGCCGACGTTGACGAACTCCTCGCGCTCGACACGCGGCACGACGCGGATGACGGCGTACTCAAACACGCTGCGCGCGCGCATGGGCCGCCTCCTCGGCGAAGGCGCGCGGCGCCTCCAGCCGTCTGGACAGGTACGCCACGTACGCCGCCCGGTGCTCCGCCGCGTCGGCGAACGGCGACTGGGCCGCCAGCAGCCACTCCTCCGGCACGGCCTCCACCGCCGCCGCCACCAGCTCCGGGGTGACGCGCGCGGCCAGCTCCGCGTCGGCGGCGCGCAGGTCCCCCGCCGCCGGCAGCAGCACGTGGTCCTTGATCGCCGTAAACGGCGACGTCGCCCGCTCCATGTAGTTCGCCCAGGTGTGGTGGACGTACAGCGCCGCGCCGTGGTCGATCAGCCACAGGCGGCGGTGCCATAGCAGCAGGTTCGGGTTGCGCGGCGTGCGGTCCACGTTCGTCATCAGCGCGTCGAACCACACCACCGCCGCCGCGAGCTCCGGGTCGACCTGCCGCACGGCCAGCGGGTCGAACCCGAGCGCGCCGGGCAGGTAGTCGATCCCCAGGTTCAGGCCGGCGCTGGCCGCCACCAGCGCCTGGATCTCGAAGTCGGGCTCGTTCCGGCCCAGCGCCTCGTCCACCTCGACGAAGACGATCTCGGGCACCGGCAGGCCCAGGGCGCGCCCGATCTCGCCGCAGATCAGCTCGGCGATCAGCACCTTCGGCCCCTGGCCCGCGCCGCGGAACTTGAGCACGTACATCCCGTCGTCGTCGGCCTCGACGATCGCCGGCAGCGAGCCCCCCTCGCGCAGCGGCGTCACGTAGCGGGTGGCGGTGACAGTGCGAGGCATGGTGTTCAACAGCTCAGCGTCCCGGTTCTACGATATCCGCCCGTCATCCCAGCCCGAGGTACGGCAGCAGGAAGTAGATCACCGCCCCGATCACGAGCACGGTCAGCACGAGACGGATGATGCCCTTGACGATCTTCCAGACGATCCACAGCGCCACAAGGCCGATCACAATCGGCAGAATCTGCTCCACACGCTCCTCCTCGCCGCGCGCCGCGCGCTGCGCGCGGGCCTCGAGCATGCAGTATAGCACCTTCCGGCCCTCCTCCGCTTTCCCCCCCGCCGCCCCGCGCGGCAGCGCCTCCCCCGTTGCATCAGCCCAGCTAATCGTGGTACAATACCGGGCGGATTTCGGCGTGCGAATGGCACGCCAATCGTTTAGCCACCTCCCTTAGCACTCGTGGCTTGCGAGTGCTAACCGCTGTGGGTGGAGGGCGCGATGACGATCGAAATGAGCGAGCGTCGCCGGCTCATCATGAAGCTGGTGATCCAGGAGTATATCGAGAGCTCTGCGCCGGTCTCATCCGAGCTGCTCGTGAAGAAGTACGGCCTCAACGTCTCGTCGGCCACGGTGCGCAACGAGCTCGCCGCCCTCGAGGACCTCGGCTACCTGACCCATCTGCACACCTCGGCGGGCCGCGTGCCGACTGACGCGGGCTACCGCTACTTCGTCGAGAACCTGATGGACCGGACGCCGCTGTCGGCCACCGAGCAGCGCACGATCCGCCACCAGTTCTACCAGGTGCGCTCGGAGCTGGACCAGTGGATCTCGCTCGCCGGCGCGGTGCTGGCGCGCACTGCCCAGAACGCCTCGGTCGTCACCCCGCCGCGCGCCTACCAGTCGCGCTTCAAGCACCTCGAGCTGATCGCCATCCACGACACGACCGTGCTCATGGTGCTGGTGCTGCACGACGGGACGATCCGCCAGCAGACGCTGACGCTCGAGGCCGCCCGGCCCCAGGAGGAGCTGAGCCGCCTCGCCGGGCGCATCAACGACCTGTGCAACGACGCGCCGGCCAGCCGGGTCGAGGATCTGCTGCAGCAGCTGCGCGTCCAGCAGGCCCCGCCGCCCGATGAGCTCGAGCTGCAGGTGCTGGACCTGGTGGTGCGCGCCATGCGCCACTTCGAGGACCAGCTCAACAAGGGCTTCCACAGCGATGGGCTGATCGAGATGCTCAGCCAGCCGGAGTTCTCCGAGGTCCAGCGCGTGCGCAAGATGCTCGAGATCCTGCAGGGCGGCAAAGGGCTCGGCCCGCTCATCCCCCGCGCGCTGGCCAGCACCGGCGTCCAGGTGGTGATCGGCGGCGAGCACAGCCAGGACGATATGCGCGAGTACAGCGTCGTCCTCTCGCGCTACGGCGTCGGCGGCGAGATCGCCGGGGTGCTCGGCGTGATCGGCCCGACCCGCATGCCCTACCCGCGCACGATCTCGACGGTCCGCTACATCTCGGCCGTGATGAGCGACCTGCTGGGCGAGCTGTACGGCGCGGATACGGCCGGGAGGTAGTCCGCTTCGCGAAAGGAGCGCCGGCGGCGGCTGGATCGCGTTCCCGCCTCTTCCTCTGCCGTGCCAGCCGAGGCGCCGCCCGCGACTCCGTACTTGCTGCTACAACTCACGAGGGGTGGAGGCCGCCTCCACGTACTGTGGAGGCGGTTTCCACGAACCAGAACTCGAGGAGGAAATAGACTGATGTCTGATGAGATGAACACGAACGCGCCAGGGCAGGAGACACCCGTCGATGGCGTCGAGCAGAGCGATGCCCCTGCGGCCGCGCAGGGCGATGCCCCCGCGGCCGAGCAGGGCGACGCCCCCGCGGCCGAGCAGAACGGCGCCCTGACGACGGAGGAACTGCAGGCGCGTATCGCGCAGCTCGAGAAGGAGGTCGCCGAGTACAAGGATAGCTACCTGCGCGCCGCAGCCGACTACCGCAACTTCAAGCGCCGCACCGAGCAGGAGCGCGCCGAACTGATCCGCACCGCCTCCGCCGGCCTGCTGCTCAAGCTGCTGCCGGTGGTCGACGATCTCGAGCGTGCCATGCAGAACGTCACCCCCGACGTCGAGAACAGCGCGTGGTACGCCGGCTTCAAGCTGATCCCGCAGAAGCTCATGACCGTCCTCGAGAGCGAGGGGGTCACGCCGATCGAGGCGCTCGGGCAGGACTTCGACCCCAACAAGCACGAGGCGGTGATCCACGAGCCCGCCGAGGGCCAGGAGGGCAAAGTCATCGCCGAGCTGCAGAAGGGCTATATGATCCGCGATAAGGTCCTCCGCCCGTCGATGGTGAAGGTGGGGCAGGGGTAGACCACACGTATCCAGTACGTAGTAGCCAGTAGACAGTACGCAGCGACCGTCGGCGCCTGGCGGTGGCTTGCAGTGGTAACCCTGCCGAACCCTGACGTTCGGGCATACACAGCGGCCACGTCGCCTCGCATTGACTCGTAGTGGTACTGACTACTGACTACTGACTACTGACTACTGGAGATAAGCATGCCTAAAGTTATCGGAATCGACCTCGGCACCACCAACTCGGTCGTCGCAGTGATGGAGGGCGGCGAGCCGGTGGTGATCTCCAACGCCGAGGGCGCCCGCCTCACCCCGTCGGTGGTGGCCGTCAACAAGGGCGGCGAGCGTCTGGTCGGCCAGGTCGCCAAGCGCCAGGCGGTTGTCAACCCCGAGAACACGATCTTCTCGGTCAAGCGCTTCATGGGCCGCAAGCTCAAGGACGCCGTGGTCCAGCGCGACAAGGGCCTGGTGCCGTACCGGCTCGGCGAGGCCGAGAACGGCGACGTGCGCGTCGTCCTCGGCGGCAAGGAGTACGCGCCGCAGGAGATCTCGGCCATGGTGCTGCAGAAGCTCAAGGCCGACGCCGAGGCCTACCTGGGCGAGCCGGTCACGCAGGCGGTGATCACCGTGCCGGCCTACTTCAACGACAGCCAGCGCCAGGCGACCAAGGACGCCGGCAAGATCGCCGGGCTCGAGGTGCTGCGCATCATCAACGAGCCGACCGCCTCGGCGCTCGCCTACGGCCTGGACAAGCAGAACAAGGACCAGACGATCGCCGTCTACGATTTGGGCGGCGGCACCTTCGATATCTCGATCCTGGAGCTGGGCGACGGCGTGTTCGAGGTGAAGGCCACCAACGGCGACACCCACCTCGGCGGCGATGACTTCGACCAGCGGGTGATGGACTGGATGGCCTCCGAGTTCCAGAAGGAGACCGGCATCGACCTGCGCTCGGACCGCACCGCGCTGCAGCGGCTCAAGGAGGCGGCCGAGAAGGCGAAGATGGAGCTCTCTAGCGTGCTCCAGACCGAGATCAACCTGCCGTTCATCACCGCGGACGCCACCGGGCCGCGCCACCTGAACCTCACCCTCAGCCGCGCCAAGCTCGAGCAGCTCACCGCCGACCTGATCGAGCGCACGATCGCCCCCGTGCGCCAGGCCCTGGCCGACGCCGGCCTGCGCCCCAACGACATCGACGAGGTGGTGCTGGTGGGCGGCCAGACGCGCATGCCGGCCGTGCAGGAGGCGGTGCGCAAGTTCTTCAACCGAGACCCGCACAAGGGCGTCAACCCGGATGAGGTCGTCGCGATCGGCGCCGCCATCCAGGCCGGCGTGCTGGCCGGCGACGTCACCGACGTGCTGCTGCTGGACGTGACGCCGCTCACGCTGGGCATCGAGACGCTCGGCGGGGTGATGACGCCGCTGATCGAGCGCAACACGACCATCCCGACCCGCAAGAGCCAGGTGTTCTCGACCGCCAGCGACTCCCAGAGCAGCGTCGAGATCCACGTGCTGCAGGGCGAGCGGGCCGAGGCGCGCCTCAACAAGTCGCTCGGCAAGTTCGTGCTGGACGGCATCCCGCCGGCGCCGCGCGGCGTCCCACAGATCGAGGTGACGTTCGACATCGACGCCAACGGCATCCTGAGCGTCTCCGCCCGGGACAAGGCCACCGGCAAGGCCCAGAACATCACGATCACTGCCTCCTCCGGGCTCACGCCCGAGGAGATCGAGCGCATGGTGCAGGACGCCGAGGCGCACGCCGAGGAGGACCGCCGCCGCCGCGACCTGATCGCCGCCCGCAACAGCGCCGACACGACGATCTACACGACGGAGCGGGCGCTGCGCGAGGCCGGCGAGCAGGTGGACGCCGCCCTGCGCACCGAGATCGAGGACAAGATCCGCGCCGTCCGCGCTACCATGGAGAGCGACAGCGCCGACGAGATCCGCAACCGCACCGCCGAGCTCTCGGTGCTCGCCCAGCGGCTCGGCGAGGCGATGTACCAGGAGCAGGGCGCCGCAGGCGACTCGGGACCGGATGGCGAGACCGTGGTCGAGGGCGATTACAAAGTCGATTAGCACAGCGTACGCGGTGCTGCGGCACCTCCTGCGGGGCGGTGTGGAGGGCCGCAGGTCCTCCACGCTCGCTCCACGGGGTGCGAGGCCACCGCATACGTCGTGTGATTAAGGGTTGGGGGGAGATGGTTAGAGGTTAGAGCTGGAGGGCTACTGGCGGAGCGAGGCTGCTACCCTAGCCCTCAACCCTAACCCCTAACCCTTAACGAGGTTGTACATGTCCACCAAGCGCGACTACTACGAAGTGCTCGGAGTGCAGCGAGGCGCCTCGCAGGACGAGATCAAGAAGGCCTTCCGCCGCCTTGCGCGCCAGTACCACCCCGATGTCAACAAGGACCCGGGCGCCGAGGCCAAGTTCAAGGAGATCAACGAGGCCTACGAGGTGCTCTCGGACCCCGACAAGCGCGCGATGTACGACCGCTTCGGGCACATGGGCCCGACCGGCGGCCCCGGCTACGACCCGTTCGGCGGCGCCGACCCGTTCGGCAGCATCTTCGAGGCGTTCTTCGGCGGCCAGCCCGGCCGCGGCGCGCACCGCGGCCCCCAGCGCGGCGCAGACCTGCGCTACACGCTCACGATCACCTTCGAGGAGGCGGTCTTCGGCACCGAGAAGGAGATCGAGTTCCGGCGCCTCGAGACCTGCGGCACCTGCCGCGGCACCGGGGCCGAGCCCGGCACCGACCCAGTGCGCTGCCCCAAGTGCGGCGGCCTGGGCGAGATCCGCACCCGCGCCCCGATCTTCAATATGGTCACGGTGACCACCTGTGACCAGTGCCGCGGCGAGGGCACGGTGATCGCCATCCCCTGCCGCGACTGCCGCGGCGAGGGGCGCGTCCGCCAGACGCGCCGGCTCACGGTGAAGATCCCGGCCGGCGTCGACAGCTCCTCGCAGATCCGCATCACCGGCGAGGGCGAGGCCGGGCCACGCGGCGGGCCGCACGGCAACCTGTACGTCGCGCTGGAGGTCGAGCCGCACCCGTTCTTCGTCCGCGAGGGCAACGACATCATCATGGAGCTGCCGCTCAACATCGCCCAGGCGGCGCTCGGCGTCGAGGTCGAGGTGCCCACAGTGGACGGCACCGAGACGCTGCGCGTGCCGCCCGGCACGCAGACCGGCGCCACCTTCCGCCTGCGCGGCAAGGGCGTGCCCTACCTGCGCGGCAGCGGCCGCGGCGACCAGATCATCGTCACGCGCGTCGTCGTGCCGACGCGCCTGACCGAGCACCAGCGCCGCCTGTTCCAGGAGCTCGAGAAGTCGCTCGAGCCGGTCGAGATCGGCAGCCAGCAGGACGACGGCTTCTTCGGCCGGATCAGGAGCGCGCTTGGGCTGTAGCGCCTCAGTGACTGGTCTTACGCGGGAGTGACATGGCAGATATTCTCTACGGCCGCAACGCGGTCCGCGAGGCGCTGCGCGCCCAGCGCCGCACCTTCCAGCGCCTGCTGGTCTCCTCTGGCGCGCAGGAGGCCGGCACGCTCGGCGAGGCGGTGAAGCTCGCCGAGCAGGCCGGCGTGCCGGTCGTGCGGGTGGACCGGCGCGAGCTCGACAGGCGGCTGGCCGGCGCCAACCACCAGGGCGTCGTGCTGGAGTGCGGCGACTACCCGTACGCCGATCTTGAGGCGTGCCTGGCGCTAGCCGAGGAGCGCGGCGAGCCGGCGCTGCTCCTGCTGCTCGACCACCTGCAGGACCCGCAGAACATCGGCACGCTCCTGCGCACCGCCGAGGTCGTGGGCGTCCACGGCGTCGTGATCCCCGGCCGGCGCTCGGCCGAGGTGACCGCGGCGGTGGTCAACGCCTCCTCCGGCGCCACCGAGCACCTGCGCATCGCCGTCGTCACCAACCTGGCGCAGACGATCGAGGAGATCCAGCGCGCCGGCGTCTGGGTGGTCGGCGTCGAGGACGACGAGCGCGCCCAGGACTACGACCGGGCCGACCTGGACATCCCGCTGGCGCTGGTGGTCGGCGCCGAGGGCCCCGGCCTGGCGCGCCTCACCCGCGACCGCTGCGACTTCCTGGTGCGTCTGCCGATGCGCGGCCGGATCGCCTCGCTCAACGCGGCGGTGGCCGGCAGCATCGTGCTGTACCACGCCTGGCGAAGCCGCGCGAGCAATCAGTAGCCAGGCGGCGCCTCAGCGCCGCCGCGCTGTGCTGGCTGCTGGCTTCTGACCGCTGACTACTGAATACCGGAGCAGAGATGAGCTACACAGAACGAGCCGAGGCGATCCTGCACGAGTGGGTCCAGTCCGAGAGCCTCCGCAAGCACTGTTACGCCGTCGCGGCCTCCATGCGCCACTTCGCGGGCCGCTTCGGCGGCGACCCGGACCTGTGGGGCGCGGTGGGCCTGCTGCACGACATGGACTTCGAGCGCCACCCCCAGATGCCGCCGCCCGGCGACGAGACGACCCAGGCGGCGCGCGCGATCCTGGCCGGTGAGGCCAGCGACCCGCCGCTGGTGATGCACCCGTTCGTCGGGGTGACCTACCTGCGCAACAACGGCTGGTCGGAAGAGATCTGCCGCGCCATCCTCTCGCACGCCGACTACTCGGGGGTCCCGCGCGAGACCCCCATGGAGAAGACGCTCGCGGCCGTGGACGAGCTCTCCAGCTTCGTGATCGCGTGCGCGCTCGTCAAGCCCACCAAGAGCGTCCACGACGTCGAGGTGTCGGGCGTGCGCAAGAAGATGAAGGACAAGGCCTTCGCGCGCGCCGTGAGCCGCGAAGAGATCGCCCACAACGCCGAGGCGCTCGGCATGCCCCTCGACGAGGTGATCGCCCAGGTCATCGAGGCGCTCAAGGCCGATGCGCAGCGGCTGGGGGTGGGCGGAGTCGCGGCGTAGGCATCACGGGTCCACGCCGCGCTCACCGAGGCCCAGCGGCAGCGGCGCCGGGCGCACGCACGAGCTCCCGAGCTCGACGTGCTGCCCGGCCTCCGACGCGTCGTGGAAGGCGTGCATCAGGTCCAGCACGTGGTAGGCGAGCTCGCCCGACGCGCGGTGCGGCCGGCCCGTCCTGATTGCCGTCGCCATATCGGCCACGCCCAGCCCGCGGCTGTTCTTGGTGAAGCCGTGCGTCAGCGGGATCTCGCTCCACTCGCTCGCGCCCATGCGCCGCACCCGCACCGGCCCGCCGAAGGTGTTCGGGTCCGGCAGGCTCAGCGTCCCCTCTGAGCCGTAGATCTCGATCCACGGCACGTTCGCGCCCCACACGTCGAAGCTGGTGATGATCGTCCCGACCGGGCCGGCGGCGAAGTCCAGAATGCCGGCGACGTGCGTCGGCGTGTTCACCGTGATCTTGTCGCCGTAGTTCCACTGGTTGGTGATCGTGCGCTCGGGGAAGCTGATGCGCGCCGAGCCGGTCACCCGCCGCACCGGGCCCAGCATCGAGACCAGCGCGGTGAGGTAGTAGGGCCCCATGTCGAACATCGGCCCGGCCCCCGGCTGGTAGAAGAAGGTCGGGTTGGGGTGCCAGCTCTCCGGCCCGCGGCCCATCATGAAGGCCGTGGCCGCCACCGGCTCGCCGATCCAGCCGTCGTCGATCAGCTTGCGGCAGGTCTGCAGGCCGCCGCCCAGGAAGGTGTCCGGCGCGCAGCCGACCCGCAGCCCCTTGGCGGCCGCCAGATCGAGCATCTTGCGCGCCTCCTCGCGGGTGACCGCCAGCGGCTTCTCGTTGTAGACGCTCTTGCCGGCCTCCAGCGCCGCCAGCCCCACCAGGCCGTGCGCGCCCGGCACGGTCAGGTTGACGACGATCTCGATCTCCGGGTCGGCGAGCAGCTCCTCGACGCTGCAGGCCTTCGGGACGCCGTACTCCGCCGCCCGCGCGTGTGCCCGGTCCATATCGATGTCCGCGATCGCCACGATGTCGAAGGCGTCGAAGACCTTGCCGTTCTCCAGGTAGATGGCGCTGATATTGCCCGCCCCGATAATGCCGACCTTGACAGGAGAGTACGTCATAGTGTGATTCCTCGTCTGGACGCTGCGCCTCAAAAGAGCGGGCGCAGCGTGCTGCGCCCGCGCGGTTCGCCGGCATCGAGCCCCGAGCGTCTCGCTACCTGCTCGCCCACAGGAAGCAGCGCTCGGTGATCGTGCGCGCCTCCGGCACATCGAAGTCGCTGGCGACGTGCCCGAGCGACGAGTAGGCCACCTTCCCCTTGCCGTACATCTTGGTCCACACCACCGGCATCACCACGCCCTCGATCCACGGCGCGTGCTCCCCGCTGAACGTCGTGGTCGCCAGCACATCGTTGATCGGGTCGACGTGCATGTAGTACTGCTCCGAGTGCATGTCGAAGTCGTTCAGGCCGGCCGTGATCGGGTGGTCGCGGTTGGTGATGTTGACGCGGTAGGGGATGATGTTGCCGGGGTGCGCCACCCACTGCCCGCCGACCATGAACTGGTACTCGGTGTTGTTGCGGAAGGCGTCGGCCGCGCCGCCGTGCCAGCCGGCGAACCCGACCCCGCTCTTGATCGCCTCCAGCAGCCCGGCCTCCTGCTCGCGGGTGATCGTGCTCATCGTGAAGATCTGCACGATCAGGCTGTAGGAGTGCATCTTCTCACGATCCAGGTAGGCGTCGAGCGTGTCCGAGACGGTCACGTCGTACCCCTGGCTGCGCAGAAACGGGACGAAGATCTCGCGGCACTTCTGTGGCTCGTGCCCTTCCCAGCCTCCCCAGACGAAGAGCGCCGACTTCATGGTATGCCTCCCGGCTGTATCGTCTCCACTGGCGCATCACGCGCACGGACCATCATAGCACAGGCGCCCGCCTGCGCCGCACGCCGCAGCGCCCGCGGGCTCTGCCCGGCGTATACGTATCTCAGCAGTAAGCGAACGATTCCAGAACACAATCGCAACCAAATTGCCGGCCTCATCCCCCGCACGATCCCGTACAGTATCATGTGAGCCCAGCCCCGGCACCCTCATCACGGCCGCCGGGTGCGTGGCTCGCGCGAACTGCTCCTGTCGCCGGCGAGGCTGCACCACGCCCGACACCCTTCTCCCGCTGCTCCGCACCGGCCTGAAGGGCACAGAGCGGCGCTAACAGCATAGATGCGGAGGCGAAGCCACTCCAAACCCCACCGGGGCGCGGGCAAAGCCACCGCACACACCCTATGAAGTGAGCGCAGATGACCAAGTGGCACGACCTGAGCCTGCGGGTGCGCATCCTGATCGGTTATACCAGCGTGCTCGCGCCCGCCTGCGTGCTCGTACTATTCCTGATGCTGCGCATCGGCCAATTCTACGAGCGCATCTCGGAGATCAACACCCGCTCCGCCGCCCAAGCCGAGGCCGGAGTCCAGCTGGTCGGGCGTGTCGCAGCGGCGCAGCAGGCCGCCGACCGCTACCTCCAGGACCCGCGCGCCCACAACTGGCGGGCCGCCCTCGAGGCGCTCCACCAGATGGACGCTGATATCGACAGCGTCGTGGCGGACGCCGGCGACCTGGACGAGCTGCGCCAGCGGTCGGACGACTACCAGAGGACGTTCACCGAGCTCAGCCAGCTGATCCGGCAGAAGGAGACGCTGCGCGAGCGGCTCGTGCTCAACGTCTTTCAGGCCAACTCGCTCGCCGGCAGCGTGATCGCCGCCTCGCTCGCGACCGAGCAGGGCGGCGACGAGACGGTGCAGGAGCTGATCGAGGCCCAGCAGCACCTGGGTGAGGCGAGCCTCCGCATCTCGCGCCTGATGAGCGAGCAGGACCCGGTGCACAGCGAGGCGATCCTGGGCCAGCTCCGCAGCGCGCAGGAGCTCTTCTCGCGTAGCGCGGCGCGCCCCGACCCGCCCGCCGAGGTCGAGGGGGCGCTGCGCGCCACCAACACGGCGATCATGCTCACCGAGCGGCTGGCGCAGACGTTCGACAACCTGCAGACCGTGCGCGAGCAGCAGCTGAGCCCGCAGGCGCTCCTGCTGAGCGCGAGCGCCAACCAGATCGCCAACCGGGCGATGGGCCGGCTCACAGCGGCCACCGACGAGCTCGAGTCGCTGGTGGAGCCGACCTACCAGCTCGCCAGCCTGGGTCTTGTGGCAACCATCGTGGGGTCGCTGATGGTCGGGCTGCGCCTGGCGCGCCACCTGTCCCGCCCGATCGTCGCGCTCGCCGGCGCCGTGGAGCGCGTCAACAGCGGCAACTACGATGTGGTCGCAGAGAACCGGACCGGCGGCGAGCTCGGCAGGCTGACGGCGGCCTTCAACCGCATGACGGCGACGCTCCGGCGGCAGCGTGACGAGGTGCAGGCGCAGCAGGCCGCGATCACCGAGCGGAACGCCGAGCTCGAGCAGGCGCTGGCGCAGCTGCAGGCGGCCATCGCCGAGCGCGAGCAGCTCGCCACGGCGGTGCGGGCGCTCAGCGTGCCGGTCGTGCCGATCCTGCGCCACGTGATCGTCGTCCCGCTCGTGGGCGAGATCGATGCCGAGCGAGCGCAGGTGCTGATGCAGCGGCTGCTGGACGGCGTCGAGGCCGAGCAGGCGCGCATCGTCATTCTGGACATCACCGGCGTGCCGGTCGTGGACGCCGAGCTCGCCGAGCGGCTGCTGCAGGCCGCGACCGCGGCCGAGCTGCTCGGCGCCCGCTGCGTGCTGGTCGGCATCAGCCCCGAGGTGGCCCAGGCGCTGGTGACGACCGGCGCGGACCTCAGCCGGCTCGTGACGCACGTCGACCTGCGGGCGGGCGTCGAGTACGCGATGCGCACCCTCGCGGCGCAGCAGGCGCCGCGGTAGCGCCTGCTCAGAATCTCCCTCCGTCGCCGCAGAAAAGCGCCTGTGGAGGGCACCCCGCCCTCCACACCACCCGGCGCAAGGGCAGCGAACCTGGCGGCCTCGCCCACCTCCTGGTGCAGGGCGAGGCCGTCTCGTGCGCCGTGGCTGCTAGCGTCTCCGCGTGCTGTGGTATGATAGCGCCCACATTCACCCAAACCAGAACGGCCCCCGCACAGTGTATCCGCTGATGAGCAGGAGGTTCCACGGTGAAGATCTCACGGCGCACCTTCATCAAGACCATGGCGCTCGGCACCGGCACGGTCGCGTATCTGGCCACTGGCCTGACGGTGCATGGCGCCGGGCCCGAGACCTACACGCTGCGGATCATCCACACCAATGACCACCATGCCCGCATCGAGCCGGTAACGGGCGGCACACCCCCTGAGCCAGTCCACGGCGGCGTCTCGCGCCGAAAGACGCTGATCGATGCCATCCGCGCCGAGGGCGGCAACCAGCTGCTGCTCGATGCCGGCGATGTCTTCCAGGGGACCCTCTGGTTCAACCAATACCTCGGCCAGGCCGACCTCGAGTTCTACCACGCGATGGGCTACGAGGCGATGACGATCGGCAACCACGAGTTCGACCGGGGCCCTGAGCCGCTGGCCGAGTTCATCAAGCGCGCGCAGTTCCCGGTGCTGAGCGCCAACATCGTCACCGACCCCTCGTCGCCGATCCACGGCCTGTACCAGCCCTGGATCATCAAGGAGGTCGGCGGCCACCGGATCGGCATCTTCGGCCTGACGACCGAGGAGACGCCGGCCATCTCCAGCCCGGGGCAGGGCATCACCTTCACGAACTACATCGAGGCCGCGCGGCGGGCGGTGGCCGAGCTGCAGGCGCAGGGCGTCAACCATATCATCGCCCTGACGCACATCGGCATCACCTTCGACCGCGAGCTGGCGAGCCAGGTGGACGGCATCGACGTCATCATCGGCGGGCACAGCCACACCCCGATGGGCCCGATGATCGACCCGGCCGACCCGAGCCGGCCGTACCCCGAAGTGATCGCCTCGCCGTCCGGCAAGCCGGTGGTGATGGCGACCGACTGGGAGTGGGGGCGCTGGCTGGGCGACCTGACGGTCGGCTTCGACGCGAACGGCGACATCACCCGCGTGGTGGCCGCCCAGCCCACCGAGGTGCTGCCGAGCATCGAGCCCGACCAGGGCTTCGAGGACCGCATCGCCGTGCTGCGTGAGCCGCTGGCGGCCCTGCGCAACCAGCTCGTCGGCGAGGCGGCGGTGGAGCTCAACGGCAACCGCGACGAGGTCCGCACCCAGGAGACGAACCTCGGCAACCTGATCTCGGACGCGATGCTGGAGGCGACACGCGGCGCCGGCGCGCAGATAGCGATCATGAACGGCGGCAGCATCCGCACCAGCATCGACCAGGGCCCGATCACGCTCGGCGAGCTGCTCGACGTGCAGCCGTTCGGCAACACGATCACGCTGGTGACGCTGACGGGCGCGCAGATCAAGGAGGCGCTCGAGAACGGCGTCAGCCAGATCGAGTCCGTCGCCGGCCGCTTCGCCCAGGTCGCCGGCCTGCGCTACAGCTACGACGCCTCGCGGCCGGTCGGCGACCGGGTCACAGGGATTCAGGTGGCGGACGGCCAGGGCGGCTACGTCGCGATCGACCCGAACGCCAGCTACCGCGTGGTCACCAACAACTTCCTGCTGGCGGGCGGCGACGGCTACACGGTCTTCGCGGAGGGGGCGGACCCGTACGACACGGGCCTGCTGGACGTGGACGTGACCGCCGACTACGTCCGCGCGCACTCGCCGGTCAACCCGCAGGTCGAGGGCCGCATCATCATCAGCGGCACGCTGCCCGGCGCCGAGGCCCCGGCCAGCCCCGGCACGATCCCGGCCCAGCTGCCGAACACCTCGGGCCAGGTGGACGCGCTGTGGCTGCTGGCGGCGCTCGGGGCTGCTGCGGTGGGCAGCGGCATGCGGCTGCGCGGCCGGGCGCGCAAGGAGCCGGCCGAGGCCGTGGCCGAGCCCGTGGCTGAGGAAGAGGTCGTGGGCTAGGTAGGGCTCGGGGAGGCATCGCCTCCCCGCGAGACCACTTCTCCCAAGCGGAAGGTCTGGAGGGCCGACGGCCCTCCAGACTCTTTTTTCCGAAGAAGGCGCGGGCGGCCTGGCGGCGACCCGCGCCAGCTCGATCAGTGCGGGTACGCGTTCTCCGGCAGCGGGGAGACGTAGGGCCGGCCGTTCTTCCGGCGCTCGAACTCCGCCCGCGCCTCCGCCAGCCGGTCAGGGCGAGTCAGCAGCTCCAGCCCGGTGAGCGCGAGCACCTTCGCCGCCAGCAGCATCCCCTTGAACCCGATGCTCGACCCCGAGGACGCCACCACCTGCCAGCTGTGCCCCGGCGTCCCCAGCGGCCAGCAGCAGGTCGTCACCTGCGCCGTGGGGGTGATCTGGCTCACGTCGCCCACCTCGGTCGAGCCCGGCATCACGATCGGCTCCTCCGTGTGCGGCAGGACCTCCCCCCACAGCGGGCGCTCCATCGCCGCCGGGTCGAGCTCGCAGCTCACCAGCCTCTTCACCTGCTCGAAGCCCTGCGCGACGGTGCCCGGCGCGAACGTCTGCTGCAGCTTCCTGGCGAACTCCTGCTCCTCCTCGGTGAAGGACAGCCCGCCGATCTCCTGCATCTTCTCCAGCATCAGCCGCGAGAGCGCCAGGTTCGGCAGCAGCTCGTAGCAGCCGGTCACGAAGTCCACATCGTAGGTCGTGCCGGTCATCAGCGCGGCGCCCTTGGCGATGTCGAGCACGCGCGCGTAGATCGCGTCGACCTGCTCGCGCGTGGGGGCGCGCACGAAGTACCAGATCTGGGCGTAGGCCGGGACGACGTTCGGCGCCTGGCCGCCGCTGGTGATCACGCTGTGCATGCGCGCCTCGGGGATGATGTGCTCGCGCAGGTAGTTGACGCCGATGTCCATGAGCTGCGCGGCGTCCAGGGCGCTGCGGCCGTTGTACGGGTCGGCGGCGGCGTGGGCGCTCACGCCGTAGAAGTTGATCTTGAACGAGTTCATGGCTAGCGAGGAGCCGGACCAGACGGCGTTGATGTCGCCGGGGTGCCACGCCAGCGCCGCGTCGAGGTCGTCGAAGACGCCGGCCTTGGCCATGAAGGTCTTGCCCACCAGCGTCTCCTCGGCCGGGCAGCCGTAGTAGCGGATCGTCCCGGGGATGCCCTCCTTCGCCATGAGCTCCTTGAGCGCCAGCGCCGCGCCCAGGCTGGCGACGCCGAACAGGTTGTGCCCGCAGCCGTGCCCCGGCCCGCCCTGCTCGACCGGGTCGCGCTCGGCCGAGAGCCGCTGCGACAGGCCGGGCAGCGCGTCGTACTCGCCGAGGATGCCGATGATCGGCTTGCCGCTGCCGTAGCTGGCGACGAAGGCGGTCGGCAGCTGGCCGACGCCGCGCTCGACTGTGAAGCCGGCCGACTCGAGCTCATCGGCCAGCAGCCCGCATGCGAAGCGCTCCTCCAGCGCGATCTCCGGGTGCTCCCAGATCTCGCGCGCCAGGTAGGACAGCTTCTCGTCGTGGTCGTCCAGATACTCCAGCACTATCTGCTGGGTGCCCATAGCCCCTCCAGTTTTCATCGCTTGTGAGGAACGTGCGCCCTGCGCCTGGCTGGTGCGCCCATTCGCCCCGCGAGCCACGCGCCGCGCTATGATAGCAGATAGTATCCCCTCTCCACGGAGCGCGGCCGCCCCTACAGCCCGCCCTCGCACGGGCGTATCGCCCCACGATCCAAACCAAACTACAGCGAGTCGTATTCACTGCCTGGTGTCCACCCGCCACCCCGGTGCTTCACCAAAGCCCGCCCGCGCAGCGTTTTCCTGATCAGAAAAGCCCCATTGCTAGGCGGCCGTCGGTGCTGTCGGCGAACCTGCACAAAGACAACCACACAACGCGCGCTACACGGAACGAGAACCACGCAAAGGAGGCAGCGATGCGATCCAGACCCAGATTTACCACGTGGCGTCCCATCGTTCCCCTAGCCCTCATCTTGCTGCTTCTCAGCGCAGCAGTCGCGCTCCCCGCCAGGGCGGCGCCCGGCGCACAGGTGGCTGAGCCCGCCGCAGCGGGGGACCACCTCGTGACCAACATCGTCCTCGGCCCCGACACGCCCAACATCCTCCCCAACGGCCAGGACGTGACGGTCACGTTCTCCTACAGCACCACTGAGCCGGGCGGCGTGCGTATCTTCATCCGGCCGTTCACCGACGGCGCGCCCACGCCCGGCTACCTCGCAGACCCCTCGCCGGTCTACCCCCAGTCGGCGAGCGGCAAGGGCAGCAGCAGCTTCACGGTCGCCAGCGGGCAGGTGGTGGTCGACCAGATCCGCATCCAGATGTTGAACGCCGACCAGACCACGCTGCTCTTCGAGACCTTCATCCCAGTCCACTATCTCTTCGGCAGCCCGGCGCACCTCGTCACACACATCAATCTGACCCCGGACACGCCGGACGTCCTGGCGCTCGGCCAGGAGGTGAGCGCCACCTTCCGCTACAGCGCGCGCACGCCGGTGCGGATCTTCATCCGGCCGTTCACCAACGGTGCGCTCACGCCCGGCTACGCCGCGCATGGCTCGCCGGAATACGGGGCCGGCGGAGGCACCGGCAGCGGCGACTTCACGATCGCCAGCGGGCAGGCGGTGGTCGACCAGATCCGCATCCAGATGGTGTCGGCCGCCGACTCGTCCACGGTGCTCTTCGAGGCCTTCCTGCCGGTGTACTATCGCTTCAGCGGCGGGTCCAACCTCGTCACCAACATCGAGCTGAGCCCCGACACGCCGAACGTGTTCAAGTACGGCCAGGATGTCAACATCACCTTCAGCTACCGTCAGAACCACCCGGGCGGCGTGCGCATCTTCGCCCGGCCGTTCAGCGGCACCGCGATCTCCCCGGGCTACGGCGCGCACGGCTCGCCGGTCTACACGGCCGCATCGGGCATCGGCGCCGGCTCGTTCACCCTGAACACCGGCCCGCTCGTCGTCGATAAGATCCGCATCCAGATGGAGGCGGCCGAGGATGGCAGGCTGCTCTTCGAGGCCTTCCTGCCGGTCCACCTGTTCTGGGCCGGGTCCGGCCCGCCGCCCGGACCGGACATGCGCATCGACGCGATCGAGGTGACCCAGGCGATCCAGGATCTGAACAACAGCGTCGATCTGGTGGCCGGCAAGCGGACGTACGTGCGCGTGCACGTGAGCGCGCCCGTGAACGTCGCCGACGTCTTCGCCACGCTCAGCGGCAAGCGCGGCACGGTGTCGCTCATGCCGACGCTGACCCCCGGCAACCCCGGCGGCGACATCACCGTGCGCCCCAACCCGAACCGCGAGCAGATCAACGACAGCTTCTGGTTCGAGCTGCCCTCGAGCTGGACGGCGGCCGGCAACCTGACGCTCACCGCCAGGCTCGACCCGATCAACGCCAAGAACGACCTCAACCAGAGCAACAACGTCCGCACGGTGACGGTGAACTTCAAGAGCACCCCGGCGCTCCGGCTGCGCCTGATGAACGTGCGGTACACCGCGGGCGGGTCGACCCACAGCGCGGACAACAGCGACCTGGGCGCGCTCGAGTCCTGGCTGCGCAGGGCCTACCCGATCTCGCACCTGCAGGTGACGCGCCAGACCTACGTCTACCCGTTCTCCGGCCTGCCGAACGTCAATACGCTGAATGCCCTGCTGGCGTTCAACAAGGCCATCAACATGATCTTCTCCGGCGAGAGCCCGAGCGTGGTCTACTACGGCATCGTCGACGACGGCGGCGGCTTCATGCGCGGCAGGGCCATGGGCATCCCCGGCACAGTCGCCTCGGGGCCGACCGGCTCGGACTCCTGGGGCTGGGACTTCGACGGCTCGTACGGCGACTGGTACGGCGGCCACGAGATCGGGCACACGCGCGGCCGCTACCACGCCGAGTTCTGCGGGGCCACGGGCGGCGCCAGCTACCCCTACACCGGCGGCCGCATCAGCCCGTCCCTCACCGGGAACAACGCGATCTACGGCTTCGACATCGCAACGCGCGCGATCTACGGGCCGAACTGGAAGGACGTGATGACCTATTGCTCCAACCAGTGGATCTCGGACTTCACCTACGAGGGCATCCGCAACCACCAGGTGTCGGTCAGCGCGCTGAGCGCGGCGCAGAAGGCCACGGCCGACCAGTTCCTGGTGATTGGCGGCACGGCCGACCTGGAGAACCACACCGCCACGATCGACCACGTCGCCCTGATCCAGCAGAGCGCCTCGGTGCCGCTGCCGGAGCCGGGCAGCTGGACGATCGCGCTCGTCGACGCGTCGAACAACGACCTCGCGACCTACCCGTTCGAGCCCGACGTGCTCAGCGACGCCGAGGAGAGCCCCGGCACGCCGGCCATCATCTCTGAGGTCGTGCCGTGGAGCGCCGGTACGGTCAGGGTGGAGATCCGCTACGGCGGGCAGGTCCTGGCCTCGCGCAGCGCCAGCGCCAACCCGCCGACCGTCACCATCACCGCGCCCGCCGCCGGCAGCACGCTGCCCAACGGGCCGTTCACGGTCACCTGGACCGGCTCCGACCCGGACGGCGACGCGCTCAGCTACAGCCTGTTCTACAGCAACGACGGCGGCACGAGCTGGCAGCCGGTGGCCGCCGGCCTGACCGGCACGAGCGTGGAGCTCGACGCCTCCCAGCTGCCCGGCGGGTCCGGCATGCTGCGGATCGTGGCCTCGGACGGCTTCCTGAGCGCCCAGGACACGACCGGTGCGTTCAGCGTGCCGCTGCACGCCCCCACCGCCGAGATCGTGCTGCCGGAGGAGGGCCAGGTCTTCTTCCCCACGCAGCAGATCGTGTTCGAGGCGACGGGGTACGATCTGGAGGACGGGACGCTCGGCGACGAGGCGTTCACCTGGTCCTCGAGCATCGACGGCGTCCTGGGCACCGGCGCCACCCTGAGCACGTCCGAGCTCACGACCGGCGACCACGTCATCACGCTGACGGTGACCGACAGCGACGGGCAGAGCAGCCAGGTCACGCGCAACATCACGGTGGCGGAAGAGGGCGCGGCGGAGGCTAATGAGCTGGACGTGGCCCCCATCGCGCTCGGCGTGACGGTCGCGATCGGCAGCGCCCCCGTTCAGGAGACGCTGAGCCTGCGCAGCTCGGGCGAGTCCGAGATCAGCTGGACGGCGAGCGAGGACACGCCCTGGCTGACGCTCGCCGCGACATCCGGGCAGACGCCCGCCGACCTCGTCGTGAGGATCGACCCGTCCGAGCTGCCGGCCGGCACGCACACCGGCTTGATCACGTTCACCTCATCCGAGGAAGGCGCGAGCCCGGTGATCGTCCCGGTCACGGTGCAGGTCATCGGGGAGGCTGTGTACCTGCCGATCACCATGCGGTAGCGGGATAGCGCGCTGGTGCGGCGCGGCGTCGCCGCGCTGCACCAGCGCACAGACCATGGGCAAACTGCGAACGATCATTCGTACACGAGGCGCGCTGCTGGTCGCTCTGCTGCCGGGCTTGCTCGGCTGCGCCGGCGGCGCGCCAGATTCGGCGCCTCCCCCCGCGGCGGAGACGGCCGCCCCCACCCAGGCGGCAGCCGCAGGCCCGAGCGGGCTGACCGGGCAGATCATCGCCGAGAGCGATGTCGCCGGGCTGCCGGACGAGCCGCTCCCCGACCAGCTCGTGCTGGCGATCCCGGCGGAGCGGGCGGGCGCCCTGCTCGGCAGCGGCGGCCGGGCGCCGGCAGACGACGAGCTGCGCTTTCTCAGGGTCGAACTTCCCGCCGATCCCGCCATCGCCTCGGCCGTGAGCGACGCATCCGGCCGCTACACGCTCGCCCTCGACGCCGGCGCGTATGTGCTGTGCGTGGCCGACTCCGAGCAGCAGCCGCCGGGCCTCCCGGCGACGACGCGCGGCTGCGGGCGCGCGGAGGTGCCGCCGGGGACGATGCGCCGCGTGGACATCTCCAGCGGGTTCGGCGAGATCCTGCTGGTCGAGCGCTGAGGCTCGCCAGCCCCCGTAAGAAGGGCCCGCTACGACCTGAGCCCGTGCCCCCCGACCGGCTCGGTCACGATCCCGTTGTCGATGTTCGCGATCAGCGGCCGCGCCTTGGCGATCGCCTGCTGCACGCTTGGAAGCGACAGCGACGCCGCGTGGCTCTCCTGGCTGTCCCAGACCTCCGTGATCCAGATCACGTCTGCGTCGGACGGGTCGCGCGCGACGATGTAGCTCAGGCAGCCGGGCATGTCGGCGATGCCCTCGAGCAGGATGGCGATCAGCGCGTCCCGCTGGCCTGGCACTGCGGTCATTTTCCCGATCAGTCCGTACATTGAGGTGAGCTCCTAAGCGTAGCAGTGCATCGTGCAGCTGCACACTGCAGCTCCGCGCCTGCGAGCACCGCCGAAGTATACACCGGCCGCGCGCCACATCTCGCAGGCCAGCGGGAGGCCGCTTTCCGCTGGGAGGCTCGGAGGGCCTTCGGCCCTCCGAGATCTTTTTTCCGCCGGCGGCGACGTGTCGCCGCCGGCGGAAAAGCTTCCGGGCGAGGCAGCGCCTCCACATCCTTCCAAGGGGACGCGGGAGCGTGCCACCGCGCCACGCGCGGAAACATGGTGTAGCATGGACTGTCGCCGTTCGAGATATTTAGGAGGAGTGAGATGAACTATCGCTTCCTCGGCGCCACTGGCCTGCGCGTGAGCGAGCTGTGCCTTGGCGCGATGACCTTCGGCCGCGAGACGAGCGAGGCGGACAGCCACGCGATGCTCGACCGGTTCGTGGACGCGGGCGGAAACTTCATCGACACGGCCAACGTCTACTCGCGCGGCGCCTCGGAGGAGATCATCGGCCGCTGGCTGCGCGGCCGCTCGCGCGACGACCTGGTGATCGCCACCAAGGTGCGCTTCCCGATGGGCGACGGGCCGAACGACGTCGGCCTCAGCCGCAAGCACATCCTGGCGAGCGTCGACGCCAGCCTGCGGCGCCTCCAGACCGACTACATCGACCTGTTCCAGGTTCACTGCTGGGACGCCCACACGCCGCTGGACGAGACGCTCAGCACGCTGGACGGGCTGGTGCGGGCGGGCAAGGTGCGCTACCTCGGCGCCAGCAACTTCGCCGGCTGGCAGCTGCAGCTGGCCATCGACCGCTGCGCCGAGCGCGGGTGGGAGCCGTTCGTGTGCCTGCAGCCGCAGTACAACCTGCTCGAGCGCGCGATCGAGTGGGAGGTGCTCCCGGTCTGCCAGCGGGCGGGGATCGGCGTGATCCCGTGGAGCCCGCTGCGCGGCGGCTGGCTGAGCGGCAAGTACCGCCGCGGGATGAGCGCCCCGCCGGAGGACACCCGCGTGGCGGTGGCCGAGCAGCAGGGCTGGAGCGAGTCGTGGAGCCGCTACAACAACGAGCGCACCTGGAGCATCATCGACGCCCTGATCGCGATCGCCGAGGAGATCGGCCGCACGCCGGCGCAGGTGGCGCTCAACTGGGTGCTGCACCGGCCCGGGGTCACCGCCCCGATCATCGGCGCGCGCACCCGCGAGCAGCTGGAGGCGAACCTGGCCGCGGCCGGCTGGCAGCTCGCGCCCGAGCACCAGGCGCGGCTGGACGAGGTGAGCGCGCCGGCGATGCCCTACCCGTACGACTTCATCGCCTCGGCGCAGAACCGGCGGTAGGGCGGAGGTGGGAGGGGCGGAGCGCGCTCCGCCCCTACTGCCCCCACCCGCCGCGCGGCGTGGTATGATAGGCAAGCCGAAGCCGAGACTGCACAAGGAGCCCCGCATGACGGCGACCGACGATATCATCGCTGCCGACCAGCGCTACGTGCTGCAGACCTACGCCCGGCCGAACTTCGTGATCGAGCGCGGCGAGGGGTGCTACCTGTACGACACCGAGGGCCGCCGCTACCTCGACTGTGTGGCCGGCATCGCCGTGAACGCCCTGGGCTACGGCGACCCGGACCTGACGGAGGCCATCCGCGAGGCCGCCGGCGGGCTGATCCACGTCTCCAACCTGTACTACACCAGGCCGGCCGGCGAGCTGGCCCGGCTGCTGGTCGAGAGCGCGCCCGGCCTGGACCGCGTCTTCTTCGCCAACTCCGGCGCCGAGGCGGTCGAGGGCGCGCTCAAGTTCAGCCGCCGCTACGCCCGCGAGCGCCACGGCGAGGGCAAGACGACGATCGTCGCCTTCAGCGGCTCGTTCCACGGCCGCACGATGGGCGCGGTGGCGGTGACGGCGCGCGACAAGTACCGCGAGCCGTTCATGCCGGTGATGCCCGGCGTGCGCTTCGCGCCGTTCAACGATGTGGCGGCGGCCGAGGAGGCGATCACGCCCGACGTGTGCGCCGTGATCGTCGAGCCGGTGCAGGGCGAGGGCGGCCTGAGCGCCGCCACGCCTGAGTTTCTCAGGACCCTGCGCGCGCGCTGCGACGCGGTGGGCGCGCTGCTGATCTTCGACGAGATCCAGTGCGGGATGGCGCGCACCGGGTCGCTGTGGGCCCACCAGGTCAGCGGCGTCCGCCCGGACATCATGACGGTCGCCAAGCCGCTCGGCGGCGGCCTGCCGGTCGGCGCGATCCTGCTCACGCAGGCGGTGGCCGACACGATCCACGTCGGCGACCACGGCACGACCTTCGGCGGCGGGCCGTTCGTGCTCTCCGTCGCGCAGCGGGTGTTCCGCAAGGTCAGCGACCCGGCGTTCCTGGCGCGCGTGCGCGAGGTCGGCGACTACCTCGGCGAGTCGCTGGCGGACCTGGCCGCCTCGCGCAAGGACGTGCTGGAGCTGCGCGGGCGGGGGATGATGCGCGGCCTGCTGATCGCCGGCCCGGCCGGCGCGGTGCGCGAGGCGGCCCACGAGCAGGGGCTGCTGATCGCCACCGCCGGCGACGACGTGCTGCGCCTGGTGCCGCCGCTTGTGTTCGAGCGCCAGCACGTGGACGAGGCGGTGGAGAAGCTCGCCGCCGCGCTCGATGCCGTGAGCAGCTGAGCGCCAGCGCGCCGGAGGTTCACACAATACGACCTTCCGGGCAGCCTGGGGCGCTGGGCCGCCCCGACGGCGCCCGAGGACGCCAGCGGGCCGCGTGCCAGCCAGCAGCGCGAGCGACGTATGATCCCGATCGGCGATGAGAATATCACCCGCCGCGCGCCGGTGGTCAACACCGCGCTGCTGATAGCGAACATCGCCGTGTTCGCCTACCAGCTGGTGCTCGGCCCGCGCGCGGTCGAGCAGTTCATCTTCGACTGGGGAGTGCAGGCGAGCGAGGTGAACGCCCTGCTCGGCGGCGACCTGTCGCTCCTGTGGCAGGTGCTCGTCACCTCGCTCACCTCCATGTTCATCCACGGCGGCTGGAGCCACATCATCAGCAACATGCTGTTCCTGTGGATCTTCGGCGACAACGTGGAGGACAACTTCGGCAGCCTGCCCTACCTGATCTTCTACCTGCTGAGCGGCCTCAGCGCGGTGCTCGCCCAGTCGCTGCTCGTCGGCCGCTCGGACGTGCCGATGATCGGCGCCTCGGGCGCGATCAGCGGGGTGCTGGCGGGCTACCTGCTGCTCTACCCGCGGGCGGCGGTGCGGGCGGTGCTCCCGATCCCGTTCCTGTTCTTCTTCTCGTTCTACGTGCCCGCCTGGCTGATGATCATCCTCTGGTTCGTCGGCCAGCTGCTCAACGGCATCGCCAGCCTCACCGACGCGGCGATGATGACCGGCGGCGTGGCCTACGCCGCGCACGTCGGCGGGTTCCTGGCCGGCCTGGTCCTCACCGGCGCCCTGCGCAACCCGACGCGCCCGCCGCGCTACATGGACTACAGGCGCAACGCGCGCTACTACCGCCGCTGAGCCGCGGCTCGCCCGCTAGCTGCTGAACGCGCCCTCGAAGAAGTCGGCGAGCCGCCGGTACAGCACGCGCTGGTTCTTCGGCAGCGTGATGCCGTGCCCCTCGTCCTCGAAGGCCAGGACCTGGTGCTCCACCCCGGCCTCCTGCAGCGCGCGCGTCACGGCGCGCACGTTCTCGGGCGTCACGTTCGGGTCGCGCATGCCCTGGACGATCAGCAGCTGGCCGCGGATGTTGCCGACGAAGTTGATCGGCGAGCGCTCGCGGTAGCGCTCGGGCACCTGCTCGGGCGTGCCGCCCATCATCTCCTCGCTGTAGGGGCGCAGGTCGGGCCGCGTGGTCTGGTAGTCCACCACCAGGTCGGTCATCCCGCAGATCGGCGCCGCGGCCGCCACCGTCTCCGGCGGGCAGCGGGTGATCTGGCACCACGAGGAGTAGCCGCCGTAGGAGGTGCCGGTCACGCCCACCCTGCCCGGCTCGGCGATGCCGGCGGCGATCAGCGCCTCGATCCCGGTGCGGATGTCGTCCTGCTCGCGCCCGCCCCAGCCGTCCTCCTTGATCGCCTCCTGGTAGCTCAGGCTGAACCCGGTGCTGCCCCGGTAGTTCGGCGCCAGCACGTTGAAGCCGCGCGCGACGTAGTACTGCAGCTCGGGGTCCACCCGGTCGTGGCTGTGCCAGGTCGGGCCGCCGTGGATGAGGACGACGGTGCCGCGGGCGGCGCCGCGGGCGCGGTAGAGCCAGCCCTGGATCTCCAGCCCGTCCACCGAGCGCCAGCGGAAGTCCTCGGCCGGCGCGAGGTCGTCCGGCCGCAGCGCCGTGCGCTCCCAGACGCGCGTCAGGCTCACGAAGGCCTCGGGCCGCACGTCGTCGATCCGGAATCGCACCAGGTCGTCCGGGCGGGTCGAGCTGGCGTACTCGCCGACCCACCAGCCGCCGCCCAGGTCGCGCAGCGGGATGAGGTCGCCGGGGATTTCCGGCAGGCGCCGCTCGGCGCCGCTGGCCACGTCCAGCAGCGAGGCGCGCGCCCTGGCGCCGCGCGCCTCGACGATCACCGCGGTCGAGCCGTCGCTCCCGCGCGGGACGAAGGCGCGCTCGATGTTGCGCTCCGGGTCGTCGATCAGCCAGCGCGTCTCGCCGGTCTCGCGGTCCCACACGCCCACGCGGCGGTGCGTGCCGGCCTCGACCAGCGCCAGGGCGCGCCGGCCGTCGGGGAACCAGGTGGCCGACGCCTTGCCCGTCTCTCCGGCGCTCAGCGCCAGACGGTCCTCGCGGCCCTCGATGTCCACCACCCACACGTCGTCGGTGCCCGGGCCGCGGTCCTGCCGGATGTAGAGCACGTGCGCGCCGGTCGCGCTCAGCTCGGGCTCGTAGTAGGCGGGCCTGAGCGGGCGCGCCAGCGGC
This sequence comes from uncultured Roseiflexaceae bacterium, assembly GCA_937974195.1. GTDB lineage: Bacteria > Chloroflexota > Chloroflexia > Chloroflexales > Roseiflexaceae > CALJIC01. Next base: position 4,743 of record CALJIC010000216.1, on the reverse strand, counting down.
GTCCGCTCGCCGGTCTCCAGGTCGTGGCGGTAGACCCAGGTCGGCTCGATCTCCCGGCCCTGCTCGTCCACGTTCGCGCCGTACACGATCCAGCGCCGGCTGGGGTGAAGCTGGCCGCCGCGCAGGAAGTAGTTCGGGCGCTCCTCGGTGAGCGGCACCATCACGCCCGGCCGCTCGAGGTCCACCCGGAACAGCCGGGCGCGCTCGTCGCCCGCGTGGTCCTGCTGCACGAGCACCGCGCGGCTGTCCGGCGTCCAGGAGGCCAGCACCGTGTTATCGTCCGCGCTCGTCAGCTGGATCGGCGGCGCGGAGCCGTCGGTGGGCGCGACGTAGACATTGGCGGCCGGGCCGACGTTGCCCCACGTCCACGCCACCCAGCGCCCGTCGTCGGAGACAAGCGGCTGGCCCCAGGTCACCGGCAGGCCGAGCAGCGCGTCCAGGAATCTGTCGAGGTCCATCGTGCCTCCTCAGGGCTCCCGCCCATAGCCAAGCTCCCTCAGCGCAGCGCGCGCCTCGGCGGCCTCGTCCCACGGCACCTGCTCCTCGCCGTAGATGATGCACCCCTCGTGGCCCTTGCCGAGCAGCAGCACCACGTCGCCGGGGCGGGCGCGCTCGAAGGCGGCCCGGATGGCGGCGGCGCGGTCGGGGATCATCAGGTAGGGGCAGGGCGTGGCCTTGTCGGCGTTGGCGCGCTCCACGCCCGCGGCGATCTCGGCGATGATCGCCTCGCGGTCCTCCAGCCGCGGGTCCTCGTCGGTCAGCACCAGCAGGTCGCAGAAGCGGGCGGCGATCTCGCCCTGGATCGGCCGCTTCTCGCGGTCGCGCTCGCCGGCGCTGCCGAACACAGCGATCAGGCGGCCCTCGGCGAGCGGCCGGACGATGCCGAACAGCTTCTCGAACGCCCCCGGCGTGTGGGCGTAGTCCACCAGCACGGTGAAGGGCTGGCCGCTATCGACCCGCTCCATACGGCCGCGCACGCCGGGCACGCGCTCGAGGGCCGCCACGCACGCGTCGAGCGGCACGCCCTCGGCGCAGGCCACGCTCAGCGCCGCGAGCGCGTTGTGGACGTTGAAGTCGCCGGTGAGCCGCAGGCGCGGCGCGGCGCTCCCCCAGGGGGTGGTCAGGCGGAAGCTCAGGCCGTCGCGCGAGGCGCGCACGTCGTAGGCCCGCACGTCGGCCGCGGCGTGGACGCCGTAGGTGAGCCGCTCGGCGGAGGCCGGCGCCGCGTCGAGGAACATGCGGTGGTGCGGGTCGTCGGCGTTGACCACGGCGACTTTCCGCCGCTTCGGAGCCGCGCTCGGCCCCGCCTCGTCCCCCAGCATCTCGAACAGGCGCGCCTTGTCCCGCCGGTACTGCTCCACCGTGCCGTGGTAGTCCAGGTGCTCGTGGGTGACGTTGGTGAGCACCGCCACGTCGAAGGCGCAGCCGCGCAGCCGGTCCCAGCGCGCCGAGAGCGCGTGCGAGGTCGCCTCGACCACCGCGTAGCCGCAGCCGGCGTCGGCCATCTCGCGCAGCAGCGCCTGCACCTCGGGCGCCTCCGGCGTGCTCTGGCGCGTGTCGTTGGCCCACTGCCGCCCGGCGACCTTGAAGTCCACCGTGCCCATCAGGCCGGTCACGTGGCCGCCGGCCTCGAGCGCGACGCTGGTGAGGAAGGTCGTCGTCGTCTTGCCGTCGGTCCCGGTGACGCCGACCACGCGCATCCGCCGGCCGGGGTGGCCGTAGAAGGCGGCGGCGAGCGGCGCGAGCGCGGTGCGGGCGTTCGGCACCCGTACCGCCGGCACCGCGGCCCGGCCGTCCCAGGCCGGATCTTCGTAGACAACCGCCGCGGCGCCCCGCGCGACCGCCTGCGGGATGAAGGCGTGCCCGTCGGAGTGGAAGCCGCGGTAGGCGACGAACAGCGCGCCCGGCGTGACGGCGCGCGAGTCGTACGCGATGGCGGTGATGGCCGTATCGAGCTCACCGGCCACGTGGTCGGGCGCCAGGCCGGCGATCAGGTCTTGGAGGCGCATATGCATTCCGTGGTAGGCTTCTCAGGCGCTGCCGGCGAGCCCCGGGCTCGTCGCCCCGCCGAAGGCGGTTCGCCAACAGCGCAGCGGTGGGAGTATAGGGAGGGGCAGCGGGGCTGTCAACTGCGCTGGCCCAGGAGGCCCCTGATCGCCGGCGCCATCACCGCCGCCACCAGCTCGGCCCCGGCCTCGCCGAGGTGCACGCCGTCGCAGAGCAGGCGGTAGCCGCGCCGCTCGGTGAGCTCCGCGTAGCTCGTGCGGCCCGCCCGCACCGCCAGCATGTCGAGCGGCGCCTGCCAGAGCCGGTAGGGTGGCCCGGGGCGCGGGTCTGCCGCGATCGCCTCGCGGAAGGCCGCGCGCAGATCGATCAGCGGCAGCCGCTCGCGCTCGGCCACGGCCCGCACCACGATCGAGTAGGCGTCCACGTACTGCTGCAGCGGGTCGTCGGGCAGCTCGCTCAGGGTGGTGAGCGTGCACAGCACGATCGTGGCGGAGGTCCGCTCGCGCAGCCGGGCGACCAGCACCCGGTAGGCCCCCGCGAAGCACCGCGGCGTGAGCCGCTCCCGCACGCGCTTGACGTAGCGGTAGTACGCCCGCTGCACCGGGTGGCCGATGGTGGTGCCGATGTCGTTCAGGCCCACCAGCACCACCACCAGGTCCGGCCGGCGCGCGGCCACATCGCGGTCCAGCCGGCGCAGCAGGTTGACCACCGTATCGCCGTTGACCCCGGCGTTGACCACGCGCACGCCCGCCCCCAGGGAGCACCGCAGCCGGTCCACGTAGGAGGCGCCGATCGCGCCCTCGGTGATGCTGTCCCCGAAGCAGACGACGGTCTTGTGTGCATCCATGGCGCGGCTTTTGCTTTTGGTTCTGTGACTTGCGCGGTGGCTGCGCCCCCGGAGGGGTTTGGGGAGGCGAAGCCTCCCCAGGATCTTCTTCTCTCCGCCGCTCTGCGACGACTTTGTCGTCGCAGAGCGGCGGGAAACAGCATCCGTGGAGGGCCTACGGCCCTCCACACCTCCCTGTAGGGGAGGGCATGCAGCGCAACTGCGTAACTTCCGTCGATCGGATAGCGGCGCCAGGCGCACGATGAGCGCCCGAGGCACCGCCACATGAGGAGGATACCACCAATGACATCACAGCATCCAGCGGCGAAGGTCACCGAGGCGCTGGGCGCCGCGCAAGAGACGGTGTCGGCCAAGGCATCGGACGCGCTGACGGCCATCCAGCGGCAGCTCCCCCCCGGCTCCGCCAACGTGGGGCAGAACGAGCGCGTGCTCAGCCTGATCGGCGGCGGCGCGCTGGCGCTCTACGGCCTCAGCAGGCGCTCGCCGGCCGGCCTGGCGACGGCGCTGCTCGGCGGCTACCTGGCCTACCGCGGCTACACCGGCCGGTGCCCCGTGTACGAGGCGCTGGGGATCGACACCGCCCGCGCCGACCTGCCGCACAAGCCGCTGCCGCGCAAGCGGGACGTGGTCATGGAGGCGTCCGAGGAGTCCTTCCCGGCCAGTGACCCGCCCTCGTGGGGCGAGAGCGGCGTCAAGGGATAACGCTCTCGTCCCTCAGATGAGCAGGGCTTACGCGGTGGCGGGGTGCGGGGAAGCGATGCCTCCCCGGCTTCCCCCTCCTTCCCCCTCTGCCGCGACACGGTCGCTGCGGAGCGGGGAAAGCAGATAGCACCCTAGTGAACCCTTCCAGCCGTGCTACAATCTCGGGCGACTACGCTTGAGATGGAGCACGGCTACCTATGACAGCGAACCTCACGACCGCCCGCCCGAGCCAGCTTCGCGCCTGGGTCATGGCCGCGCGCCCGCCGACCCTGCCCGCAGCGATCGTGCCGGTGCTGGTCGGCTCGGCGGTGGCCTACGCGCAGGGCGCTTTCCGGCCGCTGCCCTTTCTCGCCGCCCTGGTGGCGGCGCTGCTGATCCAGGTCGGCACGAACTTCGCCAACGACTACTTCGACTACCGCAAGGGCGCCGATACGGCGGAGCGGCTCGGCCCGACCCGCGTGACGCAGAGCGGGCTGATCTCGCCCGAGGCGGTGCTGCGCGGAACGGCGCTGGTCTTCGGGCTGGCGGCGCTGATCGGGCTGTACCTGATCGCGGTAGGCGGCTGGCCGATCCTGGTGATCGGCGCGCTCTCGATCGCCGCCGGGGTGCTGTACACCGCCGGACCGTTCCCGCTCGGCTACAACGGCCTCGGCGACCTGTTCGCCTTTGTGTTCTTCGGGCTGGTGGCCGTCGCCGGCACCGCCTACCTGCACCTCGGCGCGGTCCCGCTGGCGGCGCTGTTCTACGCCGTCCCGGTGGCGATGCTGGTCACCGCCATCCTGGTGGTCAACAACCTGCGCGACGTCGACACGGACCGGGCGGCGGGCAAGCGGACGCTGGCGGTGATCTTCGGGAGGGGCTTTGCGCGCGCCGAGTACGCGGCGCTGACGCTCGGGGCCTACCTGCTGCTGCCGATCGGCGTCGCGCTTGGGCTCGCCTCGGCCTGGTCGCTCCTGCCGCTGCTCACGCTGCCGCTGGCGGCGCCGCTGGTGAGGACCATGCTCACCGAGACCGGGCCGGCGCTCAACGCGGCGCTCAAGGGCACCGGCCGGCTGCACCTGTTCTTCGGGGTGCTGCTGGCGCTCGGCATGATCCCGTAGAGACGTCCCGGCCTTCGCTCGCAATCTCGCGGAACACGGACGAGCTGGGCAGCCCCGCCCGCACCCCGGAGGGTTTGGCAGGCGAGC